>NZ_CP045067.1:1835000-2170000 GCF_016864015.1 Lacinutrix sp. WUR7 | reverse complement strand
CAACATACTATAGGGCATTAATCTTCGTTTCCAAAGGCTATTCCCTAGTATAAGGTAGATTCTATACGCGTTACGCACCCGTGCGCCGGTCGTCATCTGTGCAAGCACAATGTTACCCCTCGACTTGCATGTGTTAAGCCTGCCGCTAGCGTTCATCCTGAGCCAGGATCAAACTCTTCATCGTTAAATTTTATAGTCTTGCGACTTATTTGCTTAACAACTAATGGAATTTTTCAAGTACTCAAAATAGTTTATTCTCTTTGTTTGATTTAAATCGTTTCCAATTTTAATCTTACGCTGTCAATTCAATATGTGTATGAACTTGTTTTCTTGTTTTACTAAGGCTTTAATCTCTTAGCGGGTGCAAATATAAAACCCTTTTTCTAATCTCACAATGTTTTTTATTAAAAAAATAAAAATCTTTTTTTTAACCTTTAAAACATGATTTTCTTTAGAACTTTCCAGCTACTTAACATGTTATTGTTTCCGTAGCGGGGTGCAAATATAGATACCTTTTTATTCTTGACAATGCCTTTTTTAATCTTTTTTTTGATTATTTTTTCTGAGCCTTTCTAAGAGCTTATTTTCAAGTATTTATAACGGAAAGTTTTTTTGAAATAGGATGCTTGTTTGTTGGAATTCGCGTTAAGGATAGTAGTGATATCCTTTTTGTGGCATTTTTAGACTAGTCTTTATTTAATAACACTCCTTATATATAGGACACTTCTACTCTATTATAATAAGGATACAAAAAGATACAGCGGATAGCCTGACCATACTTAACTACAGGTTAAGTATGGTAACGCCCTGAAAATTATAAAAAGAAATTCCACACCACACCGAAACGTACGGTGAAATCTCTATATGGATAGTTTGGAGCAGAGTAATAATCGTACCCAGTCCATGCTGAATTAAAGTGTTCTGCTTTTAAATAGATTCTTGCTTGACGAATTTTGGCATTTATAAAGAAATCTAATCTTGGGAATGCGCCGTATTCTTTTTGGTCTTGCACATATAGTTCTGCTAAAACGGGATCATAACCATTCATATAGTATTTAGAGAAATAGCTGAAGGTGATTCCGGTTTGCAGGAACAGTTCGTTATTAAAGAATGTATTTGCATAGTATAAGGTATTACGCATTACAAAATCTGGTACATTTAAGGTATTGTTTTCGTCTTTTACGTTTTGATATAATATGGTGTTGGCTAAGCCTAGCTTTTTATAGGTGATTTCTTTTTCTACTTTTAGCTTAAAGTAATTTATGGTAGCATTGTTTTGATACGGTTTAATTAAGCTATCTGTCGGGTTACTTTTAAAGTATGTATAATTATCTATAGAAGAGAAACTCAAAGAGACATCTGCTATTTTATTGGATTGTAATTGCAATTCGATTTCTTGGGTTTGGGTATTGTTGAATTTGTTTTCCCAATTATAGTTTACATAATCGTTTTGATATAATTGGAAATTGTAATTAGGTGCTTTAGAGTTGGTATTCAACTTTGCGCTAACTACCGCATCTTCATTAATAGGATAGATTGCTTTTGCTGTTAAGAAATTACCATTAAAATCTCCAGATATGTTGGCTCCTATTTCTGCATCTAATTTAAATTTTTTAAAGTTCTTATTATACGCACCTCCTATGGCTAGTACTTGCCCTTTTATTCTGTTTGTTATTCTGTTTTCGTTTAAGATTACTACATTATCATACCCGTAATTATAATCATTATGACTTACATTAAACTGTAAGGCTCCAAGGGTTTTATTAGTATAGTTTACATGTACTTGGTTATAAAAATTTTCTAGTGTAACACGTTTTCTTAAATCAGTTGCTCTAAAGGACTCACCAAAGTAATCGGTTTCTTTATCTTGATTAAACTCAAAGAACTTATCTTCAAAAGAAATAATATGTCCGACACTTAAAGTATTTGTTGCGATGGAGTCTTTAGCTTTTGTTATACTATATTTATGATCTAAGTGAAAACGTTTTCCTTTTAAGATACTTTCGGCATCTTCAAAATTAACCTCTAAAACACCTCTATCTGAAAATTCTGGATCACCTGCTTCAAAAAAGGCGATATTATCATCTTTCAATCCGCCATTTTCTTCATTCATTAAATCTTGGGCTACAATGTGCGCATTAGCAATATATCTTTGGTCTTTGGTATTGTAACTTGTAGTAAATCTAAAATTACCAGTACTGGTTAGTATATGTTGGTATTTACCTAAAGAACGCAAGCCTTTATACGCTATAGAAATATTTAATTGCGGAGAAGTATTTACGGTAAAAAACGCATCTACTTGTTGTCCTTGCGAAAAAGCAGTCTTATAATATAGTTCTGTAAATGGTGTTGGAACACGATAATAGTTTATGTCTTCAATTTCCATATAATTAAAGTGTCTTGCTCTTGCCCCAAATAAAGGCATGAGTTTATCACTATTAAAACTATATGCAAGTCTATTATAGGTCTGACCAACATTAGAAAATGGCAACAATTCAAAGTTATCTTTTCGTAGGTAATTAAATTTATATTCCTTTTTAATGGTTAGCGTAGTATCTACATGTACGCTATCTCTTTTATGTGAGATGATTACATAGTCTTGAATTTTAGCCTTCTGGTCCTTTACCGTCTTAGACTCTGTATTAGATCTAGTAGACAAAGTATCATTAGCATTGTTTTTTTTATCAATACTTTTATTTATACTTTTTTCTATTTGTGGTTTTGGTGAAACCTGCGAATACCCAAAATGGAAAACACTTAGTAAAAAGAATATCAGAATTTTTTGCTTCATAATTATTTTTTAGACCTTGCAACAACCTAAAGCCGACTTGTCTATTTTTTGCCAAAAATAGAAAATATCTAATAGGTATGAATTACAATATTACAATTTATAACAACTTGTTATTCTTAACAATTACTTAAATGCTGAAATTAAATTACTCGAAACTAAAATTAGAATGTGGCACAGACGAAGCTGGCAGAGGCTGTTTGGCTGGTCCTGTTACTGCTGCTGCTGTAATTTTACCTGACAATTTTAAGAACAAAATACTTAATGACTCGAAACAATTAAGTGAAAAAAAACGTGATTTATTACAACCAATTATAGAAACGGAGGCTATCTGTTTTGGTTTTGCACATGTTTTTCAAGAAGAAATAGACGAAATAAACATTCTAAACGCTTCCATTTTAGCCATGCACAAATCTATTGCGGGTTTAAAAGAAACTCCGAACTTCATAATTGTAGATGGAAATAGGTTTAAACCTTATCCCGATATTCCGCATGAAACCATTATAAAAGGAGACGGGAAATTTTTAAGTATTGCTGCAGCTTCGGTTTTAGCAAAAACGTATAGAGATGCTTATATGAATACAATTCATGAAGAATTCCCGATGTATAATTGGAAACAAAACAAAGGCTATCCTACCAAAGAACATAGAGAAGCGATTAGAAAATACGGAATTACAAAGTATCACAGAAAATCTTTCCGACTATTACCCGAACAATTACGCTTAAAGGTATAAGTATTTCAAGCGAAGTTGAAGTTAAAAAAAAGCTCCCTTAATATTAAAAGGTGAGTAAAAAACTATAATCAGCTGCAGCTTCAAATACTTTAGGCACTTTAAGCACTTTTTATAAACGCATTCTTATATTTGTATAAATCCCTTTTTACATGAAAAAAACCTGGAACCTTTTTCTTATTAGTCTAATACTTATTAGTTGTAATAATACGAATACACATATTAATACTATAGATTATATTCCAGAAGATGCTTCGGTAATTATTAAGGTCAACAATTTAGAAAGCTTAAAAAGCAATTTAGAGAATAATGATTTACTCCGCAGTCTATCAAATAGCAAAACGTATACTTCATTAAGTCAAAAACTAGAGAATCTTAAATACTTAAATACTACAAATCCGCTTTTAGTTTGTTTTAATTATGACGAAAAAGACAGTCTGCAATATACCGTTATTACCAAACAAACACCAGATTTGTTTGCTGTAGATTCTTTGCAAAACATTAGTGTGGAAGCCTATTTATATCAAAGTATATCTATTAACAAAACACAAATAGACAAAAGCATTACCTACAACACCTATAAAGACAGTATTTTTATTGCTTCCTCTAGCAAAGAAATTTTAGAGACCTCGCTTATTACCACGAATAAAGACGAAGATTTAAAAGCTATATTAAAAACTAGTGATACTAAAAAACCGTTTTCTATTCTTATTAATAATAAAAATAAGCAACGAATACAATCTGTATTTACTAATGATTCTATTTCTTTTACATCCTTTACAAACTACACACTTGTGGATGCTGATATTAGCCAAGATGCTATTATATTAAACGGAATTACCAAAGCAACAGACTCTACAAAAAGCCTAATTAACATTTTTAAAAATACGATAGCTAAAGAAAATAACATTGCATCGATTGCACCAAGTAATGCCGATGGGTTTATGAGTTTTACATTTAACGATTTTTCTATTTTAAATGAAAACCTAAAACAATTCCGAAGTACAGATTCTTTAACAACAGAAACTACGCTTTTTGATAATATTGTAGAAGTTGGTATTATTTACGAAGGAAAAAACCAAAGTATTTTATTAAACTCTTTAGATGTAATTGCTACTAAGGATGCATTACTAAACGACCAAAATTTAGTAGAAACCTACAGACAAATAGAAATTTACAATTTTAGTGAAGCAGGATTATTTCGCAATACATTCTCCCCTTTAATTACTTTTAAACAAGCGAATTATTACGCCAACATCGACGACTTTTTTGTTTTCACCAGTACCAAAGAAGCCTTAGAAAACATTATTGCGAATTACCAAAACAAGACCACGTATAGCGAAAAGGAATACTACCAAAGTACCAAAGTGCATCTTACCAATGCTTCGTCTTTATTATTGATTGCAAATCCTACAGGTTTAAAGCACATTATAAATACAAATTTTAAGGAAACCCTAAATCTGAAACTAGACGATTATAAAACTTCGGCTATACAATTTGTGTACGATACCAATTTCGCACATGTAAATGCAATCATAAAAAAGAACAAGACACGAGCAAGAGAGAACTCGGTAACCGAATTATACAATATTAAGTTAGATGCAGACTTGATTAACAATCCGCAATTAGTAACCAATCACATCACCAAGCAAAAGGAAATTATAGTTCAAGACATTAACAACCATATCTATCTTATTTCTAATAGAGGAAAAGTACTTTGGAAAAAACAACTTCAAGGTCCTGTTTTAGGAGAAGTACAACAAATAGACATGTACAAAAACGGCAGACTCCAATTAGCATTTGCTACTCCTAACCGCGTTTATGTTTTAGATAGAACCGGAAAAGACGTTGCTCCTTTTCCATTAAAGTATAACGATGCTATTACGCAGCCGCTTTCGGTTTTTGATTATGACAATAACAAAAAATATCGACTACTAGTAACGCAAGGTAAAAACGTTTTAATGTATGATGCAAAAGGAAAACCGGTAAAAGGATTTAAATTTAAAGCTGCAGAAAGTACCATTAATCACCAACCGCAACATTTTAGAATTGGCCGCAAAGATTACTTAACGTTTAAAACAGACAACAAACTATATATTGTAGATCGAGTTGGTAAAACAAGAGTTACACCAAAAGGTAAATACGTCTTTTCTGATCAAGCCGTATACCTATATTATAACAAATTTACAACCACAACCAAAGATGGTAAATTGGTTAGTTTTAGCACCAACGGAACGAGTAGTACAGAAAACCTAAATCTTAGTACAAAACATCATTTGGCCACTACAACAAAAACACTTGTTGCACAAACCGAAAACAAGTTAACTATAAAAAATAAAACGTTAGATTTAGATTTTGGTAATTATGATACACCAAAGCTCTTTTATATTAACGATAAAATTTACGTTTCTACTACAGACTTGCAAACGCAGAAGGTGTATTTATATGATAGTAATGGTGTTTTACAAAACAATTTCCCTGTGTATGGAAACTCTGCAATTGCATTAGACAATTTAGACAAAGACAACAACTTAGAGTTTGTAACTAAAGGAGAGAACAACACACTTATTATTTACCAAATAAACTAACAACCAAATAGTTAAATAAAATAACCTGCATTTTTATATGTTTTTTTTGAAAAATTGTTAACTTTAGTATCTCCTTACTATTAACTAGCTACAGTGTAACCCAAAAAACATTAAAAATATGAAAACACGTTATGTAGTACTAGTGCTCTTGTCCGTTATTATGTTCACAAACAATAGTTGTGACGAAGATGACAGATTTCCGCAAGATGATCCAGAACAAGTAGAATTTACAGCTACCAATTACATTTACGAAGGCGATTTGCGTAAATACTATTTAGAAACCGAAAACACTAGGTTAAGTGCAGACATTGCTATATGGCAACAAATTCCGGATAGCGATCCTGGTTACAATGATGCGCAAGCGAGTATTACTCAAGCTAACATTGCAATTGCGAATAACAACGAAGAATCTCAATCTATTATAAGTCCGGAAAATGCCTTTTTAATTCCACCAAGAATTCCTCCTGTACCACCGGCTCCATCGCCATGTCTTTGTTTAACAGAATTCAACACTTTTAGAAATATTATTTTTCAACCAGGAACAAATATATTGAGTTTAAATATTACTTCTGTTGCAAACCAAAATACGTTGGTAAATACAAATGCTAATTCGCAAATCCATACTATAGAAAACACCAATGGTTTAGGTAAGTATCAATCCTTCGGTTTCTCTGAAGATGGCTTTACGGGAGAAGTAATGATAACTGTGGTAACAGCAAATGGAAGTTATTCTATATTGGCTAACTTGGTGAACCTATAAAAAATCATATTGTTTTAAATATTTGTAAATTAGTCTTCAATTCATTTTGAAGACTTTTTTATGAAAAAACAAATACTCCTTTTATTTTCATTTCTAGCAATAAATAATGCTATCAGCCAAAATAAAAATGATTCTATTTATATGGATAAGGTTTATTCTTTATTTCTTAAAGCAAATCAATTTATCTACACAAATGAAGACTCTACCTATTATTACTACGATCAAGTTAATAAACTAGCAAAAGAACATAAGGATATAGAATTTCTAATTGGAAGTATTAGCTCTTCCAATAAATCTGCAGGTCATTTTTATAATTTAAGAAAAATGAAAAGTAATCTAGATACACTAGATTCTATTATTCGGTTTAATAAAAACGAAATAAACAAATTTGACAGTCCGTCTTATTATATAAACACCATCCATTTAGATAAAGGAACCTATTATTATTTATTGAACGATTATGAAAAATCAAGGGAAGCATTCCTTTCTATAATTACTTCTACTGAAGCATTAAATGAAGAAGAATGGAATGTATATAATATTGATCTATTAACGAGTGCCTATAGTTTTATAGCAAAGACCTATTTTAATGATGGCAAATATGATTTAGCAAAAGAATACTACACCAAGAATATTCATATTTTAGAAACAAAAAAAGCAGACGATCTTTATAAAATAAACAGAAACTACAGCCTACTAGCCGAAGTTTTAAAAAGTCAAGAACAGTATACTTTATCTAATGCATACTTCAAAAAATCTTTAGAGCACAACTTGCTTAACAACGGAAACGCTAGTAGTATCATTACAGAAGCAAACCATTTACTAGAAAATTATTTGAGTACTTCACAAATAGATAGCGCTTCATACTATCTAAAAATAATGAAAGAGAATCTAGCAGAGAATCATCCAAGATGGTCTGTATTTCACGAAGCAAAAGCAAAAATATTAGATGCTGAAAACAATTATCTGGAAGCTGAAAAGGAACTCCGAATAGCGTTACTACTTGTAAAGCAAAAATGGCAAGACCAAGCACATAATGATGTTGCAGAAGCATATAATAAAATAGGTTTGTTACACACCAAATTTAACAGTCCCGAAAAAGCTTTAGAAAATTACAATTTGGCTTTAGAGCAATTCACTACAAACGCGAATCCTTCTACTATTAATCAGACTGCAGTTTTAAAAATTTTAAAAAACAAAGCAGAAATTTTAAATGAACTAGCGAATCCTTCCGAAAGTTTAGAAACGGTTCAGGAAGCGATACAAACCTTAGATTTATTAAAACCTAGTTTTAAAAATAATACCGATAAACTCTTTTTAATGGAAGAAGCCTTTCCTGTTTTCGAGTCTGGTTTGCAAGCGACCTACAATGTATATCAAAATACAAAACAAGATTCGCTTATAGACAATGCTTTCTTTTATTCCGAAAAAAGCAAATCCGCACTTTTACTAGAAGCGCTTTTAAGTACAAAAGCTACGGCGTTTGCTAATATTCCGAAGGAAATTATTGAGCAAGAACAAGTATTAAAATTGCAAATCAATCATATAGAAAAACAATTAAATCATTCGGAAAACAAAAAAATAGAAGATGTATTATTTGAATTAAAAAAGGAATACCGAAACCTTATAACTACCATTGAAACCAACTACAAAAGTTATTACGATTTAAAATACAACGCACAAGTAATTTCTGTTTCTCAAGTACAAGCACTGTTAAAACCAGAAGATCTATTGCTTTCTTATTTTTATGGTAACAACGCTATTTATACCATCGCAATTACTAAAAACACGAAAGACATGCAGTATTATAAACTGGATGCAAATTTAGAAAACGAGATTAATACCATCTACGAAATGCTTAACAATCCGAAATCGGATTTAGAAACCTTAAATAGCAAAACATATAGGTTATATGAAAAATTAGTGGCTCCAAGTTTGGCAAACCGAAACGCAGAAAATCTAATTATTGTTGCAGATGGATTACTGAATTACATTCCGTTTTCTAGCTTAAATACAAATGAAACGAAGACCAAATATTTAGTAGAAGACTATGCGATTAGCTATGCGAACTCTGCAACTTTATTAAAACAGCTTACCGAAAAAGAAGGAATTAATAACGAAGCACTAGCCTTTGCTCCTAGTTTTAATGCTTCGTCTTCCACACTTTTAGCATTACCAAATAACACAGAAGAAGCTACCGCAGTTTTACATTATTTTAAAGGAAAAACATTAACAAGCAACCAAGCAACCCTTGAGAATTTTAATACCGAAAGCAGCAAATACGGCATTCTTCATTTTGCAACACACGCTATTTTAGATGATGAAACTCCGGAATACTCCTATTTAGCCTTTCAACCAAATGCAACAAACACCAATTTATTATATGTAAGTGATTTGTACAATTTAAATATGAACACCAATTTAGTGACTTTAAGTGCTTGCGAAAGCGGTATTGGAAATCTGAAACGCGGTGAAGGTTTTATGAGTCTAGCTCGCGGATTTTACTTTAGTGGTGCTTCCAGTATCTCTAGTACATTGTGGAAAATTAACGATGCTTCCGCTTTACATATTATGGATGCTTTTTACAAAAACTTATCTAAAAAGGAAACCAAAGACATTGCCTTACAAAAAGCACAAGTCGCTTTTTTAAATACCAACAAACAGAATGATTTGGTTCATCCTTATTATTGGTCTGGATTTGTAATTTCTGGAAATACTGCTGCTTTAGCTTCTAGTAGTAATTTAATCTGGTATCTATTGGGTACCGTTGTTTTTATTTTAATTGGAGGAATACTTAGGAAACGTAGAAAATCAAGAATATAAAAAATGTGGATTCGGCATCTCGTAAGGAATGACAAAGAGCGAACAAACCATATTGAAACTATTTATTAGCACAACTTCTCGATACTATTCCAATAAAAAATTGAAAACCCTCGAAGTGACATAACTATTGAAGTTCTTTTAATAGCGTTTGTGCCTTCTCTTTATTATAATCAAAATTAGCAACTAGATTTTCCAGATACTTTTTAGCTTCTGTTTTATTTTCTTCTTTTAAAGAGATCAATGCCAAGTACCATGTAGATTCTGCAACAAAGTTTTTATTTTCGGTAACTACTTTTGTAAATAAGTCTTTTGCATTTTTAGTGTCTTCTACATTTAAATATGCTTGCGCTTTATAAAAACGGAAGTACTCTTTTGTTGCTTCAGCAGGAATGGCATCAAATTTTTCTATGGCAGTTTTATAGTCTTTACTTTCGTATGCTACAAAAGCTTCACGCTCTAGAGAATTTTCGGTATCCCCTCGAGTAATGGTATACACGGTATTTGGGTAAGCACTAAAATTAGCATCATACATACTAGAATAGTCGGTACCAAAAAACGAATGATAACCAAACCATCCCATTAACAATGCAATAGATGCTGCAATGGCAAAGTATTTATAATTAAAAATAGTAGGATTGGGTTTTGTAGTTTCGGTATTAAAATGTTCTATCCTGGTCGTTTTTTTTGCAGACAAGTCTTTTTCAAAACCTTGAAGTTTTGCTTTTAAAGTATCTATTTCATTACTTTTAATTACTGCTTTTAAGTTTTGTTCAAATAAAAACTGTGCTTTAAATTCGGCATCATTTTCTAATAAATCTTCAAACACCTTTTCCTGAGCAGCAGTTAAGCTGTTAGAAAAATAATGATATAGTAGGTCTTGATTATCCATTGCTATTATTCTTTTGTATTAATTCTTTCTTTTAGGGTTTTCATGCATCTGGATTTTGCGCTTTTCACTACGTTTTCACTTGTGTAATTTCCAGCTTCTATAATGTCTTTAATGGTAAAACCTCTATAATAAAATAAGGTTAAAAGTTCTTGACATTTCTTTCCAAGAGTAACAAAATACTTTTTTAATAAAATTTGTTCTGTGGTTAGTTCTTGTTGTTCCATTTCTAATTCTGAATCTACAAGTTCTTCCTTTTCTCTAACAATAGACAAATCAAAATCTGGATTTATGGTCTTATTGTTTTTCTTCATTTTATCAAAAATTAAATACTTACCAATGCTAAATAAATACGTAGAAATGCTACTAGTAAACTCTTGTACCTTGCCTTGCATGACATTATTATAAAATATAATGTATGCATCTTGATAGACATCTATATTATCCTCTTGAGATAAGTTATACTTTTTAGCAAAATTTAAAAACTTGTCTCTGTTGTCTTCGTATATATTTTTAAACAACAAATCTGAGCCTTCCTTTAAATCTTCAATAGTAATATTATTTTGAACTCTATGCATTTAATGTAACTAAGTATAAAAGGTTAACACGCTACTGCTAATTTAACTTTTTTTAGGCATAACCTATTAATCTTCTACCACATATATCTTTTTACTGTTTTTTATTTAAATATGTTAACCTTAAGATACCGTTTATATTAAACCATACTATTAATCATAAAATCATAAATATTATGGCAACAAAACAATTTACAGTAAACTAATACAGAGCAGCTTTAGGCTATCAAACTGCCGCAACTTGGGGAAATATTAGTATAAAAATTCAAGGATACATAACTTGTTATGGTAGTGACCACAGATTTATTATGTATTTCTTGCATGAAACAAGTCAAGTGCCACAACCAACCTATGTTCCTGTAAATAAAGTTGGCGCAATCTTTTTACCTTTTAAAGACATGCCTATTTATTTAGACATGGTAAGAAATGAAAAACCTATTTATGCCTATTTAAATTCTAGCAAACCAGAGTGGAATAGTATAAAAACAGCTTCTGAGCCTGTAGGAGAAGAAGAAAGCTAAAACATATAATGTTTATAACCGAAGTGAATATGCTTCGGTTTTTTTTTGCTGTTATGTTAACCTATTAAAGACAAACACATAAAAAGCAGTATTAATCTTTAAACTTAATAATCATGAAAAAATTAAAATTTTTATTCCTGTTACTATTAGCGCTAAGCTTTTCTTGTGTGACAGATGATAATGAATCTGAAAATCAAGAGCAAGAACAAGAAATTGTTGGTTACTCTAATATTAAAAAAGATTCTTGGCGTAATCAAATTGGACAAGAATTTGAAGTAGAAGGTATTCTTATTGTAGAAAACCAAGCAGCAAAATTACTGGTTAGTCAAAATGATTACTATGTTGACGGACTTATAGACGAGCGAAATTATATTCATATCAATATGGATTCCGACTTAGAAAATGAATTAAACCTTAATGAGTACTACGGAAAAAAAGTTAAAATTACGGGTACTTTAGAGGTAAGTAATAATGAAAGCTATCTGTCTACTTCACAAATCCTAGGAGACATTTCATTAGCCACCTTATTAATAAATAACCTTTCCGGAATACAAATTTTAAGTCCGACAGTGTTTATTTCTAGACCAGAATTTTATAATGTATGTATAAGATATCCGCAATTATGTGAATTTGATTTTTCGCAAGAAAACAAAACAGCACTTATTTATAGTGGCGGAATTAACGATGGCTATGCCTA
Organism: Lacinutrix sp. WUR7; assembly: GCF_016864015.1. NCBI lineage: Bacteria > Pseudomonadati > Bacteroidota > Flavobacteriia > Flavobacteriales > Flavobacteriaceae > Lacinutrix > Lacinutrix sp. WUR7. The sequence continues at coordinate 2,157,631 of NZ_CP045067.1, read as the reverse complement.
CATGCGTTATTGGAACGATGTGAAATTCATGTACTCTATTTTATTAGATAAAGGTTATCCCGAAGACAACATTCGTGTAGTATATAAAAATGGTATTGGCGAGGATAGTGACATTCCTGTACATTATGCCGCAAATCAAACAGGCTTAAATAATGCATTTTCGTATTTAGGAAACAGAATGAATTCCAATACCAAATTCTTTTTAATGATGAATAATCACGGAGGCGGTAACGACACCTACAATCCAAGCTATGGAAACTCTGGAGTTATAGATAGTAATGGCGATGATAATAGAGCTGGTATTAATGACAATGTAGACGAACAGTTTTTTTACTATAATTCTTCTACCGCATTGACAGATGACTTTTTAGCTAGTAAAATTAATGCCTTACCAATGAATTCTATGATTGCTGTAGTAAAACCATGTTATAGTGGTGGTGTTATTTGGGATTTTAAAGGACCAAATAGGGTTATCATGACCTCTGGAACAGAATTTCAAGTTACCTATTCACATACTTCTGGTATGTTTGGCGAATTTACCTATCATTTTTTTGCTGCTGTCACTGGAAAAGATCCCATTACAGGAAACACGGTTAATGCCGATTTAAATGCTGACGGAAAAATTTCTATGTACGAAGCGCAAGTATATATTCTTGCTAATGACGCTAGAAATGAACAACCACAATATGAAGATGATAATGATGGTGTTGGTACTTCTTCTCCAAGTGCTTCTGGTGTTGGTGCTTCCACATTCTTATAAAACCAAATTGCTAAAATTAAAACCGAAGCTAGTCTTCGGTTTTTTTTATACCAAATGTTAACCTCTTATAAAGTTCCCTATTAATAAGGTGTAATCTTAAAACATGTTATCATGAAATTTTTAAAACTAGCACTAATAATCTTAAGTCTAAGTCTATCTACAAATACGCAAGCACAGCTTTTAAAAAAATTCGGCAATGCAGCTGAACGCGCTGCAGAACGAACTTTAGAAAAGAAAGTAGATGAGAAAACCACCAGAGAAACCGAAAAAACATTCGACTCTACTTTTAATAGAAAGAAGCAAAATAAAAAAGAACAACGCCAAACGAGTAATCGTTCTTCTTCAGAAATACAGAAAGCCTATGTATTTACACACAAGTTTGTAATGCAAGTTGAAAGTGATAAGCACCATACAAACATCCATTATTTTTTAAATAATGACGATAATTATATTGGTAGCAGTATGGATTTAGAAAACAACAATACCAAAATGATTACTGTGATGGATATGTCTGAAAAAAGAGCAATCATGTTTATGGAAATAAATGATGAGAAAAAACAAATGTCTATTCCTTTAGATTTTGATAATATGACAGAGGATGCTATGGAAGAGCAAGAAGTAAAAATTACACCAACCGGAAAAACAAAAACCATCCTTAATTATACCTGTCATGAATATGAGGTAGAAGGTAAAGACTATCATGGAAACATTTGGGTAACCCAAGATGCTGGAGTTTCTTTCTCCAAATCATTCTACAAAGCAAAAGCTAAAAAAGGTCTAAACCAATCTTGGATGTCGATGATTAATGGTTTAACCATGGAAATGCATATCACAAATACTTCCAAAAGAAAAGAACAAATTATGGTAATGAAATGTATTGCACTAGAAAAAAGCAAGCTTACCATAAATGGTAGTGATTATAAAAAAATGATGTAAAGTTGTTAACCTTTTTCTGGTATTTACATTAATAATTATAATCCAAAAAAAAAGTATTAAATGAATTATTTAAAAACAATTAACTACTACAAAAACGACCATAACATGACGTCAAGTAAAAATGTACAATTAACAAACAACCCTTTTATGAAAACAAAAAACATCGTATTTCTATTCACATTATTCTTTTTATTCGCAACACAAATACAAGCGCAAATCTCTATAGGTGGCGGATTGGGTTATAACGAAAAAATTTCTGGTCCCGGATTTACATTAAAAGGCGTTTTTACTATTACCGATAACATTGCGATTTCTCCTAGTGCTTCTTATTTTTTCGGGAATCAAGTATATGGTTATAAACGCAGTTTACTTGCTGGTGATGTAAATGCACATTACTATTTTAATATCCTTGAAAATAAATTAAAAGTATACCCTGTTGCTGGAATAAACTTTTCTAGTTACAAAACAGGAAACTCCTATTATAATGACTTATTTGACTATGAAACAAAACAAGTAACAGATAATGCTTTAGGTGCTAATATAGGAGCTGGTGCAACCTACCAATTTACCGAAAAACTAAAAGTCTATCTAGAACCAAAGTTTGTAATTAGTGACTACAGTCAAGTAGTTATAAATGCTGGGGTTTTATTAAATCTTTAAAAAGAAAAACGAACTAATCTACATATAACAATACCTGCTATTATCTATTTATTTTATTTGAATTAGTCTACCAATGCAAAAGCTTCAGAATAATCTTCTGAAGCTTTTTTTATTAAACGGTTAACCTTTCGTAAAAAAAAACATTAACACGTATAGGTGCTACTAAGGAAACAAAAAATCTATAGTATTTTTTTTGGGTTACTATAGACAAGCAGGAAACTGCTGCATTAAAAGTCGGAGGAAAAATACTTCGACTTTTTTTTAAAGTGATGTTAACCTTTTTAAAACCCTTCCATTAAACAGTAAATAAATATTAATCAATAAAATTTAAAATTATGAAACGTATGAAAACAACAATTTCAAAATCTAAGTATTTTCTTTTAGCACTTTTAGTAGCTTTTAGTTTTTCTTGTTCACCAGAAGATGGTGAAGACGGTGCAGATGGCGCTATAGGTGCAACTGGCACCAATGGGGAAGATGGAAATGCCAATGTAGAAACATACACCTATGACATTTCTGCCTTAACTGGGACGACTATAAACATTTCCACAGCGCAACTAACCCAAGATGTTTTAGATAACGATGGTGTTTTCGTCTACATTCAACGTAACAGTAATTATTACCCAATACCTGGCACTAGTTTTAACGACGAGATTAAAACCATTTTAATAAACGGAGCTATAGAACTAACTTTTTACGATAGAATAACCGGTGCTTCTGTTTCTATTCCTGCAAATCGTTATACTTTACTTAAAATGGTTATTATAGAATCTAATAACACAACAACCGGTAGAACTAGCGCGACCGCAAAACAACAAGCATTAAACGATTTAAACCAAGCTGGAGTAGACCCTACAGATTACTATGCTGTATGCGATTATTACGGAATTGCTTACTAAACTACATCTTTAAAATATTTAAAACCGGAGTAAAAACTTCGGTTTTTTTTTGTCTTCATGTTAACCTTTTATAAAACATAGCATTAAACGAGAAACAATTATTAATCAATAAAATTTAAAATTATGAAACGTATGAAAACCACAATTACAAAAACTAAGTATTTTCTTTTAGCATTATTAGTAGCTTTTAGCTTTTCTTGTTCACCAGAAGATGGTGATGATGGCATGGACGGACAAGATGGTGCTATAGGACTAACAGGACCTGCTGGTTTAAATGGCACTAACGGTGTAGATGGCGCAGACGGTACTAATGGTACAAATGGAGAAGACGGAGAAGATGGCAATGCTAATGTAATAACCTCCGATTGGTTTGGACCAGATGGTCAAACCTTTATCAGTAATGGGTATACTTCTTACGCAGAGTTTAATGCTAGTGCACCAGAAATAACTAGTGATATATATAATAGTGGCGTTGTATTAGTATATGCGAAATTCAATAATTTTGTTCCCGAAGTTTGGCCTACTGGAACTATTACTCCTTTACCTGTGACTATTAGTGGTGGAACCACAGATCATATATTTACTTATTATCCAGAATTATCTAACATTAAAATTCGATTACGAAGAGAAGGTCCAGAACCTACTTGGACTATTTCTTCAACAGCGCTTTTTAGATATATAATAATCCCTAGTAGTTCAACAAAAACGAATTTAGATTATTCAAAAATGTCTTATGAAGAAGTTATCGATATACTAGGTTTAGATTACTAAAATTTAAAATACAAATATTTAAAACCGAAGTAAAAAGCTTCGGTTTTTTTATGCCTTTTTGCTAGTAAATGATTAGTATTGTAGTCTCAAAATGAACACCATGATTACACGTAAACTCGCAACCATTTCAAAATTTATTATTCATAAAGTTGGTAATAAACATAACGACACTAAAAATGCTTTTTCAGATAAAGAAGTCCATTTTGATGAACAAAGTTATGAGCTTATGCTTCCGTTTTTGCTAAGACCTTTCGGTAATGTGGTACAAAGTTATCGTTTTAACCATCATGCAAATGTAGAACTTAATGAAATCAATTCGTATGCAAAAAGTATTTTCACCGATGATGATGCCTTTGTAGAAACTTCTAAAAATATAGTAAAACATTTGTTTGAACAAAGTGATTCTGCTCAAATAAAAACAGGAGATGTTTTAGTTGCGCTATTTGAAGGTATAGAATACAAAGAAATGGTTACTAATGCTATTGGTATTTTTAAAATTGAAAACAAAACCAATTTCTTTCAAACCTATTTAGAAGACAATAGTTATGATGTTTTAGTACAACAAGGGATTTCATCTAAAAAAGTGGACAAAGGTTGTTTGATTTTAAATCAGACAGATATGGAAGGAAACATTATTTTAAGTGTAGATAATAATAGTTATGACGCCCAATATTGGTTAGACAAGTTCTTAAATATTAAGTATGCAGATGATATGAATAACCATACACATAACTATTTAGATATGTGTAGTGAGTTTTCTACCGAAATTTTAAAAAACAGTTTTGGCGAACAAGAACGAAACATATTTTTAGCAAAAACCATTGACTATTTTAAAGAGAATGAAACGATAAACGTTGAAAATTTTAAAGAAGAAGTTTTTAAAGACGAAAACCACATTCAACTTTTTGAAGATTTTAAAAAGGAATACGAAGAAGAACAAAAGGTATTACTGCGTAACCAATTTGATTTAGCCGAAGCGGTTGTTAAAAAGGATAAAAAGAAAATTAAAACAGAGATTAAACTAGATACTAATATCCAGATTAAACTAGATATTGATGCTCCAGATGCTGCCGAAGAATTTCTAGAACGTGGTTATGACGATGAAAAGAAGATGTATTACTACAAGGTATTTTTTAATGCCGAAGGGTAAACCAAAGACTTACATCTCCAACTAAGAAAAGCTTCTTTTCCTACAATAAAAAAATTATCTTTATAAGATAATGGTAATATGAAAGTGACTGTATCATGATTTCTTTAATGGATATTAGTGATAAAGGGTATTGTATTACGAGTTGTAGCACATTTGAATGAACATTTCAATTAACATAAAATCATTCTTGGTTCTGACAATCGGATTTATCTTGTTCGCAGTAATTGGAACAATAAGTCATGAATATGGACATATAATTGTAGCAAAATCCTTTGGATATGAAACTACGCTACATTATGGAAGTATGAATTATTTGCCAAAAGGATATTTAGAGGACGAAGATGTAATAGCTGTTAGAGATTTCACAAAAGATTATGCGAATATTGAATATGATTCTTGGCCAAATAGTATTAAAGAAAAAGTAGAAGAATACAATAATGTTTTACAGAAACGTTATTGGAGTGAAAAATCAAATAGTGGTTTACTCGTTACAGTTGGAGGTCCTTTACAAACAACTTTGACAGGAACTATTGGATTATTAATTTTAATATGGCGTAGGAAATCTATTTACAAAAACGGATTGAAAGCTTTAGATTGGATTGCTATTTTCCTTTCTTTATTCTGGTTACGAGAAATATTTAATCTTATAACTTCAATTGGTGGAGAATTAATTTCGCCAAACGGAACTTGGTTCGGTGGAGATGAGTTACATATTTCACAAAGTTTAAATTTATGGTCAGGAACAATGCCATTAATTTTAGCTACTATAGGAACTGTAATTGCTATTTATGTAGTTTTTCGAATAATACCTAAAAAGATACGTCTGACTTTTATTTTAAGCGGATTTATTGGTGGAATTGCGGGATTTATTTTGTGGATGAATATAATCGGACCAAAAATATTACCGTAATGAATAAAAAAAAACGTGCCACAACAAATAATAAAAAAATCGATATTCAAAATTTAACTAACGGAATTTATTTTTTGAAATTTGAAAATGGAAATACTTTAAAATTCATAAAGCAATAAAAAAAGCTTGCTTACACCATCTATAATAACCTATTAGTTCTAGCCTAAATAAAAATCCCATACACCTAACCGTTAGCGACAATACAACAACACCTCTCTAAATGCAAGGAAACATGCAACAAACACAAAATCATTACGCAATAGAATACACCAAACTTTCACCACAAGACAATTGGTTATCTCCATTACTTTATGGTGCATATAATTTGCCTGGATTAAAAGGAAAGAAAGGTGTTTTATTTTCAAATGCTATTTTAGAAAAACATATTCAAGAGGAAGAAAAATATGATATTTTTAAGTTAACATCAGGAAAAAACAGAAGTCTTAGAACATTATCTACTGGTGAGCAAAAAAAAGCATTACTGACTTATTTGCTACAACAAAAACCAGATTTTATAGTATTAAATAATCCTTATGAAACCTTAGACATCGCTTCTGTTGCTTTATTAAAACAGCAATTAATTTCGGTGTCTAAAGAAATGCCTATCGTATTTATTTTTAATAGACAGGAAGATTTACTTCCAATAATCACACATGTAATTACATTTGAAAAAGATGCACTTAAAGCAGTGGCACCAATTGCAGCATATCCTTTTAAAAAAAGTGATTTTGTTTTTGATAAAGAAATCCCCCAACCAATAACAACCTATACAAATATTCCTGAAGTATTGGTAGACCTGAAGCATATACATGTAAGTTATGACGATCGTCCCATTCTACAAGATATTAACTGGACCATTAAAAAAAAGGAATTTTGGCAGTTAATAGGTCCCAACGGATCTGGAAAAACCACCTTACTATCCATGATTTATGGGAACAACACCAAGGCTTATGGTCAAGAAGTATATCTCTTTGGCAAGAAAAAAGGCTCTGGTGAAAGTGTTTGGGATATAAAACAGAAAATTGGATATATTAGTCCTTCGATGTTAGAATTGTTTCATCGAAACCATACCGTAGAACAAATGATTATTTCGGGATTTTTTGATAGTATCGGACTATATCAAACACCAACTACGTTACAAGTACGTACTGCAGCGATGTGGATGGAAGTTTTAAATTTAAGTAAAGAAAAAAACACCTCTTTTCTTAAATTATCACCAGCTATACAACGATTGGTATTAATAGCCCGAGCTATGATTAAACATCCTCCTTTACTTATTTTAGACGAACCATTAATTCATGTAGATGATGAAGGCACCGCACTCATTATTGCATTAATAAACAAAATTGCAAAGGAAAGTGAGACCAGTATTCTGTTTGTTTCACATCGTCATGAGGCTAATATTCAGCCAGATTTCACCTATACACTTTGCCCCTCTCCCAGTGGTTCTATAGGCATACAGAAATAACCTATAGAAATAACTTATAGGTTCGTTAATCTTCTCTTGGCAACCTAGAATCTTCCTGAGCAATTTGATAAACCAATGCTGCAATTACCGTAGCATTAATCTTCATATCGCGTTCGGGAACATATTCGAGAGCATCCAAATTAGTGTGGTGTGTTACTGTACTATAATTTAATTTATCTTGGATTATCTGAAACCCAGGAATTTTGTAATAATCAAAAACATCATGATCTGTAAAATCTGTATTTTGAATGGTTAGATTATTAACATCTAAATACGCATAGGGTTCTAACATCGCTTCAAAAATAGGTCTTACCGCTTCGTTTCCTTGCAAATAAATACCTCGCATTTGACCAGCACCATTATCCATATTTATATAGGCCGAAATTTTTTCAAACTCTTTTTTCCGAGTAGTTTCTTTTACTTTACCGAAGTGTTTTTCGGCATAGGCCATAGAACCTACAAATGCTTGCTCCTCGCCACCCCATAACGCAATTCGTATGGTTCGTTTTGGTTTTAATCCGGAAGCTTTAATAATACGCATAACCTCCATCATTACTGCAGAACCTGCACCATTATCTGTAGCTCCAGATGCAGGATGCCAAGAATCAAAATGAGCACCAATCATCACCACTTCATCTTTTAATTTTGGATCTGAACCCATGATTTCCGCAAAAATATTCACGTTATTTTCTGGTCTTAGATAAAGTTCAGAATCTAAATGGAATTTAATCTTAGGGTTCATACCTCTTCCTATTAGGCGCTTTAATTTCCCGAAACTCTCTGGAGAAATCGCAAAATAAGGTATTGGTTTCGCATCGCTTTCTCTAAAATTATAAGTACCACTAGGATGAATAATACCAGGGAAAAAAGGTGTCGTTCCAAAAATACTTAGTGCGCCTTCTGCTTTTAAAAAAGCAAAAAAGGCATCATCTTTTCTTACCATACTATCGAATATAACAGCCAAATTTCCAATTAAATCCATATCTCCAGCATTATGACTTAAAGCATTCTTTGGTGCAGGTTCTATAGATTTTTCAGCTTCTTCAATTTGTTCTTTAGTAAAGCGTGTAGAAAGTGGATCGAATAGCATATTTTGTTCTGGAGCAGCTCCTATAAGTATGGTTTTTCCTTGTATTTTCCCGCTCCATTGTTTTTTAACTTTGTCTAAATCGGCATGACTTTCAATCCAAATCAAATCCCCTATTTGTACACCATTAGAACTTTCTGTCCACGCATAAGGATAAGCTTGTATTTTCATATAAGTAGGTGCAGTCATTTCTACATTAAATGATTTCACTTCCCAACCCATACAATCATCACAATAATTTTCGTAATACACCTTATCGATTCCCCAATTCTCCATGGTTTTTTTTGCCCATTCTGCTGCAGTAAAATATTGATCTGTACCTGCTAAACGAGGACCATAAACATCGGACAAGTCAGAAACAATACGCATGACTTGTGATTTCTGAAAGCCTTCCGTATTTATTTTTGAAAGCGCTTGAGATTTTGTTTGACTCCTTGTAGAAAATCCTATACAAAGGAAAGCTGTAATAATAATTTTAGACACTATTTTCATAACAAGAATTATATTTGACTGATTTACAACGCCTTAAATTAATAAAGAATAATGACAGCACAAAAAAATTACGGAATTAATGTACAACGGAAAAATATTTCGTCTTGCTTAATTTCTGATTTTCCTGTACAAAACTAACTAAGCATCAGGTCTTTATTTTGGGAATCTTGCGGAAATCAATCTTATTTGTCCCAAATGGTGCGCCTGATGTTCCATTACATGAAACCAAGACCAATGATTCTTTTTAGTCCACCAATCATCATTTCTCTCCTTGAATTCTTTTAATGTTCTTTTTCGTACTTTTTTATACATATCTAAATAATACTTTATTGGTTTGTCTTTAAGTATTTCTTTCGTTTTATCCAGATCGAGACTTATTTCGAGTAGTTCCTTTTCTTCTAATTTGTATGCATTAAACACATCTTCTCCAAATGAATATTTTTGATAGGCTGCCTCTACAGCTGTGATATGTAAAATAATCGCTCCTATCGAATTTGCCTTTTCATCAAACTGAAAGTCGGTTTCCAAGGCATTAAGTCCGCGTGTAGATGAAACAATATCGTCTTTTAAATATTCTAACATATAGACCATAACTCCTATTTGTGTGTCATATCCTTTTTCTCTATTGATTTCTTGAGCGCACAAAGAGTTGGTAGATAACAAGATTAGCATGTATACTAATAGCTTTTAAATAATATTTTCATAAGTACAAATGGTGGATTAGTTTGGTTTAAAATAGGATTACCTTATTGGGCAATCTCACTTTCTAGAAACGGGTTCCACTATAATTTATTGCTACTTTCTTTTTATCCAATGACCTGCATCTCTATTGCTTGTATAATTGCTTCAGAATTTATTCTAGTTCGTTGATTTTTTTTTAACTTAGTTCTAACCAAGGTAACTTACCTTATACAAATACGTTACGCCATATGAAAACAAACTTTTCATTAACATTTATATTCTTGCTTGGAATACTAACGTCTTGTTATTCTCAATCAGAAAAAGCAGTAAAAAAGGATACTATAGCAGCACCTTTTTGGACTTTAGAAAAAGCAAAAAAAATGGCATCCGACTTCAATTCTCCAGCAAAATGGGATACTAAAACCCTTGAAATGGAAATTGAAAATCTAGAAGCATATCCGCCAATGGACTTCCCGCTGTATACCTCTCCTTTTCCAACGCCAGATTATGAATCACCAGGTAACGGAAATGGTTCCATTGAAATAGAAATTGGTGGTAAAAAAATAATTGGACAAACGGTCATCATTGGCAGAGGTGAACACAGCGAATATCTATTCCAAAATTTAAACGATGCATATATAACGTATTTTACAATTTTGACAATAGCAGACGGCATGGATACCGAAAACCCTGTTTTAGCAACCTCTAGAAACCATCCACATTACTTATCACAAGGAAGTTTGAACACATCTAGCAAAAGCAGAGTGGACTGGGTAGCCACACAATTTGCCGATAAAAACGCATACGGAATAGTTAACACTCGTATTTTTGATTTACGAATTGGACGTTTGATATTGGTTGCACCTCAAAAGGATGGCTCTATTCGATTTTATCAAACGGAAGCGCCAACGATGAATGCAGAGGAACGAGAAAAATTTATTGAAAATTTAAAAACGGAACCAAAAGTTATAGAATTTTTCAATAATGAAAACAACATATAATAAATTACTTTTTGAAATATCACATCTAATTTAGTGCTAGTCCTAGTTTATACCGAAATGCTCAGGGACTTTCTATCTGTGATTTATTTACTAACTTCGTCCCCTCCCCAACGAACTAACGACACACAATACGTTGGTGGTTATTATATGAAACGAATTTTAAGCTATTTATGGCCTTTTACAAGTTATCTCGATTCCGACTTTAACGGAAAAATGGAAGTAACTTGGATCAATGGGAAGAAAGTACTTGACGGTCAAAACTCAAATTATTCGTACGGCTCCTTACAGCGCATTTTAAACTATAGTTTATCTAAAGTTTATAATCCTTCTATATCAGATTCTCTTTTATTAGGACTTGGAGGAGGTTGTGTAATTGAAAGTTTAAGGAACAATTTTGAATATAATGGCCAAATTACTGCCATTGAAATAGATCCAACAATTATTAATATTGCGACTAAAGAATTTAATATTTCGGAAAGTGATGGGCTAAAAATAATAAAAATGGATGCTTTTAATTACGTTGCCCAATGTAAAAGCCAATATGACCTAATAATTATTGACTTATTTATTGACAGTAAAGTTCCTGAACAGTTTTATTCTTTCCCGTTTTGGGAAACGATAATCCCTTTAATTAATCCAGACGGGTATGTGATTTTTAATGCCGGAATTAAACTTGCAAACAATGACATCATTGATGAAATATCAGCAAATTTCAAAAAGTATATAAAATTCACTAAATATGAGCTGGTAGATGGAACCAATACGATACTAATTGGAAAGAAACTACCACCAACAAAAAACAAACAACTTTAAAACCACTGTTAATTTAATAGTCAACAAACTTCTTATCTATAGCACTCAGAAAAGGAGCCTCAACGTTAAAACATTTGAGATAGAATCTGGCTTATCCACAAGGTGTTCGATGAATAAGAAAGAAAAAGAACATATTTCTATATTCGATCCCAGAAACTGGACATTCACTAACAAAATACCAACTCAAAAGCTAGCGAATTATTTCTTTCTAGTTGCTTCATGCGAATTCATTTAAAAAAATAAATTTGATTAATCCTTATCCTTAAAAGGATCTTCGGGTGTTTGCGTGAGTACTTTAATGCATTTCTTAGCACTCGATGAATTAAAGTTCCATTTATTTCTTTTTGTTACTACAAAACAATACTCTGGAAAATTCCCTGCAGCTCCTGACAACTCTTTAACATAAGTATATTCTCTAGTGTTAGGCATAAGATTAGATTCAATTTCTGTGGCATCTCCATTAGCCAAAGAAAATAGAACTTTATATCCTACCGCATCATTATTAGTATCATTCCATCTAATCGTAAGATGTAGTTTACTATTTTTCCAGAACTTATATATAGGAGGATTTACAATATTAAAGTCCTGTAAAGTAATATTCAATAATTCTGGAGGTTCTGGTGTAACTGGTAGTATTTTCCATTTCTGAATATCTGCACCAGATCGCTTTGCTAAAACAAGATCTCCTCCTGACTTAAGACTACCTGGCTGAAGAGCAACCTTTTCTCCAGAATGTTCCGTTAAAATAAGATAGGTATTTAACTCATTAAGTACAGGAGATAACTCCCATATTTGTTTTTTATCACTGGAATTAATATTAGTAACATCTAGCGAATTAAAAGCTGAACTCTCTGGACTGGCATTAAATCCCTCTTCGATTGTAATATTGTATTTTTTCAATGCTATATTTAAGGAATTAGAAGTATTATCTATAGAAGGATTATCTTCGATTGCCTTTTGAGGTGCACCAGCAGCACTTGATTTATTATTTGATTTATTTGTTGGTTCCTTCGGAAGCACTTTAAGACCTTCTTTTTTTGCAGTAATAAATCGCCCAGATCCATTAGCATTAAACTCCATTATTCTAAAATGTTGACTATCTAAATTTGCAGGAAGATTCAACTTGGTAATTTTAAATATTTGTGCCTTTGAATGATTAAGATCGAATTGCCAAACTTTATTTCCATTAATGGATTGACCTCCTTTTACATCTATCACAAAGCCAGTTACTGAATTTTGAATGTAGCATGGAACATTTTGCTCCTGAGCCGAAACATAAGTAAACCCAGAAAGGAAACAAAACAACGATAGCAGCAATTTCTTGGTATTGGAATAAAAGTACGTCTTCAAAATATTAACAGAATAATGAAATATAGAGTAAACCATGATTACATATAGTTTGATTACTTTTCTAATATAATCAAAATACACTGAGAATCAGCACATTACATTATAAAAATGTTTGTTTTTTGTTTTTACTATTAGGTTAAAAGCACTTTCTATACTAAAGACAAGTGATTGCAAATGGCTATGATTGAATGGCTATATTGGATAGAAAAATGGATTTTATTCTAAAATTAATGCATAATTATATTTTACAAAAGGCGCAAATAACCCATTGCTAGTTCTGTATGTACTCGAAAATTCTACAGGGTTTTCTTATAGTTACATTTTTATTTTGCACAAAAAGTATAGATTACCTATAATCGAATAAGAATGGAAGAAAAAAGAAACTAAGCTTTAAGTTTAATTCTTCTCTGATATTTTTGTTTTTAAGCCAAAAAATCAAAGAAAAATGGTTTTCAAAAAATCATACAAAAAAAAGAAACCCTTACTAAACATGTTTAGCAAGGGTTTCTGGTATTTCAAAAATAAGCAACTTATTTTATTTTGCAACTTCTGCATCTTTGATTTCAACTACTTCAAGATCAAAAATAAGATCTTTACCAGCTAAAGGATGATTTCCGTCTACAACAATACTATCCTCTTTCACTTCAATGACACGTAAATTTCTTTCCTGTCCTTCTGGAGATTTAGAAACTAATCCCATACCAACTTCAGGTTTCATATCTTGAGGAAGATCTGCTTTATTCACTTCTTGTTTTAACTGCTCATGAATTTCTCCATATGCTTCCTCTTTAGGAATGGTAATGGTTTTCTTTTCATTTAACTTCATGTCCAATACTCCTTTTTCAAAACCAGGAATTAATTGTCCTTGTCCTAAAGTAAATTCTAATGGCTCTCTTCCTTCTGAAGAATCAAAAATTTGTCCGTCAGATAATTTACCTGTATAATTTACTTTTACTGTGTTGTTTTCTTTTACTTGACTCATATTATTTCATTTTACAAAATGGGCTTTGCATAATTCTTACGCAGTAACCATTTTATTTTAAACTTTCTCTAGCCGTAATTGCCAAAACCAAGCCAAGAACCTGAAAAACCAAAATGAAAACGTAACCGTTACAAACAGAAGCCCTTAAAAAACAGGTCGTATCCCTTTAAAAACAACACGAGACAACTTTACAAACCGCTTTTAAAGGAATCGATCACAAAATAATATAGTCTGCAAATATGTCAGTTAATCTAAAATATTTTGATGACAGACACCAAATAAGTACCACGAACCTTAGCTATTGTAATTCAGAAAACAAAAAGCCGAAGTATATACTTCGGCTTTGGTTTTATAATAACACTATATTCTAAAAGGAATTTCTACATACTACTTACTGAAGATTTCATCTCTGCTTCAAAAAGCGTTGTAAAATGTTTCAATAGTTTTCCTTTTACTTCTTCTATATCTACTTCTTTTTTACCTAGTTCTACGTTAAGAGAAGTAACCGCTTTACCACGAATACCACAAGGGATCATATTATCGAAATAACCAAGATTGGCATTTACGTTTAATGCAAAACCATGCATGGTTACCCAACGCGAAGCACGAACGCCCATAGCACAAATTTTTCGAGCAAACGGTGTTCCTACATCTAGCCAAACTCCGGTTTCTCCAGGACTACGTTCTGCTTTTATACCATATTCTTCTAAAGTGAGAATAATCATTTCTTCTAAAAAACGAAGGTATTTATGGATATCGGTAAAAAAGTTATCTAAATCTAAAATAGGATAACCAACAATTTGTCCGGGTCCATGATAGGTAATATCTCCTCCTCTATTTACTTTATAAAAGCTTGCACCTTTTTCGGCAAGCTGTTCTTCGTTTACTAATAGGTTAGACATGTCTCCACTTTTACCTAAAGTATATACGTGTGGATGTTCCACTAATAAGAAATAGTTAGAAGTAGGCAAATCCAATTCTTGCCTTCTATTTTTTATTTTAGCATCAACAACCGATTTAAACAAAGTCTCTTGATAATCCCAAGTGTCTTTATAATCTTGTAATCCTAAATCTTGTAATTCTACGGTTTTATTCAAAACTAATATCCTTCTTTTAATCTTCTAATTCTACATTTAAAGCCATCTCTTCTGGCGACTTTATCATTTCAATAAAGTTCATTTTTAAGGTAACCGATTTTTTATCTTCGCTAATCACGGCGTTTTTATTGGTTACCGACTTTATTTTTTTGGGGAAATTATACACCAAGGTATACGTCATGGCTTCAAACACGTCTTTAGAATCTCCCATTTCGTTTATTTCGGCATCGAGAGTTTCTATGTCACGAGAAGCTATCTCATAATCTTCTTTTATAAATCGAGAAAATGTTTTTCCGTCGTAGGTAAAATCTACATACTCAAAAACACTTTCGGATGCTTTAGCGACAGCACTTTCTCCCATTTTACCAAATTGCGAATTGT
Organism: Lacinutrix sp. WUR7; assembly: GCF_016864015.1. Taxonomy (NCBI): domain Bacteria; kingdom Pseudomonadati; phylum Bacteroidota; class Flavobacteriia; order Flavobacteriales; family Flavobacteriaceae; genus Lacinutrix; species Lacinutrix sp. WUR7. The sequence goes on along the minus strand of NZ_CP045067.1, from coordinate 2,142,193 downwards.
TTTCGGAATTCATCTTTTTGGCTTCTTCAATTTTTGCTAAAGCTTCTGGTAATTCTTTTAGATTCGTAAATGTAGAACCAAAGCCTAAATCGAAAACACCTGCTTCTTCATCCATTTTCATTTTAATGACAATGTTTTCTAAATTCTTTAGTTTCGCTTGTTCTTCTTGTGGAAGCGTAGCAATGCTATCTGCTTTTTCTACTAGCATATCTTTAAAGTACATGACGCTATCTAGCTTTATTTTCTCTTTACCTTCGTCTTTTTTACCACCACCCATTTCTTCCATGGTTTTCATCACTTGGCTCATATCATAACGCATGATAAATTCTCCAGAACCATCTGGATTAAAGCTTATTTCTTCGGTAAAATTACAACTGGTTAATAAAAAAACGCTTGCAATTGCTAGTAAAAATTGTTTCATTCTTAAAGAATTAAAGATAGCAACAAAGGTACGTATTTTATCTTTCCGGATTATTTAAAATTACTAATGCTGCAATCACACCAGGAACCCATCCGCAGATCCATAATATAAAAACAATTAGTATGGATCCGCAGCCTTTATCTAAGACGGCTAAAGGTGGACATAAAATTGAAAGTAAGACTCTCCAAAAACTCATTTGATTTGATTTTAATTGATTGATGTACTTATTGGACGTAATTGTTTCTGATTTGTTACACTTTGCATTAGGGATGGAGCGCATGTTGGAGCTCCTTGCAAAGAGCGACTAGCGAAAGCCCAGCTTTTTTACAAAAAAAGAATGCCCAAAAAAGCATTTTCTAATTACTAGCTTTAATGTATCTTTGTGGCTTCTTAAAAAACATAAAAATTACATGTCGCAATTATCTGAACAAGAATTAGTACGAAGAGATAAGTTAGCCAAATTACGCGAATTAGGCATTAACCCATATCCAGCAGATTTATATCCTTTAACCCATCTTTCTAGTAAGATAAAGAAGGATTTTAAAGAAGGGGAAAAGGTAAATATCGCTGGACGATTAATGTCAAGACGTATTCAAGGTAATGCGAGTTTTGCCGAACTTCAAGATAGTGAAGGCAGAATACAAGTATATTTTAATAGAGATGAAATTTGTGCTGGTGAAGACAAAAGCAAGTACAATGAGGTATATAAAAAATTACTAGATATTGGTGATTTTATTGGTATTGAAGGGGAATTATTCACTACTAAAGTAGGACAAAAAAGTGTTAGAGTTACCAACTTTACGCTTTTAAGTAAGTCTTTAAAACCGTTACCATTACCAAAGGAAGATGCAGAAGGAAATTTACACGATGCCTTTAATGATCCGGAATTACGTTACAGACAACGTTATGCCGATTTAGTAGTAAACCCAAAAGTAAAAGAGGTTTTTGTTAAAAGAACCAAACTTTTTAATGCGATGCGTTCTTTCTTTAATGACGCTGGTTATTTTGAAGTAGAAACGCCAATCTTACAACCAATTCCTGGAGGAGCAGCTGCACGACCTTTTACTACGCATCACAACTCTTTAGACATTCCGTTATACATGCGAATTGCAAATGAGTTATACCTAAAACGTTTAATTGTTGGTGGTTTTGATGGTGTGTATGAGTTTTCTAAAAACTTTAGAAATGAAGGAATGGACAGAACGCACAATCCGGAATTTACTGCAATGGAGATTTATGTGTCTTATAAAGATTACAACTGGATGATGGATTTCTGTGAGCGCTTATTAGAATATTGTGCTATTGCCGTAAACGGAACTTCTAAAGCTACTTTTGGAGAACATGAAATAGATTTTAAAGCGCCTTATGCTAGAGTAACGATGGCCGATTCTATTAAGCATTTTACTGGTTTTGATATTTCGGATAAAACTGAAGATGAAATTAGAGAAGCTGCAAAAGGAATGGGAATTGCTGTAGATGCAACCATGGGTAAAGGAAAGCTTATTGATGAAATTTTTGGTGAAAAGTGTGAAGGTAACTATATACAGCCAACCTATATTACAGACTACCCAAAAGAGATGAGTCCGTTATGTAAAGAACATAGAGATAATCCGGAATTAACGGAACGTTTTGAATTAATGGTTTGTGGTAAAGAAATTGCAAATGCATATTCAGAATTAAATGACCCAATAGATCAACGCGAACGTTTTGAGCACCAATTAAAATTGGCTGCAAAAGGAGATGATGAAGCTACCGAATTTATAGATCATGACTTTTTACGTGCTTTAGAATATGGTATGCCTCCAACTTCTGGAATGGGAATTGGTATGGATCGATTAATCATGTTTTTAACCAATAACCAAAGTATACAGGAAGTTTTATTCTTTCCGCAAATGCGACCAGAGAAAAAAGCATTAGCAATTAGTGACGAAGCAAAAGATGTTTTAAAAATATTAAAAGCTTCTGAAAAATTAGCCCTTAACGATTTAAAAGGAAAGTCTGGTTTATCGAATAAAAAATGGGATAAAACTATAAAAGAACTGACTAAAAACAACCTAGCCAAAGTGGATAAAACGGAAGAAGGTTTGTTTGTTGCTGTGGTATAATTTATCATTTCCGCGAAGGCGGAAATCTCATTATAAAAAAAGGAACTACAAATTGTAGTTCCTTTTTTTGTTATATACTTTTAAATCCCGTTGTCAGTTTGGTTTATATTTTCATCTCCAACTTATAACCAACACCATGTACATTAACAATATTTATAGCAGGATCTTCTTTTAGTTTGTTTCTAAGTTTAGAAATATAAGTATCTAAACTTCTACCAACGATAACACCTTTGTCTTCCCAAACTTTTTTAGTGAGTTCTTCGCGTTTTATAATTTGATTTGGTTGTGCTACAAAAAGTTCTAGTAATTCACATTCTTTTTTAGAAAGGCTAATTTCGGTAGCTTCTTTAATCAGTTTGTTTTGTTCTGGATAAAACTTAAACCTTCCTAAAGAAGTATAATCTACATCTACCGGTTCGGTTTTTTTCTTGTTTCTCCTTGTCAGTGCAAATACCACAAGCAGTACTAAAAACACTAAAAAAAGCACATATAAAATTTTGGTTTGTGTTTTATTCTGTTCGGTAATTCCTGTAAACTGTACCGTAACTTGGTAGCATGCTTTTTTTAATTCGCGACCAGCACAAGGAATAATGCCTTGCTCTGCATTTTGTTGCATGGCATAACTGTAGGCTACTTGCAGGTCTTCACATTGGGTTACTTCGGTTATATAATGTTGTGGTAAATCTGCTTTTTCAAAACTACGCTTCATAATAGCTACCAAACTATCTGGTTGAATGGCCAAAGTATTTTCAAAAGTTACTTGGTATTTATTTTCATTTAATGCAATTACCGGAGACACCACTGAAGTAGAATCACCATTAGTCAGTAATAACTGGTGTCCAACTTCTCGCAAAGACACTTTTACTATTTCCGAAAAATGATCATTAGTATCTTTATTACAAGATATCATGCAAATAAAAAGTGCAATAAAAAGGAAACGCTTCCATAAAGGTGTGATTGTATTATTCATAATTATTGGTAAATAACATACAATTTCAGGACTTTTTACAATAGTTGACACTTCTTTTACATTCTTTTGACATATTTTACCTAGTAGGGCTCTTAGATTTGTAACATCAAAACGAACAGAAATGTAATCTATTTATTAATCATTAAATTTACAGATATGAAAAAGAGTATTCTAATTTTTGCAATAGTGTTAATCGCACTTAGTCTAACCGCTTTTAATATAATAAACGGTAAAGATTCCAAATCAGAAAAAACAGAAGCTACAAAAAACAAGGAACTAGCATTAAATACCAATGCTGTTTACGAAGCTCCAATTGGTCCCATTTTAAAAACGGATTCCATTAAAACAAAACCAGAAGTTTTTGAAGATTTTATTTATGATGTTGGTCCGAGGTTTGCTCCAATGAAAAAAAGTGATCTTGAAAAAGCAACTTCATTAGATGCCTTTTTTACGTGGGAAGAATTACGTGCTATCTCAAAAATTAAATTTGTTGAAATTATAGTTATTGAAAACGAAAGACAAACTCAAAAAAGAGAGATTAGCTACACAAAAGACTTTACGGAAGCCCAATTAAAATTACTACAATCTTTTGATTACACTTCACACTTTAATCTTAGAATAGAGTATTTAGAAAAAAACTCAGTAGGCCAATTAGAACATAAATTTAACTCACCACACATAACTATTGTTCCAGAAAAGCAAGCAGTTTATATGGATGGTAAAGATGCACTAAAAAAATACTTAAAAGAAAGTAGCAGCGAAGTTAGAAAAGATGTAGATCCAGAAAAGCTGCAGGCTGCAAAACTACATTTTATAATAACGAAACTAGGAACCATTGAAAATGTAAAACTAGACAGAACATCCAACTATCCTTTGGTAGATAAAACGATGATAGATTTAATTAAAAATTTATCTGGAAAATGGAAACCTGCCGAAAATGAAAAAGGGGAAAAAATGGATCAAGAAATGGTGGTCTCTTTTGGATTAATGGGCTGTTAGATTTATAAAATAAAAGCATGTAAAAAGGAGCTACTTTATTGTAGTTCCTTTTTTTATGCCTTGATGTCAAGCAAAAGAAATCTCAACCTTTTTTAGTATATTTATACCGTTCTCCCTAAAGCAACAACTAGAATTAAAACTTTAAAAATGAAAAAGTTATCCATTGTACTAGTGCTTTTATTTTTGTTTCCAATTGCATTTGAAGCGCAAAATGTAAATACGGAAAAATCTGAAGTTCATTTTAAAATCAACAATCTTGTTTTTAGCAATGTTAAAGGTGCTTTTAAAGAAATGACTGGAACGCTAGATATAAATTCTGAAAACTTAAGTGCTTCCTCTATTAATGTTTGTCTTGCTGCAAAATCTGTAAATACAGGAAACGAAAAGAGAGATGCCGATTTACGTTCGGAAGATTTTTTTTATGTAGATAATAATCCTAGTATCTGTTTTGTTTCTTCTAAAATTTCGAGATCAGAAACAGGTTATACAACCACAGGAAAACTAACCATGCTTGGCGTAAGTCGGGATGTTAGTATTCCGTTTACATATAAGGACAATACCTTTATTGGTGCATTTAAAATTAACCGAACAGATTACCATCTTGCTGAAAATGCAAATCCTTTTGTTATTGGAGAAATGGTGAAACTAACAATAACCTGCGTTGTTCATTAGAATCCATTTTATTTATGCCTTTGAAATTTTTATAAACTTACTTCGACTATACCTATATAATTAGAAAATATGAAAAATATTATATTCCTATTCGCTTCACTATTTATCTGTAGTACTTCTACAATTAAAGCACAGCAGACTATAAATAAAGAAGCATCTAAAATCGACTTTCATATTACTGGAGGAGGTATTTTTAAAGTAAAAGGAACTTTCACTGGAATGCAAGGGGACTTTAATTTAGACTCTTCTATGCCAGAAAATGCCAATTTTGATATTTGTATAGATGCTGCAACCATATATACAAAAAACAAGAAACGAGATACCCATTTGCGTACTTCAGATTTCTTTGACGTTGAAAAATATCCGAATATTTGCTTTCAATCCACCGTAGTTACAAAATCTTCTGATGGATATATTACCACAGGAAACTTAACGATTCACGGAGTTACTAAAGAAGTTGATATTCCGTTTACCTTTTCAGGAGACACCTTTACAGGGGAATTAGTAATAAATAGATTTGATTACGAAATAGGTGAAACGTTTGGCACCATGCGAGTTGGTACAGAAGCAACAGTTACCATAACTTGTGTAGTAAATTAATAACCTCTATTTTTATAAAATATATCTACTTATCCAAATAAAAATGAAACCTACATTTATTAAAACTATTATACTATTCTTTTTAAGCGTTACTATGTATTCTCAAACATACAACACATATTTCCAAAGTGTAGTAGACAATGTTTCAGCTTCTAATATTCTTGCTGACTTAACCAGTTTTGAAAGTTTTGGCGTAAAAGATGTTGGTTCTACTAATTTAACAACTGCCCAAAACTGGATTACTGCACGTTATGCTTCTTTAGGATATACTGATATTGTTTTACAGCCTTTCACCTATTCTTCTGGGACAAGCAATAACATTATTGTTACTAAAACAGGAACGGTTTACCCAAACACCTATATTATTATTGATGCTCATTACGACACCATTAATGGTCCTGGAACAAATGACAATGGTAGTGGTACCACATTATTATTAGAAATAGCGAGGTTACTAAAAGACATAGACACAGAATACTCTATAAAATTAATACATTTTAGTGGAGAAGAAGATGGATTAATTGGTAGTGAGTATTATGTAGATAATACAGTAAATCCTCAAAACTTAGATATTCGTTTGATCTTTAATATTGATCAAGTTGGTGGTGTTAATGGCGAAACAAATAACACAATTACATGCGAAGAAGACAGAAGTAATCCGCCTTCTAACAACAGTGCTTCATCTGCAATGACAGCAATTTTAGCCAATTGTATAGAATTTTACTCTAGTTTAGATACAGATATTTCTTATGCGTATGCTTCCGATTATATTCCTTTTGAAAATAATGGAGAAATAATAACTGGTTTATACGAATATAACGAATCCTCACATCCACACTCACCAACCGATGTATTAGCAAATATGGATCCTGCATTTTTAACCGAAGTTACAAAAGGCGCTTTAGGTGCATTGTTAGAATATGCTGCAAGTACTAATCCGTTAAGCAGTAATGAAAACACAAAAGATGCTATAAAAATATATCCAAATCCGAGTAATAATGGTATTGTAAATCTTAATCTTCTAAATAGCAATAATTCTAATAATTCCATAACCATTTATGATGTTTTAGGAAAATCGGTCTTCACAAAAAACAACTTACAAGCAGTGGAAACATTAAATTTAAAAAGATTACAAAAGGGAATTTACTTGGCGGTTATTAAATCTGATAACAAAACAGTTACAAAAAAATTGATACTTAATTAACAAAAGACCCTCTCACTACCTACTATATTAATAAGATTATTGAATTTTTATTCACTTTTTATTAATTTTCATATACATTTTATTACTTTCACATCTCTTTTAAAATTTTAAATCATGAAGAAAGTAATTTTCGCCTTATGTATTGCATGCACATTCGTCTCTTGTTTTAATGATCCAGATGATGAGTTTATCGCGCAATGCACAACGCCAACCAATGTTTTATCCAATGACGTTTCGCATGAAAGTGCAACTATTACTTGGGAGAACAGTAATACCAACGCAACGTATACTTTAGAATATGGAGTTTCCGGTTTTGTTTTAGGTTTGGGCGAAACGATAACAACCACAACAGCAACTACTACTTTAACGAACTTAGAAGCAAACACAACCTATGATGTTTATATTCAATCTATTTGTAGTGATAATGTAAGTATACAAACAGAGGTTATCAGTTTTACTACATTAGCACCTATTGTAAGTACACAATTTGAAAATAATCTTTCCGATTTGAATTTATTTTCAGGAAATATTGCGGATTTAATCCCTAGTCCTTACGCTTTTGAATATGACTTAACAACACCGTTATTTACTGACTACGCACATAAACAACGTATAATAGCTTTACCTTCTGGTGAAACCATGCAATATGTGGATGATGGATTACCAACATTTCCAGACGATACCGTGATAGCAAAAACGTTTTACTATTTTAATAATGAACGTGATGAAACCTTAGGAAAGCAAATTATGGAAACCAGAATTTTAATAAAACAAAATGGCGCTTGGGTTACTGGAAATTACAAATGGAATGAATCACAAACCGAAGCTACTTTAGATGCAAACGGAAGCGTTGTCCCTTATAGCTATGTGGATAATTCTGGAGATACACAGAATATAAATTATAAAATTCCTTCTAGCGCAGATTGTACGCAGTGTCATAGTATTAACACAGACATTGTACCTATAGGACCAAAATTACGTTCAATGCATTTTAATAATCAGCTACAACATTTTATTGATAATAATTACATTTCAAACCTTACAGATCCTTCAACTGTTAGTGTTTTGCCTAATTGGGAAAACAGAGATGATTATTCTTTAGCTGAAAGAACTAGAGCATATTTTGATGTAAATTGTGCACATTGTCACCAACCGGGAGGAAGTTGTGATACCGAATCTAGTTTAGATTTTAGATATGAAACTCCTTTTGGAGACACCGATATTAACACGTTTAAATTTACCATTCTAGCAAGAACTCAAAATTATATAGACACGTACTCTATGCCATTAATTGGTACAACAATGGTGCATGATGAGGGTTATTCCTTGATTGAAGAATATATCGATTCTCTATAATTTACATAAAAAAAAGCACTAAAAAAGGCTCTCGTTTCTACGAAAGCCTTTTTTATTTCTATTCGTTTCACATCTATAATTTCTTCTGCATTCATGGTTTTGTTTTCACCAAAAAACAGAAAAGAATTACAGATCCTTTTTTTTAAACTAGATCGCTGCTATTTAATATTATCCAATACCATTTTACTTTACCACATAATCAGCTATAGGAATGTCATTTATAAAAACATTCTCTAAAACAGAAGCACCATCCTTAACAAAAACTAAAGCATAGGTATTATTTGGCAAGCTATCACGTTGTGCTTTTCTATGTGCAATTTCGGCATCTTTAGCCTTAGTTTCTTTCATATAAAAACGATCAAAAGGCAAATGAATACGCAGTACATCTTGGTATTCATCATACACATTCACTTTTGCTATAATATATTCGGATGTTGTTTCTAAAGGCCTTTTACTTACTTGGTCTATTTCTGCAAACCCTAGGCTATCCGTTTTTAGATAGATAAAAACATCTTGTTGTGGTTCCCAAATAGAATCTGTTGTTGGGTATGCATTTATATCATAACGCAGTGTTATATATTTTCCACGGAAAGGATCTGTGGGATCAATAGGCTGCGTTTTAAATTTATAGGCTGTGCCTTCTTTTAACGTGTTTTCTTGATTAAGAATCATTTGAGCAGGCACAAATAATTGTATCAGTGCTACTAGTACGAATAAAATAAATAGGTGAATTGTTTTCATGTGTACCTTATTTTTTAAGTATTTGTTTTTGCTTTTTAAGCATCCAATAATTGGTTATAAAAAATCCGAAACCAACAGTTACAAACAATAATCCTCTTACTACAAAAGACATGTTTGTATCAAAAAATCTACAAACTACTAAACTGGTTATGATGAATAACCCGTAATTTAAAACCCCAAAATGAAAGCGGTCTGCTCCTATTTTTATGGTTATTAATCCTAAGACAAATAGTAAAACGTTCACCAAAATGGTTGGTATGGTTTCCGAAGAAAATCCGAAGAAAAAGAGTATGCTAAAAAAGATAAAGACATATTGAAATAAATGAAATTCTTTAATCCATTGCTTGTAATACGAATAGCCTATAACTACAAGGGCTCCTAAAAATAAAGCAATAGCAATGTAAAACTCATTCGAAAAGAAAACCACTTCTCGTATTAAATCTTCCCAAATCCATGTAAAGCTCGTCCATAACAAAATAACAATGGTTCCTATAGAACCAATAATAAGATAGCCATTACGCCTTAATTGCTGCGCATAGAAAAAAGGGATTTTCCCAATATTGTATAACAATCCGAAAAGAATCATATACAACAAGAAACCAATACTATAATTTGTTTCTACAAATGCACCAAGAACAATCGTTGCGCTTAAAGGAATAAACCAATTAAAAATAGAGGTAATATTTGCTTTCGGATTTTGTTTCAACAGCATATAGTAGTGTGGCAAAACCAAAGCAATCATTAGAATGTATAACCAAGGAGAACTTTCTGAAGAGGGATAGCCATAACCACTCTCACAGGCAAAATAGGTTGCAAAAACAATATGTAATATTGCTAAAACATGTGATTTCAGCAAATAAATTACAGGTAAACAAAGTAGCATCCAAGTCAATAAAAAGCTACTTAAATCTCCTGGTAGATGATAAATCTGACTCACCAAAGCGATACTAGCACCAACAGCGAAAAAGAGAAAGGTTCCGGAAGCTTCTTTCCATGTTTGGCTTTTCTTTTTTAGGATAGAATAGCCAACAAAAAGTTGTCCGATAACCAAAGGTAGAAAAGCAAATACTGTTTTAATAGCTCTTGAAAATTGATCCCAATTATGAGCAAGTATTAAAATAATACCTAGCCCTACTAATAAGGATCCAAATACGCCAAAAACAACAAATAGTTTATTAGGTGTGATTTCTTCCTTAGATCTATAATACGATTCGATTTTTAAAGCGACTTCTTTAGAAATTACTTCATTTTTAATCAAATCGGGTAATTCTTTTATAAATTTTGAGTGCATGACTGTAGAATTTAAAGTTTAAAGATAGTGATAGTTCTTTGGTTTAAAACCTCGCAAAACGAATTGCGAGGCTTTGGGTTTATAAAAACCAATCATCAAAACAAAGTTTTAAATCTCTTCTGTTTCGCTGTTATTATCTATAAAAGCAACATCTCTTGTGTTTTTCTGTACTGCAATTGCTGCGAACAAACTCAAAACAAAGGACATGGCATAAAAGCCTTTTTCACTAAGTTCTAAATCGGCATTCCATAAACCTACCACTAATAATGTAATAGACACAATAGTTGTAAACCAACTGATACTGTAATACATTTCGGTGACCTGAATGTTTTCCATTTTGTCTCGAACTGCTTTTTGAACAGAAATAACCGAGAACAAACCAAAAAGTAAAACGGTAAAATAATAGCCTTTTTCGTTTAATTCCATTCCTGCATTCCATAAACCTATGCAATAAGCAACTACGCCGACTAATAAAACAGACCAGGATGCACCAATAAATGCATTGGTTGGTTTTTGATCGAATACCTTTGCTTCTTTTTTAATCTTCTTCTTGTTTTTTGTTTCATTTCCTGAAACGGTTGTTTGATAATCCATATTATTTTGTTTTAAATGATTATTGGGACAAATATGTAACACTTCAGAAATACTCCAAACACAAAATTTCAGTAATACTGACGATATTTTCATATAAAAAATAAACCTATTCATTATATTTAGTACTTTAATAAAAATAATACTGACGATTAAATGACTAATTTAAACACGATCATTTCTACTTTTTCTTCCGAAGAACAGCAACGATTCCTTATATATCTTAAGAAAAAGAACAAAAGAAACGATATCAAAAATGTGGAATTATTTAAGTTAATTGCGAAGAATACGCTTTCGTCTGATGCTATTTTTACAAGCCTTTATAATACATCTAACAAAAATGCATATCACGCATTACGAAAAAGGCTTTACTTATCGATCATTGATTTTATTGCAAACACCAATCTAGAGGAAGAGAATTCGATTGACATGCAAATCATAAAATTCATTCTTGCTTCGCGAAACTTCTTTTTAATGAAAGAGGCCAAGGTTGCCTATCACATTTTAGACAAAGCGGAAACCCTTGCAACAGAACATCATTTATTCGCGATACTAAATGAGATTTACAGTATAAAAATTCAGTACGCATTTACAAATCCATCCTTAGATATGGAGCAGCTGATTTTAAAATACAATAGCAATCAAAAAAAACATTATTTAGAAGATCAACTCAATATTGTCTATGCAAAAATCCGACAAGCATTGAATAATATTTCCTATAAAAAAGAAATTGTAGATTTTGAAACCTTATTGAATGATACACTAAAAGAACATCATATTAATATACATGATTCCATTTCTTTTAAATCCCTATACCAATTAATGCATATTGTAAGTATTTCAGCTTTTGTTACTAAAGATTATTTAAAAATCGAATCTTTCTTAATGAAAACCTACGCTATTATAAAGCTTCGTAAAACAAATGAGAAAGAATTATTCTATCATATTCAAGTGGTTTATATGATTGCAAATGCGTTATTCCGAAATAAAAAATTCAAACAATCGAAGGCACATCTAGAAGTCATGCATAATCTGATGCTGGCTAATAAGAAAAAACACTACAACACCTTTATATTAAAACACGATTTACTACTAGCTCTAAACTTAAACTACTCCAATAAACAAAAAGAAGCAATATCGTATTTGGCACCTTATCTTCATTCAAAGCATACAGATACCGAAACAGTATTAGATATAAGATTAAGCTTAATTATGTTTTACATTCAAAACGAGAACCTAACGAAAGCAAAGCAAGTTTTTTCTAAATTTTACCACACCGACAAATACTATATAGAAAAAGCCGGAATAGAATGGACTATCAAAAAGAACCTTACCGAATTATTATTACAAGTAGAGCTTGGTGATATTGACATTATAGAATCTAGACTTCAAAGTTTTAAAAGGCAATACAATACCTATTTAAAAGAGATCAATCAAGAACGTGTGACTACGTATTTAGGTTTTGTTGAAAAATTCTACAAGCAACCAGAGATTATTACAACAGAGAAATTCAAGAATTTGGTAGAAGATTCTTTTGAATGGATTCCTGCAAAACAAGAAGACATTTTTGGAATAAGCTTCTATGCTTGGCTAAAAAGCAAGATGGAAAAAAGCCCTTTATTTCAAACTACGCTACGCTTAATTGAACAAGCACAATTAGTTAATTAGTTGTTAAAAATATTTCTATCATTAAACTATTTTAGTTTTCCGAAGTCCTAGAAGCAAATAACAATTAAAACAGAAACAAATGAAAAAATTATTAATTATAGCATTAGCCTTAGTAACTATACAAGTTAGTGCGCAAGAGAAAATGGAGAGAAAGCACAAAGGAGCAGATTTCAGTCCGCAAGAAATGGCAGAATTACGAACTAAAAAAATGACTTTAGATTTAGATCTAACAGCTGCACAACAAAAAGAAATTGGAGCTATTAATTTAGAAAACGCTATTGCCAGAAAAGCAAAAATGGAAGCTAGAAAAGATAGAAAAAAATCGGAAGAAAAACCTAGTAAAGAAGAAATGCTTAAAATGAAAAACGAGCATTTAGACGCACAGATAGCAAATAAGAAAAAAATGAAAAGCATTTTAAATGCAGACCAATATGCTAAATGGGAAAAGCAAGGTGACAAAAGAAACCATAAAGAAGGAAAAAGAAAAGGCAAAAAAGGAGAGCGTGACAGCAAACCTAGTAAAGAGTAGTATAGTTAGTTTTTAGTTTTTTTTTAAAGCACCTTAAAAGAGAAATCTTTAAGGTGCTTTTTATTTTATAATGTTTTAGCAACTGCGTCCACAGCACGAATTGTTTTATCTAAATCTTCATACGTTAAAGCATCTGTAATAAACCAAGTTTCAAAAGCACTTGGCGCAATGTAAACACCTTCATTTAACATTCCATGAAAGAACTTTTTAAAAGTTTCGTTATTTCCTTCGGCAGAAGTTTCAAAATCTAATACTTCACCAGCTGCAAAATGCACAGAAATCATAGAACCTATTCTATTTATGGTATGTGTAATATTATTTTGGCTTAATACTTCAGCAATACCTTTATGCAAATATTCTGTTTTTTCCGCTAGACGATTATAAATAACTGCATCTCCATTTAATTCTTGTAGCATCGCCAAACCAGCAGCCATAGCTAGAGGATTACCACTTAAAGTTCCTGCTTGATACACAGGACCAATAGGTGCTAAATAACTCATAATTTCTTTATTAGCAGCAAATGCACCAACTGGCAATCCGCCGCCAATTACTTTTCCAAAACAAACAATATCTGCTTTCACATCATATAGTTCTTGTGCACCACCTTTTGCGAGTCGGAAACCGGTCATAACCTCATCAAAAATCAAAAGAATATTATTAGCAGTACAAAGCGTTCTTAACTCCTGTAAAAAATTATTCTTTGGAGGAATACAGCCCATATTCCCAGCAACAGGCTCTAAAATAACACAAGCTATTTCTCCTTTATTTACTTCTATAATTTGAGCAACATTTGCAATATCATTGTAAGTCGCTAACAAAGTATCTTTCGCGGTACCTGCAGTAACTCCGGGACTATTTGGCGACCCAAAAGTAACAGCACCACTTCCTGCTTGTATTAAAAACGAATCACTATGTCCGTGATAACAACCTGCAAATTTTATAATTTTATCTTTTCCTGTAAAACCACGAGCAAGACGCACTGCACTCATGCAAGCTTCTGTTCCGGAATTCACAAAACGAATCATTTCTATATTTGGCACCATAGAAACCGCTAATTCTGCAATTTGCGTTTCAATCTCTGTTGGTGTTCCAAAAGAAGTTCCTTTTTTGGTTTTCTCTACAACTGCATCTACAACAGGCTGAAAAGCGTGACCAAGTATCATTGGCCCCCAAGAGTTTATATAATCGATATACTGGTTATTGTCTTCATCTATTAAGTAAGCTCCTTTTGCTTCTTTAATAAATATAGGTGTTCCTCCTACAGCATTGAATGCTCTTACAGGAGAATTCACTCCCCCAGGAATCACTTTTTCTGCTTGTGCAAATAATGCACTACTACGTGTATAATTCATGAAATTTAATAATCTTTTGGCATTGGTTTTACAAAGAGTACCTGACCTACAAACAAGCTGGTATCTTCTAAACCATTTAATTCTTGAAGTTCTTTAACTGTAATTTTATATTTTTTTGAAACAGAATACATGGTATCTCCTTTTGCCACTGTATGCTTATCATTATTATCTGCTTGCTTCCCTAATACTTCTGCATCGAATCTATGTAATTGGTAACGTTCAATTAAACTAATTAATTTAACAGGATACTTTCTATCTGTAGCATACCCTGCAGCGCGTAGTCCTTTTGCCCAAGATTCATAATCATCTTTTTCAAAATCAAACAATTTGCTATAACGACTTCTACCGGTTAAGAAAAGCGAATGATCTCTAAAGGAATATTTAGAGTTGTTATATTTACGAAAACATTCCTGTGACGCATCATCATCGTGATAAATTTTCGCACCAGTCCAATCGTGACATTTAATTCCGAAGTGATTATTAGCCTCTACAGAAAGTCTTCCCTTACCAGAAGCAGATTCTAAAATACCTTGTGCTAAAGTAATACTCGCAGGAATACCATATTTACGCATTTCATCTTGTGCTATATCACTATAAATGGCAACATACTCTTCGGTAGAGTTTGCATAAACTTCAGGAGTATTTGGTGCAATTTCAGGAGTAGTTACATTTTCTTGTTCTGGTTCTTTTTCAGAACTTTTAACCACTACAACTCTTTTATTTCTTTTTGTAACTGTTTTTTTACTTGTCCCACAACTAAACATCAATAACGATATACAGCTTGCAATAATTATTTTCTTCATCTTTTATACAATCAATGGTAAATTCTTCTTTTTTAAAACGGCATTCATTCCTTCAATGCCTTGTAACCCTCCAGTATGGATGACTAATATTTTGGAATGCTTCGGAAAAAATCCTTTTGCTATCAAATCTTGAATTCCAAATAGCATTTTTCCTGTATAAACAGGATCTAAAGGAATATTGTATTCCTTAGTAAACACATTAATAAACGTAATTAAGTTGGCTTTTATTTTTGCATAACCTCCAAAATGATAATCCGTTATTAACTCCCAATTTGTTCCGTTGGTAAATTTAGTGATTTCTTCTTGTAAAAAGTCTCCTTTTAATGCTGGAAATCCCAGAATTTTTTGATGCGGAAAACTCGCGTTAATAATTCCAGATATAGTTCCACCAGTTCCTACAGGACAACATATATAATCGTACACTTCGTCACCTTTTTCTATAATCTCTTCACAACCTTTAACAGCTAAAGCATTTGTTCCCCCTTCAGGAATTAAATAAAAGTCTCCAAAAGCATCTTTTAATTCCTCTATAAATAAATCAGAAGTCTTACTTCTAAACGCTTCACGAGAAACGAAATGAAATTGCATGCCTTGTTGTTTAGCAAAACTCAAGGTAGAATTTTCGTTCACCTTACTCGCTAACTCTTCACCACGAATAACGCCAACCGTATCAAAACCATATTCTTTGCCCACCGCAGCAACAGCAGCAATATGATTTGAAAAAGCACCCCCAAAAGTCAGTAAGGTAGTTTTCTTCTGATTTTTAGCTTCTATGATATTATACTTCAGCTTATTTAATTTATTTCCTGAAATAAAAGCATGATTCATATACGTTTTTCTCACAAAAACCTGATGATCAGCACTTACATTAATTTCAACAGTCAAACCCATCGTTTCAACGAAAAATTATTTATTATTAATAATATTAAACTATTTTAGATAAAAATGTTAATACACAACATTATTTTTAAATAAAATGTTAAATTAGACATTAATTACTTGTTTTAAATTTAGATCCCCAAATCTACAATTTGCTTCTTTATAATGTCTTTTTGACGTAAACTTATGTTCCAAATTTACAGTTTATGATGAAAAAATTACACTTACGCAATGCTTTACAATATTGCAAAAAAAAGCAATTTAAGACTAAATTCCCTATTCTTTATTTATTTGTTTTATGCACCACGTATTGTTTTGGACAAACAAACAATTGTTCAAGCACATTTGTAATTCCTGTAAACAATTCTTGCATTACAACAAGTTATAATGTTGAGACTGCATTTACAGATTCAATGGCAGACCCAAGTTGTGGAGTCTCCCAAAGAGATGGTTGGGGAACATTTACAACTGGAGCTAGCACATCTCTAATTGACATAATAGGAACAAGCAACAGGAGGTTAGGAATCGCGATTTACAGTGGTACTTGCGGTTCTTTAACCGAAATAGCATGCACAAGCCCCAATACTGCAAATACTAGTTTAGCAAACATTACCGTTTCCCCTAATACTACATATTTTCTTCGTTTAATGAGAACAAATAATACTGGAGGAAATAATATGAATGGCACAATTTGTATTGTTGACGCAACCGCTACTTGCACACCAACAAACAATTATTCAGCATCATATTATATTAGTGGTGTTACAACCGCTGGAGGTGTCTCAAACATTAATAATACAGGGACAGGTTTTTCTGGTTATACCGACTATACATCGCATTTTGCCAGTCAATTCCCCGGATTCAGCTTTACACTATCAGCAACGCATCCCTCTAGCACATACGGCTATAATGTATGGATAGATTGGAATGGTAATGGAAACTTTAATGATCTTGGCGAAAATGTAATATCTACAGGATATCTAGCCACTCCTGCTACTTTAGGAACTATAACAATCCCTGGAGCTCAAGCAGCTGGCAATTATAGAATGCGCATAAGAAATGCGTACCTTAGCAATCCTGCTCCTGCTTGTGGTTCTTTTAATTATGGAGAAGCAGAAGACTATACGATTACGGTTCTAGCCTTACTCCCTTGCTCTGGCACACCAACCGGAGGAACTTTAACCGTTAGCCCTGCATCTGGTAATCCAGGTTCTACTTATGGTGTTACAGTAACCGGATACACAACAGGTACTGCTCTTTCTTATCAATGGCAATACAGTGATACTGGTGGTGCTCCTTGGACAAACCAAGGTACATCTACCAGTTCGTATGCTCCACTTACAGGTATGCTAGCTCCAGCTCTTGGAATAGTTAGAACTTGGAATTTAGTAGTAACTTGTACAAGTTCTGGCTTATCTACTTCTTCTTCAACAGGCACATTTACTTCAGAAATTACACCTTGTACACCTGTATCTACAAATTCTTCAAATTATATTGATGATTTCTCTACAACAAATGGTATAACAAATATTACAAATAACAATACGGGTTACACCACTGGTGGTTATGCAGATTACACCTCTATGACAGCTTCCCAAGCACCAGGTGGTAATATTACATTTTCTGCTGATTTTATATATGGATTTTCAGGAATGGGAGTAGGAATTTGGGTAGATTGGAATAACGATGGCGATTTTAATGATCTAAACGAACAAATCTACGATTCAGCTAGCTATATAACCAATCTTAATTTTAATTACACCATACCCGGAGTCGCTGCAGGAACTTATAGATTTCGAATTTTAGCAGATTACTGGGAAACCTCACCTGACCCATGTGCTTTTGATACCTTTGGACCTTCTGGTGAAGCTGAAGATTATTTAATTACGATTACACCGTTAAACTGTACGGATGACCCAACTAGCTTGACAGGAACCGCTACATCTTCTACTACCGGAACGTTTAGCTGGACAGGTTCTTCTCCAGCACCTGCAAATGGTTATGAGTATATCGTTTCCACGGATAATTCAACGAACACTCCTGCTGGAGATATAACAGGCACAACAACAGGAACAACTATAAATCTAACTGGTTTATCCTCAGGAACTACTTACTATATATTTGTAAGAGGCCTTTGTAATGCTGTAGATTTTGGTATTTGGACCCCCACAACATTTACTACTGGTTGTACAAATATAATAACAACACCAACTGTTTGTCCTATAATTGCTGGCGAACAAGGAGTAGACCCTTTTTCCGCAGACCCATTTGACCCAGACCCTAGCTTTAGTTTAGATTGCTCTAGCCCTACACTTACATTACAAGCACATTCCACAATAAGAGAAACAGACAGTTATGCCGTAGAACAAATAACTTATGTTGCACCTGTCTATGATTTTCCAATACTATTTGGCGGATCCCAAGTTATATCTACAGATGATGTATGGGCAGATGACACAACAGGTATTGGTTTTGATTTTAATTTTTACGGACAATGTTATGATGAAGTTTTAGTAGGTGCTAATGGTATAGTTACCTTCGACTTAGTAAATAATACACCTGGTACTTTTTGTCCATGGTCATTTAGCACAAACATACCAGACGGAGCGAACTTATTCGAACAAACTATTTTTGGAGTCTATCATGATATTGACCCATCAGGGATGACAAACACACCAATAAGAAGCAGAACAGTAGGTACTGCTCCATGTAGACAGTTTCAAGTTTCATGGGACAACATCCCCATGTTTACCGATCCTTCTACTTTTTACACAGGAATGATTATACTTCATGAAACCACTAATATAATTGAAGTATTTATAGAAGAAAAAAAGATTGAAAACAGTGGGACTTCTACATGGAATGATGGTAATGCCATCGTAGGCTTACAAGGAGATGTATCTAATGGTGAATATGCTGCAGCACCTTGTAGAAATGGCTTAGATGCAAATTGGGAAACAACCAACGAAGCATGGCGTTTTGTACCAAATGGAGCTATTATCACACCAAGTTCTGTAGAATGGTTTTCTGCAAGCACAGGAACTACTGTTCTTGGAACAAATTCCACATTAACAGTAAACACACCAGACACGTATACAGCTGAAGTATCCTATACCATCTGTGGTAATACCGTTACTTTAATAGATGATGTTGTTGTAGATCAATCTAGTAAAACATGGAACGGTTCTATTGATACAAATTGGTATGTTCATGATAACTGGACACCTTCTGGGGTACCAACCCTTAGTGATTGTGTTCTTATTCCAGACATAGCCCTATCAAATAATCGCTCACCAATTGCAGATAACACCAACATCCCTATAGGTGCTCCAATTCCTCCAACTTTGGCTTCTGCATTAAATTTAACCGTAGATACTAATGGTTATGTTGAAATTCTGTCTGGCACAAATTTACAAGTTATGGATTGGATTCATTTGGATGGAATTATAGACATAAGAGACTCTGGAAGTTTAATTCAAGTTTATGAATCTGGACCTAATATAAACGACAACACAGGTAATGGAATTATCAATATGCAACGCACAGTACCTAACGGCGTAAATTCATACGATTATATTTATTGGAGTTCACCAACCGATGAAGACTTTAATGTTACCGATATTTCAGCAGCAACAGGAGAACTAATTTACGAGTGGAATCCAACATTAAATGGAGTTACACACGGTGATTGGATTGCTGCTTCTGGAAACATGAGTAAAGGTAAAGGGTATATTGTAAGAGGCTTAGTTCCTGATACTGGCGTACCAACCAATACAACCGAATTTTCCGGAAAACCACAAAATGGTGTGATTACGGTTCCTATAAACCGAGGCACACATACAAGTGGACCTTATACATCTTCTGGAGATTTTCAAGCTACTAACGAAGATGATAATTGGAACTTAATTGGTAATCCTTACCCTTCTGCAATATCTTATGCCGACTTTATAGCTGCAAACCCTAATATAGATGGTACTATTTATTTTTGGACACATCAAACTGCTCCAAGCTATCAAGATAGTCCGTTTTATTATGATTTTATCTATAATTATAGTGACGAATATATTGACAACAATTTTACCGGTTCTAATCCAGCTACTTTTGGTGGTGACATTGCTGCAGGACAAGCTTTCTTCGTATTAATGTTAGATAATGCAACGCAAAATGAAGAGGTTATTTTTAATAACAGCATGCGTAATGAAACATTAATTAATAGTAATTTCTATAGAACAAATGAATCCTCTGCGAGACAATCTTCAGACATAGAACGCCATAGAATTTGGCTAGACCTTATTTCTCCAAATGAAATAGGAACCTCTATTTTAGTTGGTTATATTGAAGGAGCTACCAATGATAATGACAGATTATATGATGGTTATGAATTTGCTGGAGGAACTATTAGTTTTTATTCCTTAATTGAAGAAGAAAGAATGTCCATACAGGGTAAAGCGCTTCCTTTTCAAGATACAGACACGGTACCTTTAGGAATAGTAATTCCTGAAAACGGAAATTATTCTATTGCTATAAATACGCTAGATGGTTTATTTCAAGACACCAACCAAGCCATTTTTATAGAAGACACCTATACCAATACCATACATAATTTACGTGTTAATCCGTATAGCTTTAATATAAATACTGGTACGTATAATGATAGATTCATATTAAGATATACCGATAATGCTTTAAGCATCGAGGATTATGAATTATCTGGATTAGAAATTATAGCTCCTAATAATTCCTTTATAAAAGTAAAATCCGGAAACGATAACATTAGCACAGTCATAGTTTATGATCTTTTAGGAAGAGTTCTAATTAACAAAACAGAAATTAATGCTTCAGAGATTCGTTTTAATAATCATAATTTCTCGGAAGGCGCTTATATCGTTAAAGCAATACTTTCTAACGGAAAACAAAAAATACAGAAAGTGGTTTTAAAACCTTAATAATACTTTACAAAATTCCAAAAAGACCTTGATTTTAAATAATTAAGGTCTTTTTCATTTATATAAGCTTCTCTTTCAAATGAAATATTTCTATACGCTTCCTCCCAATTTCTACACGAAATCCATCGAACCAAAAACTCTAAAAAATACAAGAAATAAAAAGAAATAATAAACAACTCTAATTGTTGTCTTAAATGAATTTGCTCATGGTTAATTAATGTTTTATTCCGCTTTAAACTTCTATATTTTAGAAACACAAAAGGAAAAATAGAAATTCCCGTGTACCCTTTAGGAACTAAATATTTAGAAATAAAAATCATATTTTATACCATTCAAAAATCAATCCAAATTACATTATATTTGTGATATGAAGAAATTTATACCTCTTGAAGAAGGCGACTACTACCTAACACCCGAAGGTTACAAGTGTTTCACAGAGCAATACCATTTAAAACGTGGATACTGTTGCGAAAGTGGTTGCAGACATTGTCCTTACGGTTTTAACGCTTCGACTTCACGAAAAACAATAAAAAAAAAGTAAAGCCGGTTACCATTATGACATTCAAAAATCAAATATTAGAAGGCATTCCAGAAATATTACCACAGCCAAAAGCATACGAAGCAGATATAAATCATGCACCAAAGCGCAAAGCTATTTTATCTGCGGAAGAAAAAAAACTAGCACTTCGTAATGCGCTACGTTATTTTAATAAAAAACATCATGCAGAATTACTTCCTGAGTTTAAAAATGAATTAGAAACCTACGGAAGAATTTACATGTATCGTCTGCGTCCAGATTACAAAATGTACGCTAGACCTATAGAGGAATATCCTGCTCAAACAAAGCAAGCTGCGGCTATTATGTTGATGATTCAGAATAATTTAGATTATGCCGTTGCACAACATCCTCACGAATTAATTACCTATGGAGGTAATGGCGCTGTATTTTCTAATTGGGCTCAATACCGATTAACCATGAAGTATTTGGCAGAAATGAATGACGAGCAAACACTAGCTATGTACTCTGGCCATCCTATGGGATTATTTCCTAGTCATAAAAATGCACCACGTGTTGTAGTGACTAACGGAATGATGATTCCTAATTATTCTAAACCGGATGATTGGGAAAAATTTAATGCACTTGGTGTTACGCAATACGGACAAATGACTGCTGGAAGTTTCATGTATATTGGACCGCAAGGAATTGTACACGGAACGACAATTACCGTTTTAAATGGTTTTAGAAAAATAAAAAAGGAACCACAAGGAAATCTTTTTGTAACCTCAGGTTTAGGAGGCATGTCTGGTGCGCAACCAAAGGCAGGAAACATTGCTGGCTGTATTACCGTTTGTGCAGAAGTGAATCCTAAAATCACACAAGTACGATTAGGTCAAGGTTGGATAGACGAAAAAATCACCGATTTAGACGAACTAGTTACTCGTGTTAATAAAGCGAAAGCCGAAAAAGAAACCGTTTCCATAGCATACTTAGGAAACATTGTAGATGTCTGGGAGAAATTTGATGAAGCAAACATTCATATCGATTTAGGAAGCGATCAAACATCACTTCATAATCCGTGGGCAGGAGGTTACTATCCTGTAGATATTTCTTTTGAAGATGCCAATGAAATGATGTCTAATAATCCGGAACAGTTTAAAATAGAAGTCCAAAAAACACTTTGTCGCCATACAGAAGCAATAAATAAACACACTGCAAAAGGGACTTATTTCTTTGATTATGGAAATGCTTTTCTTTTAGAAGCTTCACGCGCTGGAGCTGATATTATGGCAGAAAATGGCATCGACTTTAGATACCCAAGTTACGTGCAAGATATCATGGGACCTATGTGTTTCGATTATGGTTTTGGACCATTTCGTTGGGTTTGCGCTTCTGGGAAACCCGAAGATTTAGCAAAAACAGACGCTATTGCTTGTTCGGTGCTAGAGGAAATAAAAAAGAATTCGCCAGAAGAAATTCAACAACAAATGGCAGATAACATCCAATGGATTAAAGGTGCACAAGAAAACAAATTAGTGGTAGGCTCACAAGCAAGAATACTTTATGCAGATGCAGAAGGACGCATGAAAATTGCACAAGCTTTTAATGATGCTATTGCTAAAGAAGAAATAGGTTATGTCGTTTTAGGTCGTGATCATCATGATGTTTCTGGAACAGATTCACCATATAGAGAAACAAGTAACATTTATGATGGCTCCCGATTTACAGCAGATATGGCGATACAAAATGTGATTGGAGATAGCTTTAGAGGAGCAACTTGGGTAAGCATTCACAATGGTGGTGGTGTTGGCTGGGGCGAAGTTATAAATGGCGGATTTGGTATGGTTCTTGATGGTAGTACAGAAGCATCTAAACGTTTAAAATCCATGCTGTTCTGGGACGTAAACAACGGAATTTCAAGACGAAGTTGGGCACGAAATTCAGGAGCAGAATTTGCTATTAAACGAGCAATGGAAGTAGAACCAAACTTAAAAGTTACACTTCCTAATCATGTAGACGATGCTTTATTGAATTAGTCAAATTAAAAAAAGCTCTTATGAAAAATCTATTTACCATCACATCCTTGCTACTTTTATTTGTAGTGACTACCTCTTGCAGTTCGGTTAGAGTTGCAACAGATTATGACAAACAAGCAAATTTCAATGATTTTAAAACCTTTGCTTTCTACAAAACAGGCATTGACAAAGCAGAAATTAATGATCTAGACAAACGTAGAATTTTACGTGCTATTGAAACAGAATTATTAGCGAAAGGTTTTACTAAATCGGAAAACCCAGATTTGCTAGTTAGTATTTTTACAAAATCTAGAGAAAAAGTAAACGTCTATAACAACGGCTATGGGCGTTATGGTTATGGTTGGGGATGGAGTCCTTGGTACTGGAATAATTACAATACAGTAACCACTTCTACCGAAGGCATACTTTATATTGACTTAATCGATGCTAGTAAAAAAGAATTAGTGTGGCAAGGACAAGGAACTGGCTATCTATCGCAAAACAAAAAAGAAGAACGAATACAAGAATTTGTTGCCAAAATCATGGAAAAATATCCTCCAGGTTTACAACAATAATAAATAAAAAAGCCACTCTAGATATAGAGCGGCTTTTTTATTTCAATTATTAAAACAAACTATTTTTTAGACGCTTCTAAGTCTTTTAAATAAGCTTGCATTTGTTTTTCTGTTAATATCTCTTTCAATTTAGCTAGTGTTTTTTCTTGTAAAAACATCTTTGCTTCTTGTACGCTAGCAATATCATCATTTCCAGCTAAACCGTTTAAGTTTTGATTTTGATCAACAAACACTTTAAAAGTAGCACTTTGCTGCTCTCCAGATAATGTGACTAATTGATGTAACTCATACGTTTGCTGTTTAGCTTTAACTTCAGGAACGTCTGACGCAGTTGCTCTAGCATTCTGTGCTTGTGTTTGTTGCATACCAACAAAAAATATAGCGATTAAGCTTAAAAGTGAGATGTACTTTTTCATATTTTATTTAATTATTAATTTAAGAGTTCAATATACAAAATAAATTGAAAATCAGAATACATTTAATTTATACCTTTTTAATAATTGATTAATGTATTTATTTTAACCTTTACTTTTTCAGTAGAAGGAATCATGGTTTGCTCTAAAGTTGCATTTAAAGGAATTGCTGGCATATTCTCACTACCAATGGTCATTACTGGCGCATCTAAATACTTAAAACATTCTTCTTGTATCTTTCCAGACAAGGCTCTTGCAAAACTATTATTAGAAGGTTCTTCAGTTACCACTAGACATTTCCCTGTTTTCTTCACCGATTTCATTATGGTATCTTCATCCAGAGGAAACAATGTTCGTAAATCAATTACTTCAATTTGGTCCTGCATTCCTAATTCTTCAGATGCATTCATTGCCCAATGCACGCCCATTCCGTAAGTAACAATGGTTAATGTTTCTACATTTTCTTGTTTCCAAATTTCTTGTAAAACCCACGCTTTACCAAAAGGCAATACATAATCTTCACTTGGTTCCACAGATGTTGCACCTTGCGTTCCTGGAACTTTAGACCAATACAACCCTTTATGTTCTAAAATCACTACAGGGTTTGGATCATAATATGCCGCTTTCATCAAACCTTTTAAATCGGCGCCATTACTTGGATACGCTATTTTAATACCACGAATATTAGTAATCACACTTTCTACGGAAGACGAATGATAAGGTCCTCCACTTCCATAAGCACCAATTGGCACTCTAAGAATCATACTTACGGGCCATTTTCCGTTAGATAAATAACAACTTCTACTTACTTCTGTAAATAATTGATTTAGTCCAGGCCAAATATAATCGGCAAACTGCACCTCAACAATTGGTTTCAATCCAACCGCACTCATACCCACAGTAGATCCAACAATAAATGCTTCTTGAATTGCGGTATTAAAAACGCGATCGTCTCCAAATTTTTGCGCTAAGGTTGCAGCTTCTCTAAAAACACCTCCAAGTCTCCCTCCTACATCTTGTCCGTACAACAAGCATTCTTTATGCTTTTTCATCAGTTCTTCTACGGCAAATAAAGCACAATCCACCATCACTACTTTATCTGCTCCTTCTGGCGCTCGAGTTCCCTTTTCTTCGGTAATTGGTGTTGGTACAAAATCGTTTGTAAATAAATCTTCTGGTTTCGGATCTTCGGCTAATAATGCTTTTTCGAAGTCTGCTTGTACTTTCGCTTTCGCGGAATTTTCTATAGTTTCAATTTCTATTTCCGTAAACCCAGCTGCTACTAATTGTTGCTTTAAAACTGGATACGGATCACGAGAACGTGCTTCTTCTAAATCATCGCGATACCATTCCATTCTTACACCAGAAGTATGGTGATTTAATAACGGTACTTTAGCATGCACCAAAAATGGTCTTCTTTCTTTACGAATAGTTTCTATTACTTTTTCAACAGCTTCATAGCTTTCCGTAAAATTGGCACCATCAATAGAAATAGCCTCTAAACCTTTAAATCCTTGTGCATACTCAAAAGCATTTTGCGCTCTTGTTTCTGCTGCATTTGCTGAAATATCCCAACCGTTATCTTGTACTAGATATAAGATTGGCATTTGCTTTAAAGCTGCCATTTGGAAAGCTTCTGCGATTTCCCCTTCGGTAACGGAAGCATCTCCTAAAGAACATACTACAAAAGGTAAATCTTTAAGCGTTTTATCATCTAATCCTTGTAATTCTTTATACTGCATCCCCATGGCAACTCCTGTTGCTGGAATAGTTTGCATTCCTGTTGCAGAAGATTGATGCGGAATTTTTGGCTTATCATCATCCTTTAAACTTGGATGCGAATAGTACGTTCTTCCACCAGAAAACGGATCGTCTTTTTTAGCTAATAGTTGCAACATTAAATCATAAGGTTCTAAACCAAACGATAATAACATGGCATCATCTCTATAATACGGAAACGCATAATCTTGAGGTAATAACTGCATTCCTAAAGCAATCTGAATCGCTTCGTGTCCGCGAGATGTTGCATGAACATATTTTGAAACTTGCTTAAAATTAGCTTCGTATAATTCTGTCATAGCTTTCGCTGTACAGAGTTTTAAAAATCCTTTTTTTAGTATGTCTTTTTTCATCTTTAGTGACCGCGAAAGCGGTTCTCTTTTTAATCTACTTGATGGATTCTGCATTCCGTGCAGAATTACAAATTGTTATTTTTTACTTTTGTCCGTTTGAGTGAAATTGTTTTTTTTTCAATTTTTTATCGAGAACTGTTAAAGGCTTCTCGATACAATTCCGATTTGCAAAATCGGAATCACTCGAAGTGACAGTACTTTTTAAATTTCTCTATCTACATCAAATTGCTCAAAATAGTCTGCAACTCTTCGCACAAAACTTCCCCCTAAAAAGCCATCGACAACGCGATGATCGAAAGAAAGCGATAAGTACATCATACTACGAATAGCGATTTCATCTCCTTTTTCAGTAGTGATAACTTCTGGTCTTTTTTTTATAATTCCTAATGCTAAGATGGCAACTTCTGGCTGGTTAATGATTGGCGTTCCCATCACACTTCCAAAAGTTCCTACGTTAGAAATAGTGAACGTGCTACCTTTAATATCGTCTCCTGCTAAATTGTTTTCTCTAGCTTTTCCAGCTAGACCATTTACAATACTGGCAATCTCTATTAAATTTTTAGTATCTGCATTTTTTACCACAGGAACGATTAAGTTTCCGCTTGGTAATGCCGTTGCCATACCAATATTTATATCTTCCTTTACAATAATATTATTACCATCTACGGAAGCATTAATGTTGGGAAAATCTTTAACCGCTTTTGCTACGGCTTCTACAAATAGTGGCGTGAAGGTTAAACGTTGTCCATGCTTTTCTTGAAAAGCGACTTTATTTACATTTCTCCAATTCACCATATTGGTCATGTCTGCTTCTACATAAGCAGTAACGTGTGGCGAAGTATGTTTGGAATAGACCATGTGATCTGCAATCATTTGGCGCATTCTGTCCATTTCGATGACTTTTCCTTTGCCTTTATCGAAATTTAATTGGGGAATTCTATATGCTGTTGGATCTTTTTCTGCTACTGGTTGAGCAAACTTGTATGGTCGTCCTTCTTCTATATATTGAAACACATCGCTTTTGCGTAATCGGCCTTCGTTTCCTGTTGCAGGAATTCGTGCTAATTCTTCAAAACTAATGTGATGCTCTTTTGCTATTTTAATTACTAATGGCGAAAAGAAGGTGTTTGAGTTGTTTACTGAAAATGAGTTAGATGGAGATTCTTTGGCTACACTCGGACTGACAGTACGTTTCTTTTTTACTTCTTTCTTTTTCTGAGGCTCTTCGACTGCGCTCAGAGTGACATCTTTCTTTTCTGAAGATTTTACTTCTTCTGAAACTTCTAAAATAGCCATAACTCCTCCTACAGGAACAACATCTTTTGCTTGAAACATCATTTTAACTAATGTTCCCGCTGCTGGAGCTGGCACTTCGTTATCTACCTTATCGGTAGCTACTTCTAGAAGAATATCTCCTTCTTCAAAAGAATCTCCTTCTGCAACTAACCAATTAATAATGGTTCCTTCTGTAATACTTTCGCCCATTTTGGGCATCTTTAATTCGTAATTAGACATGGTCTTTTTTCTTTTATTTTATAGATTCCGCATCACGTGCAGAATGACAAAACGTATTAACTAGCGTTTGTTAGTTTATTCTATCTTTATTTTTACCGCAATTTGCGTTAGCGATTGAAATGGCATCCTTTTTTATGTCAGTTCGAGTGAAATTGCTTTTTGCAATTTTGTATCGAGAACAAGAAAAAAAGATATAGTGTAAAGCGCGACCCTTGTGGTAACGCCCAACTTTAATAAATTCACGTTAGACTAACCCAACTATTTCTTTAAAAAATCGCGAAGGGTATCATAAGCTCCTTCTTGTATTTTCATGTTTTCGGGCACTTCCCGCAATGGCTCAACTGCTTTTAAACTCTCGTGGCAATCTGCTGGTAATTGCTGGTATAATTGTGTGCCTTTAGTTTTCCAAGCGATCATCTCATCACTAACCTGCTTGATGACTTTTGCAGGATTACCAACAACCAAACTTCGGTTCGGGATTTTAGTTTCGGCTTTTACAAATGCCATGGCACCAACTATGGATTCGTCACCAATTTCGGCATCGTCCATGATTACAGTGTTCATTCCTATCAAGCAATTTCTACCCAAATTTGCGCCGTGAATAATCGCTCCATGACCAACATGTGCACTTTCTTTAAGCGTAATAGATTTTCCAGGAAACATGTGCACCGTGCAATTTTCTTGCACGTTTACGCCATCTTCTAAAATGATTTGTCCCCAATCGCCACGAATGGCTGCTCCCGGACCAACATAACAATTTTTGCCAATAATGACATTTCCTGTTACTGCCGCAAGCGGATGCACGAAACTGGATTCGTGTACAACCGGTGTGTAGCCTTTAAAACTGTAAATCATATTATAATTCTTCTATTATTGATTTGCCTTTACTTTTATCTCCTGAGGTCCATTGCCATTCTTCATGCAATCTAATTTTTCCATTGGAACCCATTTCTGGAATAGATTTGCATACGCCTGTCATTAAATCGCCATTCGTATTCACCTGATGGTATCTCATATTTATTTCTCCATCTTTGGAAACTAAACCTATAAGATGCCCTTCTATAATTTGGCCTCCAGAATATGTTGCTGTTACTATATTTTTTGTTTGCTTATAATGAAAAATAGTCTCTTCTGAAGTCTCACCATTACTAGTGTTCTTTACAGCTTTAAATTTTTTATCATTATAATGAAACATCTATTTAAATCCTTTTAATTTTTCTTTTGTAAAATCACTTAATACCAATTTACCACTTGTTGCTGCGCGTTCTGCTAGTAACGCATCCCAATGATCTGTTCCTTGCCAGAATACTTTTTTCATTTCTAGCATCGCTTCTGTATTATAAGTACATAAGTGTTCTGCGGTTGTTTTTACAGCTTCATCTAATTCTTTGGTGCTTTCATACACTTGCGTGAATAAACCTTTTTGTTTTGCCCATTCTGCTGGATAAAATGTATTTGCGTCAATTGCTATTTGCGACATGGCGCTTAATCCCATTTTACGCTCGATTGCTGGTCCGACTACAAATGGTCCAATTCCAATATTTAACTCGGACAACTTAATAGCGGCAAATTTAGATGCCATACAATAATCGGTTGCAGCAGCTAGTCCAACACCACCACCAACGGTTTTTCCTTGAATGCGACCGATAATAAATTTCGGACATTTGCGCATCGCGTTAATCACGTTTGCAAATCCGGAAAAGAATACTTTTCCCGTGGCTGCATCATTGATGTTTATTAGTTCTTCGAAGCTTGCTCCTGCGCAAAAAGTTCTGTCTCGGCCACTTTTAAGAACCACTACTTTAATAGCGTCGTTAGTTCCAGCGTCTGTAATGGTTTGCGCTAGTTTTGCTAAAACATCTCCAGGCAAGGAATTGTGTGCAGGATGGAAAAACTCGATGTATCCTACTTCGTTTTCTATGTTTATTGTTACGTATGGTGTGTTCATCGCTTTAGCGTTCCCACGAAAGTGGGAATCTCGTTTTATTTATTACTATTTATAAATTTTTATACAAATCCTTCCAATCGGGATTCGTTTTTTTTATTAAGTCTATTTTCCAAGACCTCTTCCATTTCTTCATTTGCTTTTCTCTTAATTTAGCTTCTACTTCCGTTTTATGTTCTTCAAAATAAACCAGTTTATCTAAATTATATCTTGCAGAAAACGTTGTTGGATGTACCTTATTTTTATGTTGATACATTCTTTTTTTTAAGTCTCCTGTTTTTCCAATGTACAAAACACCTTCTCGTTTGTTCGTAATTATGTATACATTGTGTTTCAAGTTTCAAACTTTGATTAATGAGACACCCGATTTCTCGAGTGCTTCGAGCAATTCAATTTACTATAGTAAATTGAATTGCTCAAAGTGATGATTCAAGTGTTTTCTCTCTAACAAATACGATTCGTATTTATTTAATTCTCCGAAAACCAAATTCTTTAATTTAGCTTCTGGATTTTCTTTAAAATAGGCTAAGTATTTTTCTCTTTGTGCTTTAAATTTTTCGATTGCAGTTTCTAAATCTGGATGTTTTAAATCATCTAAAGTATCTTTTTCTAGATGCGGAAACTGTGATTTGAGTGGAAACTTGTCATAGTTCCATAAACTATTATGTACTTTATCTAAAATCTTTTCTGGTGTTGCTATTTCAAAATCTTGAATTTCTCCGGATGCGATTTTATAAGTATACTCCAAATGCTCCATCATGTGCTGTGGCGTCATAATTCCCCATTGTGGTTTTGCATCTTCTTTTAAAGCAGAAAGACATGCATTAATTTTATCTTCCGTCATTTCCGTTAAAACTTCTTGCTTCTTCTGCACCATGGTTAATACAGTTGCAAACGCTACTTTCTCATCGGTATTCGCATCGAAAATTTCTGCATACCATTTTACAATGCCGCTAGGATGTTCTGCCGCAGCCACATCTCTATCTACTTTTTGCTTACACGTTAATCGAACATAAATAGTATCGTTATGGTACAACGGACGTAAGAATCTGCATTCTTCTAATCCGTAATTCGCAGAAACTGGCCCTTTATTTGGGTATACAAATAATCCTGCAGCAGCCGAAATAATGAAATAACCATGCGCTGTTCTTTGTTCGAAAATACTTCCATCTAAAGAGGTAATATCTGTATGCGCATAGAAATGATCCCAAGTGACATTTGCAAAATTGATAATATCTGTATCTGTAAATGTACGTCTGTGGGTTTTCATAGACATTCCTGGTTGGATATCTTCCCAATGGTATTTAAATGGATGCTGTGGTGCTTCCTTGTATTTTGCGTTTTGCTGGTAAATACCAGTAATCTCCGTTAATGTTGTTGGTGAACCTTGGATTGCTGTACGTTGCAAATAATGTTTTATGCCACGCATTCCTCCCATTTCTTCTCCTCCACCAGCACGACCTGGACCTCCATGAACTAAATATGGTAATGGTGAACCATGACCAGTACTTTCTTTAGCCATATCACGATTAACCACCATAATACGACCGTGATGAGATGCTGCATTTATAACATACTCTTTCGCAATCTTATCATCATTTGTGGCAATAGATGATACTAATGATCCTTTACCCATTTGTGCTAAAGTAATCGCTTCGTCTAAGTTTTTATAAGGCATTATAGTACTTACTGGTCCGAAAGCTTCACGTTCATGAATAACTGTATTTTGAAAAGGGTTATCTGATCTTAATAAAATCGGACTAATAAAAGCTCCTTTTTTAGCATCTGCTCCAATCGTGTTTATTTCATCTAAACTTCCGTAAACGATTTGTGCTTCTTTAGATAAATCATTTACAGAATCTCTAACCGCTTGCACTTGTTGATGACTTACCAAAGATCCCATTCTTACTTCTTTCAATCTTGGATCTCCAATAGTTACTTTGTCTAAAGCTTTTGATAATGCGGATTGCACATCATCTACTAATTTTTCCGGAACAATGATTCTTCTAATCGCAGTACATTTCTGTCCTGCTTTTACGGTCATTTCTTTTCTAACTTCTTTAATAAACAAATCGAATTCTGGTGTTCCAGGAACAGCATCTTCTCCCAAAACGGAAGCATTTAAAGAATCGGCTTCCATAGTAAATGGAACAGACTCCTCAATTAATCTAGGATGCGCTTTTAACAAGCGTCCTACTTTTGCAGAACCCGTAAAGGTTACCACATCTTGAGACTCTACAGTATCTAAAATGGTTTTTACGGTTCCGTTTATGATTTGTAATGCGCCTTCTGGTAAAATACCGGATGCTATAATTTCTTTTGCTACCGCTTCAGCCAAATAGGAAGTCGAAGGTGCTGGTAAAACCACAGCAGGAACTCCAGCCATCCAGTTTACTGCACATTTTTCTAACATTCCCCAAACTGGGAAGTTGAAAGCATTAATATGCACAGCAACTCCTTTTTTAGGCACCATAATATGATGTGCCATAAAGCGTCCGCCACGAGATAAATCGATAGCATCGCCTTCTACGTGATAGGATTGATTTGGGAATAGCTTACGCAAGGAAGCGTTTGCGAATAAGTTTCCGAAACCACCTTCAATGTCTATCCAACTATCTACTTTGGTTGCTCCAGTCCTATAGCTTAAATCGTAAAACGCATTTTTTCTTTTGGTAAGATATAAGGCTAAACTTTTAAGCATGTTTCCACGTTCTTGAAAAGTCATTTTACGAAGTTTCTCTCCTCCTTTTATTCTTCCGTAGTTTAGGATTTCTGGAACGTCTAAACCTTCAATAGCAACGCTAGTGAATGCTTCACCTGTTACTGCATCGAGAATTGGTGTTCCTTCTTCTTTACCTGTTGTCCATTGTCCTTGGACGTAGTGCTCTATCTTTTTCATTGATAAATGTATTTATCATTCCCTCCAAGCGGGAAACTATTTTTATGTCTTCTCGATACCATTCCGATAGAAAAAATCGGAATCACTCGAAGTGACTTTATAATTATAATTTTTTACTTACAAGGTTTTTGAATCCTTGATCGATTTGTAATCTTCTATTTGTTTCGCAAAACTTCCCTCATCTTTAAAAGCAATTAAATTTCCTTCTGGATCTTTAAATTTTGCTACTTTCCCCCAATCATGTTCTTGGTAATCGACTTTAATATTTTGTTTTTTTAGCGTCTCTGAAACGGCTCTTACATCTGCTACATTTATTCGTAGACAACTGTAATTTTTATTTTCTGAAACGTCTTCTAAATAATCTAATCTATCTTCTTTTTCGACCATTAAATAGGTTCCGAAGAAATCAAAACACGTTAAATCTTCATTCTGAAATAAAACAGAAAGGCTTAAAACTTCAGCATAAAAATGAACACACTCCTTATATGCTTTTACATATAGAATTAAACCTGTTCTTTTTATACTCATATTCCTAATTGTTTTTTAATAGCTACAAGGCTTCTACAACCTCGCAGGGTAAACTATTCTAGACCTCAAAAGTTTAAAAAACCTATGCGGTCTTTTTCATTCGAGAGGGTTTGCGTTAGCGATTGAACGGTTTGTTTGAGCTCCTTTTTGATTTTCTCAAAAAGAGCGAGTAGTGAAAGCGCGACCCTTGTGGTAACGCCCAAACTATTTTACAAATTCACATTTTCAATAATCGCAGCATACCCTTGTCCGACACCAATACACATCGTGATCAACGCATATTTTTTGTTCTGTTGTTTTAATTCTAAAGCTGCAG
Organism: Lacinutrix sp. WUR7; assembly: GCF_016864015.1. NCBI lineage: Bacteria > Pseudomonadati > Bacteroidota > Flavobacteriia > Flavobacteriales > Flavobacteriaceae > Lacinutrix > Lacinutrix sp. WUR7. The sequence continues at coordinate 2,108,229 of NZ_CP045067.1, read as the reverse complement.
AAAAAGCAACTCTTGCTCCTGTAACACCAAGCGGATGACCAATAGCAATTGCACCTCCATTTGGGTTAATTCTGGAATCGTTATCGGCTAATCCCCAAGCACGAATGCATGCTAATGCTTGCGCTGCAAAAGCTTCGTTAAGTTCGATGATATCCATATCTTCCATGGTTAATCCTGCTTTTGCCAATGCTTTATTTGAAGCTTCAACTGGACCAATTCCCATAATTCTTGGCTCGACACCAACCACTGCTGAACTTACTATTCGTGCTAATGGTTTTAGGTTGTATTTTTTTACTGCATCTGCTGAAGCGATAATAGTTGCTGCTGCTCCGTCGTTTAACCCCGAAGAGTTTCCAGCAGTTACACTTCCACCTTCTTTTTTGAATGCCGGTCTTAGTTTTCCTAAGATTTCTAAAGAGCTTGTTGGTTTTACAAATTCATCTTTAGAAAAAAGAATTGGATCTTTTTTGCGTTGTGGAATTTCAACGGTTACAATTTCCTTTGCTAAACGTCCGTTTTCTTGTGCTTTGGTTGCCTTTTGCTGACTCCAAAGCGCGAACTTATCTTGATCTTCTCTAGAGATATTATATTTTTCTACTAGGTTTTCAGCCGTCATTCCCATGCCGTCTGTACCATACATTTGTTGCATTTTAGGGTTGATAAAACGCCATCCGAAAGTAGAGTCATACATTTTTGAATCGCCACCAAATGCCGAAGATGGTTTTGCCATTACGTAGGGTCCGCGTGTCATATTCTCAACGCCTCCAGAAATAAAGACATCGCCGTCTCCTGCTTTTATTGCACGATTTGCGTGAATGATTGCCGATAAACCAGAGCTGCATAATCGGTTTACGGTTTCACCAGGCACGGTAAATGGTAATCCGGCTAACAGAGATGACATTCTTGCAACATTACGATTGTCTTCTCCCGCCTGATTTGCGCAGCCCATAATGACATCGTCGTATGCTTCCTTTGGGATACTCGGATTTCGTTTTACGATTTCTGAAATTACTAATGCTCCTAAATCGTCTGTTCTCACAGCAGATAATGTGCCTTTGTAGTTTCCTATTGGTGTTCTAATTCCGTCTATTATATATGCTTCCATATTCATGCCTGCGAAAGCAGGTATCTTTTAATTATTACTATTTTTTGGCGTTACACTACTTCGCTAAAGCTACGTAGTGTCGGGCTTTTCTATGTACCTGCCTGCCGGCAGGTGTTTTTTTTTTACTTATTCTCGATACTAAATTGCAAAAAAGCAATTTCACTCGAACTGACGTAAAAAAGGATATCGTTTCAATCCCTAACGCAGGTATTTGCTATGTTTTTTTCTTAGCCAAAGTTTATTTTCCTTTAACTAAGAGATTCCTGCCTGCGCAGGAACTTTACCAATCTTTTTGGGTACGATAAACCACGCCTTTAAAAAGTGCTACCATTTCATCACCTCTTTTCACTTCTATAATATTAAAGCCTAATCTATTCTTTACCGTTTCTATTACCGATTCTGCAACAATATAATCGCCTTCATTTAATGCTTCAATATGGTTAATACTTGTTTCAATGGAAACAGCATATTTACCATGTGTGTTTGCAGCAAATCCGAAAGCGGTATCTGCTAACGAATAGCTAATTCCGCCATGCGCTTTATTCATGCTGTTCAACATTTCCTTTCTAATGGTCATTCCGACTTTACATCGTCCGATTTCACATTCTAGAATTTCTATTCCTAGCCAAGTGCTGTATGCGTCTTGGGATAGCATTTTATGTGGAATTTGTTCTGGTTTCAATTTATATTTTTTTGTTATTTAAAACCTTTCGACTGCGCTCAAGGTGATACTTAGTTTCAATTGTTCTATAAAGAAAATTGCTATAAAAGCAATTTCACTTGAACTGACATTTAACTAAAAAAATGTTTTATTTTCTCTGTTCATTTTTCGTAACAACGGACTACAGCGATATCTATCTTCGTGGTATTCGTTGTATAATGCATCTAATTTTGAAACACACCAATCGATTCCTTTTTCATCAGCCCAAGCCAATAAGCCTTTCGGATAATTAACTCCTTTGGTCATCGCTATATCGATATCTGCTGCAGATGCGATATTTAAAAATAGTGCGTCTGCTGCTTCGTTGATTAGCATGACTAATACACGATCGAAAATTTGATTTTTAAGAACCATTTCCTTTTCATAGGTTTCAAAAGTTCTTGTGTTAGCATGATTTGTGTTAATTATTTTTCCGTTTTCATCGTAGTCATAATATCCTTTTCCTGATTTCCGTCCTAAATAACCTGCTTCTGAAAAACGTTTTTGCGTAAACGAAGGCTTATATCTTGGATCAAAATAGAAAGCGGTGAATACGGTTTCGGTAACAGTATAATTCACATCATTTCCAATGAAATCCATCAATTCGAATGGCCCCATTCTGAAACCACCTAAAGATTTTAAACTATGATCGATGGTTGCAAAATCGGCTAATCCTTCTTCATAAATTCTTAGTGCTTCGCCGTAAAATGGTCTTGCTACTCTATTTACTATAAATCCTGGCGTGTCTTTAGCAACTGCTACTACTTTTTTCCAATCGGTAATCGTTTGGATAGCTTTCTCCAAAACCTCTTTTGAAGTTTGTATGGCAGGAATTACTTCCACCAATTTCATTAAAGGCGCTGGATTAAAAAAGTGAATCCCAACGCAGCGTTCCGGTTTTTTAAGGGATGCTGCAATGGATGCTATAGATAAACTAGATGTGTTTGATGCAATAATACAATCATCTGCAACATAGCTTTCTAATTCTGAAAACACTTTTTTCTTAATGTCTAGGTTTTCAATAATGGCTTCTATAGTTAGGTTGGAATCTGCTAAATCTTTTAGGTTGCTTACATAAGCGATGTTTGCTTGAATTCTATCTTTTTCAGATGTATCAATTCTTCCTTTTTCAATTAAACGCAATAATATTTTCTCCAAACTTCCTTTTGCTTTATCTAAAGCTGCTTGATTGGTATCGTATAACTTTACTGTACAACCAGAAGTTGCAGCCACTTGCGCGATGCCGCTTCCCATGGTTCCTCCTCCTATGATTCCTATATTCATGTATATTTTATTAAAAACCTACAAGGTTTCAGAAACCTTGAAGGTTGCGTCCTTTTTAGTTTCCTTTAAAACTCGGTTTTCTTTTTTCAATAAATGCCGCAACACCTTCTGCATAATCATTGCTTTGTGCTGCTTCTATTTGCAATTTAGATTCTAAAGCCAATTGCGATTCTAAATCGTTAGTCATCGATTTATTGAATAATTCTTTAATCATTCCCAATGCTTTAGTTGGCATGTTTGCTAGTTTTAAAGCTAGTTTATAAATGGTTTCCTCAAATTCTTCCGTAGGAACACATTTGTAAATCATGCCCATTCTTTCTGCTTCTTCAGCTCCAATTTTATCACCAAGCATAGCTAAAGCCAATGCTTTTTGAAATCCGATTAATCTTGGTAAAAAGAAAGTCCCAGCACTATCTGGAACCAAACCTATCAAACTAAAAGCTTGAATAAAACTTACTTTTTCATGCGCAACAACAATATCACAAGCCAAAGCAATATTTGCTCCTGCTCCTGCTGCTACTCCGTTAACCGCAGCAATTACTGGTTTTTTAATATTTCTAATTCTAGTGATTATCGGATTGTAGTGTTCTTCTAGTATTTTTTTAAATCCTGGATTCAAATCTGGATCTGTAACTTCTTTTAAATCTTGACCGGCACAAAATGCTTTTCCGTTTCCTGTAAGAACAATGGCTCTCACATCTTCATTTTTTTCACAAGCATCTAATGTGTCGTGCAGTAAAAATGCCATTTCACGATTGAAACTATTGAAGACTTCTGGTCTGTTTAGCGTTATGTATGCTACTTTATTTTCTATTTTTATTAGAATTGAATTGTTACTCATACCTTATTTTTTATTTGTTCTCGATACAAAATTGCAAAAAAGCAATTTCACTCGAACTGACATCCATTTTCTATTTTAAACATTTAAAGTAATCAAATGGTTCTTGGCAATCATCACACTGAAATTGTGCTTTGCATGCTGTGGAACCAAACTGACTTACTAATCTTGTATTTGTGGAACCACAATTGGTACACTTTACTAATCGTTTTCCATTTAGCAATACATCTTTATCTGCTTCTGCGTTTAAAGGTGCTGCTATTCCGTAATCTTCTAGAGCTTTTCTTCCTCTTGGTGTAATCCAATCGGTGGTCCAAGCTGGTGCAAGAATTAATTCTATTTCGGAATCATATCCTGCTGCTTTTAAAGCACTTTTAATATCGTCACCAATAACATCCATTGCTGGACAACCACTATAGGTTGGTGTTATTTGCACTTTCACCATATCCTTTTCTATAACAGCTGAACGAACAACTCCCATATCCATAATAGATAATACTGGAATTTCAGGATCTGAAACCTGTTCCAGAATTGGAATTAAAATTTCGTCTATGTTTTGTTCTGTTGTCATATTTATTGAGACCTCTCGACTGCGCTCGAGGTGACATTTAGTTTTGATTTATGAGATTTCCGCCTTCGCGGAAATGACAAAAAAGGCATTTTCTACCATTCCATATTAGGATAAGCACGCTGCATATATTGAAGCTCTGCTAATAAATACCCTAAATGTTCTGTATGAATTCCTTTTTTACCTCCTTTTTGAAACCATTTAGATTCTGGAATTTCCAGTGTTGCTTCTTCTAAAACGGCATTTACTTTTTCATAATATGCTTCTTTTAACAAAGTAACATCTACACCAATTCCTTCAGCAACCATAGCCTTATCTGCTTCGGTTTGATGAAATAACTCATCGGTATACGTCCATAATCCATCGATAGCATCTTGCATTTTTTGATGGCTTACAGCTGTTCCATCTCCTAAACGTTTTATCCAATCTGTAGAAAAACGCAAATGATAGCTTACTTCTTTAATGGATTTGTTTGCTATTGCCGACAATGTTAAGTCTTTGCTTTTCTGTAATTCTTGTAAAAAAAGTAAGTGGTAGACATCGAATAAAAACTGACGTGCCATAGTATATGCAAAGTCCGTATTTGGTTGTTCTACCAACAATACATTTACATATTCTCTTTCTTTACGAAGCATTGCAATATCATCTTCGGTTCTATTATCACCTGCAATTTTTGCTGCATATTGGTAATAACTTCTTACTTGTCCGAATAAATCTAAAGACATATTGGTACATGCAATATCTGTTTCTAGACTTGGCCCATGACCTGTTAGCGACCCTAATCTTTGTCCGAGAATTAGACTGTTGTCTGCGATACCTAGAATGTATTTGTATAAGTTTTCGTTTATCATGTTTAATCGATTGAGACCTTTCGACTGCGCTCAAGGTGACATTTAGTTTCAATTTATGAGATTCCTGCCTTCGCAGGAATTTTACATATGTTTCACCTCATCTGGTAAATCGTAAAATGTTGGATGACGATATACTTTATCGTGAGCAGGCTCAAACATTTCACCATTATTCTCTGGATTGGATGCTGTTATATGTTTAGATTCTACTACCCAAATACTAACACCTTCACTTCTTCTGGTGTACACGTCACGTGCATTTTCTAATGCCATATCTTCATCTGCTGCGTGTAAACTTCCGCAGTGGCGATGTTCTAATCCGTTTTTACTTCTTACGAAGACCTCCCAAAGTGGCCAGTTTTTTTTATCAGACATAATTAATTGTATTTTTTATCTTGTTCTCGATACAAAATTGCAAAAGAGCAATTTCACTCGAACTGACAATGAAATTTAAATTGCTTGTTTTTGTTTTCTTTCTTGTTTCTTTTCTGCGTAAGCCATAGCTGCATCGCGAACCCATTCACCTTCTTCCCAAGCACCAACTCGTGCTTTCATTCGTTCTTTATTCATTGGTCCATGTCCTTTTACAACTTGCCAGAACTCATCCCAATTGATTTCACCAAAATCGTAACTCTGACGTTCTTCGTTCCATTTTAAATCGGCATCTGGAATTGTCAATCCGATTAACTCGGCTTGTGGTACCGTTTGATCTATAAATTGCTGACGTAAATCGTCGTTAGACTTACGTTTTAATTTCCATTTCATGGATTGTTCTGTGTGGATAGATTCTGCATCTGTAGGACCTAACATCATCAAACTTGGCCACCACCAACGATTTAAAGCATCTTGTGCCATGTCCTTTTGTTCTGGTGTACCATTAGCCAATTTTATCATGATTTCATAACCTTGACGTTGGTGAAAACTTTCTTCTTTACATACACGAACCATTGCTCTTGCGTACGGTCCGTAAGAGGTATTACACAATGGCACTTGGTTTATAATTGCAGCACCATCTACTAACCAACCTACTGCTCCCATATCTGCCCAAGTTATTGTTGGGTAGTTAAAGATGGAAGAGTATTTTGCTTTTCCGGAGTGTAATTGCTCGTATAATTCTTCACGAGAAACCCCTAAAGTTTCGCAAGCAGAATATAAATATAAACCGTGTCCTGCTTCGTCTTGTACTTTTGCCAACAAGGCAACTTTACGACGTAAGGAAGGTGCTCTTGTGATCCAGTTTCCTTCTGGAAGCATACCTACAATTTCGGAATGTGCGTGTTGCGACATTTGCCTAATATGCGTTTTGCGATATTTTTCTGGCATCCAATCTTTTGGTTCGATTTTCTCGTCTCTGGCAATACGTGCTTCGAATTGCGCTTCTAGATTTTTTATTTGTTCTTCACTCATAATATATAGTTGTTCGTGAATCGTTTTTTATTAATGGATTCCGCATCAAGTGCGGAATGACAAATCTTTTTGGTTACACTGCATTCGCGTTAGCGATTGAACAGTTTGTTTGAGCTCCTTTTTGTTTTTTCGCAAAAATAGCGAGCTGTGAAAGCGCGACCCTTGTGGTAACGCCCAAATTTTTATTACATTAAATTGATGAGATTCCCATTTTCATGGGAATGCTCGCCTTTGGCTCACACATCAAAATCGACCACAACTTTTCCTGTTGTTGGTACTGCTTGACAGCTTAATACTAGTTTTTGTGCGACTTCTTTATCGTCTAATGCGTAGTTTATTTTCATTTCTACTGCGCCTTCAACCACGCGACATTTACAGGTGCTACAAACGCCTCCTTTACATGCGAATGGCAAATCTGCTCCTGCACCTAAAGCTGCATCGAGAATATTATCGTAATCTTTAGTCATGGTGAAAGCAAATTCTTTTCCGCCATCGACAATAGTTACTTCAACACCTTCTACATTTTGTTTGGCTAAACGTTCTGCTCTTTTAATATCTTCATCTGAAAGTCCGGTAACAAAAAGCTCGAAATGCACCAATTCTTTAGGCAATCCTGCATCTATTAAATAAGTGCTTACATAGTTTACCATTTTTTCTGGTCCGCAAAGAAATACTTCACTCGTATCTGGAATATCGATAAACGTTTTGGTTAGCACTTGCATTTTCTCATCGTCAAATCGTCCATTAAACAGTTCAATATCTCTACGTTCTTTGGTTAAGAAATAATAAATTTCTAGTCTGCCAAAAAAGGTATTTCTAAGTTGTTCTAGTTCTTCTTTAAAGATAATGGATTTTGCGGTTTTATTTACATAAAACAATTTACAAGTTGCGTTTGGCTCTGCGGTTAAGTGTGCCTTTATCATGGAAAGCACTGGTGTAACACCGCTTCCAGCTGCAAAAAACAGATAATTTTTAGCTGCATCTGGTTGTACTGGAACTCCGAAGTTTCCGCTTGGCGCCATGACTTCTAGTGTATCTCCTGTTTTTAAACTATCGTTTACATAGCTTGAAAATTTACCCCCTGGAATTCCCTTTACAGCCACTTTCCATTGGTTATCTGCAGGACTAGAACAAAGCGAGTAGGAACGACGAACATCTTCGCCATTAATATCTGCTTTTAATGTTAAATGTTGCCCTTGACGGAATTTAAATTCGTTTTTTAATTCGTCTGGAACAGCAAAAGAAATTACAGAACAATCTTCTGTTTCTTTATATATATCTTGAATTTTGAGCTTATAAAATTGCGCCATATTTGTACTTTGTAATTTAACTAACACTTGTTAGTTTAGAGAACAAATATACAAAATAATATTATTAACTATTTGTTAATTCCGTGAATGAGGACTTCACTTAGGTTATTTGCTAAATCGTTTGCGTTAAGATCTTCTTTTTTGGGAATCCATAAATAGAGGGAACGCAGCGTAGAAAGCATAGAAAACATAATCACTTCGGGATTACTTTGTTTAATTTCTAAAGCATGTATCCCTTGATTTATAATTTTAATAAAATTAGCTTCGTAGTCATTACGTAACTGCAAATAATAATCTAATTGATCTTCTAGATGCATCCAATCGCTATTTAAGGAAGCCATTTGGTTGGTATTACACGCGGTAATATTTACATGCATAGCCACTATTTGCTTTAGCTTATCGATATTAGAAGTCTTGGAATTATAAATAGCATCCATCCCATTTGTAAATTCTTCGGCAAGGGAAATAATTATTTCTTTTAAAATTTCTTGCTTTGATTTTATGTGATTGTACAGACTTGCAGCTTTCATTCCCATTGCTGTTGCTAAATCTCGCATGGTAACGGCATTATAACCTTTCTCTTTAAAAAGCTTGGCTGCTGTTTTAATTATTTCGTCTTTTCGTGTTTGCTGCGTCATATAGTGGCTGAAGATAAAAAAAATATGTTGTAACCTATGTTACTTATCTTTTGAAAAAATTGAATGTAATTTGTAAAAAAACAAAATTATGGGATTATTCAGTTTCTTATCTGGAAATAAAAACGATAAAATTAAAGATTTTCAATCTAAAGGCGCAATAATTATTGACGTTAGAACGAAAGGAGAATATAGCCAAGGTGCCATTCCCGGATCTAAAAATATTCCACTACAAGTGATAACCGGAAAAATAAGCGAGATCAAAAAACTTAACAAACCAGTAATTACCTGTTGTGCAAGTGGTATGCGTTCTGGTAGTGCAGCAAGTATCTTAAAAGCACAAGGAATTGAAGCTATTAATGGTGGCGGCTGGTTAAGCTTGAGTAAAAAGCTATAACGGAAAGCTTTTTAACACTTCTAAATTACGAATAGGTTTTTCGTTGTATTGTAAGCTCCAACCTAAAGAATTGGTTAGAATATAAAACTTAGACAACTCACTAATCAGTCTGTTTTTGGCATTGGTTTTTAAATCGGATGCTTCTACTTTTCTCATTAAAGATTGCTTTACGGTTTCTTTAATAGCATTGTAGTCATTAGCTTCGAATGGGTTTAAAAAATCGGATTGCACGTCATAATATTCAAAATCTGGACTGATTTTAATTTCTTCTTCTGGAATACTTAAAATGGTAAGTGTTTTAGTTGCTTCGTCAATTTTATATTCTATTTTGCTTAAATCATAAGCAATAGTAACATCTGCATTAACAACAACAAGGGCTTTTTTATCGGATGTAAAATATTGTCCGAAAATCTCTTTAGAATTTTTATAATTAAAGACTTCGCTAAAATGACCTTCGGTCACCACCAGCTTTCCAACGTTTTTAATTTGTTCTTGAATTAAAGCAGAACTTTCTTGAAGTACAATTTTGTCTTCTTTTTTATCACCACAGTATTTGAAGGTGAATAGTATGACTAGGGTTAATAGAACACCAAAAATAATTTTACGCATATATCAAAAATACACATAAAAAAAACATCAACAACAAATACTTAAGTGATTAAGTTTGTGGCTGATGTTTAGTATGTAATTGATTAATAGCATTATAAATATAATACATATTAGCTATCATCAACTAATTTTTCGACCAAAAGAGAATTAAAAAGACTACAGGTAAATAGTTAACATGTTTGTAACTAAAAACTTACAAAACTATAATCCCTTTGTATATTCTTGATCTTAACTTGCAGTTTAGCAACAAATTGAAGGTGTGCTTCTGCATTTGGATTAAAAGGTTTGTGCATCAATCCTTTTTGAATGATCTCTATATCCTGCATGGTATTGCTTGCTTCGGAAGAAATCCAGACTTGTTGGAACTTATTCCAAATATATTGTATCGCTGTTTTATTTGGATGTAACATGTCTTCCTTGTAAAAACGATAATCGCGAAGTTCGTCTAGCATAATTTCGAAAGACGGAAAGTAACTTAGACCTCTCGACTGCTTTTGAGGCGACAATAGCTCATGAATAGCTGTTATTAAATGGGCTTTGCTTTGTGTATTTTCTATAAAACCATCTTTTATATGACGAACCGGAGAAACCGTAAAAATAACGGAAGCATTAGCATTTACTTCTTTAAGGCTTGCAACGATATTTTCTAAAGATGCTACAATTTCTGGAACTGCAAGTAATTCTTTTGTAAACGCTTTTTGAGGCACTTTATGGCAGTTGGCAACAACAGCTTTAGTTTCTATATGTTTATATACCCACGCTGTTCCTAAAGTAATGATAATGTGTGACGCTTCTGTAATTTGCTTTTTGGTGGATGTGATCGCAGCATTTAGATCCTCTATTAAATTTGCTTTGGAAGCATTACTTAATATAGAATGTGCTTGATAGCAATGCCATTGTTCTTTATGAAAAAAGATATCTTTTTCGGAATATACTTTTCCTTGACTTGCATTTACGATTAAAGATTCAATAGCTTTTGGATGGAATAAAATTCCGAAAGGATTTATTGTATTCTGAAACTTGAAGTAATTAAATTTCTCACCTATGTTTTCTGAAAAACACGAACCTAACAACAAGAGTTTAGCATCATAATTAATTTGATTATGCTCTTGTTGTTGTAATGGTATTTGTGTTTGTAGTTTCAATTAAGATTTGTTTTTGTCTGACTTTCTTTTTTCTTTAAATCTATTTTTTAATAATGTTTCTGTTGCTGCCAATAACAAAGCGTAGTCTCCTAAATTATTTTCTGTATTAAATTTCTTTAATTGGTTTTTAGTTTGAAAATCAAAAACACCAGTTTCCACAACAACATAACCCAGATAATTTAATTGTGATTGATTTTTTTCTGTTGTTTTCTTAGAAGGATTACTCAAAACCTTAACCCATTTCTCATTAGAATCTGCAGAATAACAATACATATATTTCTCGCCTTGCTTTGGGTTTTTAGGTAAGTTTATTTCTTGTGCATTACTACAAAATGAGACAAGAAAAACAAATAGCAACAAATAATACTTCATTTTTATATTAAATAATTTTTACTCTCCGCAAGCGCAGCTTCAATTCCTTCCGGATTTTTCCCTCCTGCAGTTGCAAAGAAAGGTTGTCCGCCACCACCTCCATGAATATACTTACCAAGTTCTCTAACTACCGTTCCAGCATTCAAGCCTTTTTCGGCAACTAGTTCCTTAGAAATATAACAAGAAAGTAATGCTTTTCCGTTTTGTTCTGTTGCAAACAACAAGAATAAGTTGGTTTGATTTTCGCCTAACTTAAAGCAAACATCTTTTATTCCTCCAGCATCTAAATCTAATTTTTTAGATAAAAACTGAATGCCATTTATTTCGGTTAATTCGTTTTTTAAATCGCTAATAATATTTTTAGCTTTGTCCTTTAGTAAGCCTTCTATTTGCTTTTTTAAATCGGTATTCTCGCTTTGCAGATTCTGTAATGCTTTTACTGGTTCTTTAGCATTATTCAATAAATCTTTCATTTCAAAATACGCTCTGTTATTTTCAAAATAGAAATCTTTTACCGCATCATTGGTAATTGCTTCAATTCTACGAATTCCGGAAGCCACTGCACCTTCTGAAGTAATCTTAAAATGCCAAATATCTGCTGTATTTTTCACGTGTGTTCCACCACAAAGCTCCATGGATTGTCCAAAACGAATGGTACGTACAGTATCTCCGTATTTTTCACCAAAGAGCGCCATTGCTCCTTCTTCTAGTGCTTTTTCCATTGGCACGTTTCTATTTTCCTGCAAAGCTAATTTGCCATCAATTCTAGCATTGACAAAGTTTTCTACATCTCGAAGTTGCTCCACAGTAACTTTAGAGAAATGGGAGAAATCGAAACGTAAATATTTAGAGTGCACTGCAGAACCTTTTTGTTCTACATGATCTCCTAAAACTTCACGTAGTGCTTGGTGTAATAAATGTGTTGCTGTATGATTGCATTCTGTTCTGTTACGTTGTTTGGCATCTACAGCTGCTTTAAAAGTCTCGTTTAAATGCTTTGGTAAGTTTTTAGTAAGATGAATGATTACATTATTCTCTCTTTTGGTATCGACAATATAAGATACGTCTCCATTTAGATCTTCTAGATACCCTTTATCTCCTACTTGTCCGCCACCTTCCGCATAGAATGGTGTTAAATTGAATACCAACTGATACATCTCGCCATCCTTTTTAGAAGTAACTTTTCGGTATCTAGTAATTTTTACTTTTGTTTCTAAAGTATCATAACCAACAAACTCTTGTTCGGCATCTTCCAATAAAACGGTCCAATCTTCAGATGTTAATGCAGAAGATTCTCTACCTCTTTCTTTTTGTTTTTTTAATTCTGCGTTAAATTCAGCTACATTATAGGTATAGCCTTTTTCACGTAAAATTAAATCGGTTAAATCTTCAGGAAAACCGTAGGTATCTTTTAATTCGAAAACTTTAGATCCTAAAATTTCTTTTCCGTTGGTGGTTTCAATAATGCGATCTAACAACAATAATCCTTGATCTAGTGTTCTTAAAAACGAAGCTTCTTCCTCTTTAATTACATTTTCAATTAATTGTTTTTGTGCTTTTAATTCAGGAAAAGCAGTTCCCATTTTTTTAGACAGAACATCTACCAATCTATAAATAAATGGTTCTTTTTTATCTAAAAAGGTAAAAGCATAACGAATAGCACGACGTAGAATTCTACGAATTACGTAACCCGCACCTGTATTACTTGGCAATTGTCCGTCTGCAATAGAAAATGCAACTGCACGCACGTGATCTGAAATGACACGAATAGCAACATCTACTTTTTCGTCTTTGCCATACTCTTTATTTGTAGTCGCTTCTATTTCGCGAATAATAGGTGTAAAAACATCGGTATCGTAATTCGACTGCACGTTTTGTAGCACCATACAAAGACGCTCAAACCCCATTCCTGTATCAATATGTTTGTTTGGTAATGGCTCTAAAGATCCGTTTGCTTTACGATTGTATTGCATGAATACTAAGTTCCAGATTTCCACTACTTGTGGATGGTCCATATTTACTAAAGACTTACCGTCTACTTTTGCTTTTTCTTCTGCCGAACGAATATCCACATGAATTTCACTACAAGGTCCGCAAGGTCCTTGTTCGCCCATTTCCCAGAAATTATCTTTTTTGTTTCCTTTTAAGATGCGGTCTTCCGAGATAAATTGTTTCCAAATATCATAGGCCTCGGTATCCATTTTAAGGTTGTCATCATCGTCACTTCCTTCAAAAACGGTTACGTATAAAATATCTTTATCAATTCCGTAAACATCTACTAAAAGCTCCCAAGCCCAAGCAATTGCTTCCTTTTTAAAGTAATCACCAAAAGACCAATTCCCTAACATTTCGAATAAAGTATGGTGATAGGTATCATAACCAACCTCTTCTAAATCGTTATGTTTACCAGAAACACGCAAGCATTTTTGACTATCTGTAAGTCTCGTATTTTTTGGTTCTGCATTTCCTAAAAAGTATTCTTTAAAAGGTGCCATTCCAGAATTGACAAACATTAATGTAGGGTCATCCTTTAAAACCATAGGTGCAGATGGTACGATGCTATGCTTTTTTTCTTCAAAAAAACTTAAAAACTTTGAGCGAATATCTTGAGACTTCATGTACTTTTATTAATATCTTGTTTCTGTTAAATTACTTTTAATGCGAAACAATTTCTATATTTGTTCGTTTGCTATTTATAAATAAATAGAATTTCTATTTATACTTCATGCAAAAATAGTATAAATTATATAATGAGTAAGGTAAAATATTATTATGATTCTGAAACGCTTTCTTATAGAAAGATAGAACGCAAAAAACGCAAGACTTTTAAATACATTCTTGGTTTTTTAAGTGCAGCTGCATTATTTGGATTCTTTTTTCTTTTTATTGCTGGTCATTACTTTGAATCTCCTAAAGAAAAAGCTTTAAATAGAGAACTCCAGAATTTAAAATTAAACTTTGAATTACTAAATAAAAAGTTTGATGAGGCAGAAGCTGTTTTAGCTAACGTGGAAGACAGAGACAATAATATCTACAGACTTTATTTTGAAGCAAACCCAATTCCAGAAGAACAACGCAAAGCTGGATTTGGAGGAGTTAACAGATATAAAAGTTTTGAAGGTTATGACAACTCTCAACTTATTATTGAAAGTAACAAGCGCATAGATAGACTACAAAAACGAATTGTTGTGCAATCGAAATCTTTAGATGAAATAGCAATTCTTGCCACAGAAAAAGAAAAATTACTTGCTGCAATTCCTGCGATTCAACCTATAAGAAATGAAGATTTAACACGTATGGCTTCAGGTTATGGTGTACGAACAGACCCATTTACTAAAGCAAGAAAAATGCATTGGGGAATGGACTTTACATCACCAAGAGGCACTCCAATATATGCTACAGGAGATGGCGTTGTAATTCGTGCTGATGCTAATGCAACGGGTTACGGAAAGCATATTAGAATAGATCATGGCTATGGCTATGTTTCTTTATATGCACACATGTACAAATATAATGTTAGAAAAAATCAAAAAGTAAAACGTGGTGATTTAATAGGTTTTGTAGGTAGTACAGGCCGAAGTGAAGCGCCTCATTTACATTATGAAGTCTTTAAAGACGATCAACGTATTAACCCAATAAACTTTTACTATGGTAGTTTAACTGCAGAAGAGTTTAATGAGCTATTAAAACATGCATCATTAGAAAACCAATCCTTAGATTAAATGTTTATAGATTTACCTGAAAAACGATATTATAGTATTGGCGAGGTTGCCAAAGCGTTTGGTGTAAACACATCACTTATTCGTTTTTGGGAAAAAGAATTTGATGCTTTAAAACCTAAAAAAAACGCAAAAGGTAATCGGAAATTTACTCCAGAAGACATAAACAACCTAAAATTAATTTATCATTTAGTAAAAGAAAGAGGTTTCACTTTAGAAGGTGCAAAAACGCATTTAAAAGAAGAGAAACAGAAAACCTTATCTAATTTCGATATAATTAGTAAATTAGAAGGAATTAAAAATCAATTAATAAAAATAAAAGAACAACTATAAAACTAACAAATATGAAAAAGGTACTACTTCCATTAATTGTCCTAGGACTTATTGCTTTTGCAATATTTTCTTGGGGAAAGAATTTTAATAATACAGCAGTAAACTTAAAAGAATCTGCAACAAAAACATGGGGAAATGTAGAGAGCTCCTACCAACGTAGAAACGATCTTATTGGTAATTTAATTAAAACCGTTCAAGGTGCTGCCGATTTTGAAAGAACCACTTTAAGAGAAGTTATAGAAGCCAGAGCAAAAGCTACCTCAACAAACATTGACGCTAGTAATTTAACAGCAGAAAACATGGCACAATTTCAACAAGCACAAAGTGGTTTAAGTGGCGCATTATCCAAATTATTAGTTTCCGTAGAGCGTTACCCAGAACTTAAAGCAAATCAAAACTTTTTAGAATTACAAAGTCAATTAGAAGGTACAGAAAACAGAATCAATGTTGCAAGAGATAGATTTAATGAGTCTGTAGAGCCTTACAATAAGCATATAAAAACATTTCCAAATAATTTATTAGCAGGATTTCTAAATTTTGCACCAATGGATTATTACAAAGCAGATGCAGGAAGCGAAAATGCTCCGGATGTAGATTTTGATTTCAAATAAAAACAATGTCAAATATAGTTGAAGCATTTTTAAGCACTATTGAAGAACAAGAAGTTGTTGAAGCTATTCGTTTAGCCGAAAAAAGCACTTCGGGTGAAATACGTGTGCATATAGAAAACACTTTTAAAGACGATATAGAAAATCGTGCTTTAGAAGTGTTTTCCATTTTAAAAATGCATAATACCAGACTACAAAATGGTGTGTTAATCTATGTTGCAGTAAAGGATAAAGCCTTTGCCATTTATGGAGATAAAGGCATACATGAAGTGGTTGGAACCAATTTTTGGAACGAAACCAAAGCAACCATAGAAAACCAATTTAAATCTGGAAACTTCAAACAAGGTTTGGTAGATGGCATTTTACATGCTGGAGAACAATTAAAAAAACATTTTCCTATAAGTGATTCTAACCGAAACGAACTTGATAACGAAATATCTAAAAGCTAATGCAAAAGCTAAAACACTTATTTTTAATTACCTGTTTTGCATTACTTTCTTTTGGAAATGTTTCTGCACAATTTGATATCCCGGAAACACCAGAGTTTCAAACTAGTGTTTATGATTATATTAGTATGTTATCTGCTAATGAAAAATCATCCTTAGAAAACAAGCTTATTAAATATTCGGATACTACTTCTACACAGATAGTAGTTGCTATTATTCCTAGTACAAAAGGAGAAAACATTATGTACTTGGCCACAGAATGGGCGCATAAATGGGGCGTTGGTGGTAGTAAAGAAAAAGATAATGGTGTTTTTATTCTACTTGCTAGAGACGACAGAAAAATAGCTATTGCCACTGGTTATGGCGTAGAGCACTTACTTACAGACGCGATGTCTAGACGTATTATTGAACGCGACATTATACCATACTTTAAACAAAACGATTATTACGGAGGTTTAAATAGAGGTGCTGACGCTATATTTGAAGTCCTAACTGGCGAATATCAAGGTTCTCGTCAATCTAATAACTCTGGAGAGTTCCCAATAGGCTTTGTAGTTCTTCTATTTATCATATTCATTATCATCTTAATTTCTATTTCTAAAAACCGACGAAGTGGAGGAAATGGCACCGATAATTTTGGAGGCGGAAGCAATACCACACGAAGTATCTTAGAAGCAATCATATTAAGCAACTCTGGTCGTGGCGGCTACAGAAGTGGTTCTGGCGGCTTTGGCGGAGGTGGTTTTGGTGGCGGAAGTTCTGGTGGTGGTTTTGGTGGTGGCTTCGGTGGAGGTGGCTTTGGAGGTGGAGGCGCTTCTGGAGGTTGGTAGTCCTGCGCTAAAGCTTCGGACTATGTCTGTTCCGTGTTCCGTGTTCCGTGTTCCGTGTTCCGTGTTCCGTGTTCCGTGTTTCGTGTTTCGTGTTTCGTAAAAACTAATCTAAATAAAACATATCATCATTTCCTGATTCTCCCTTTTTACCAAGGCTATTAAATTTCCAACTAAAACTTAACATAAAGTATTGTTCTAAAACAGTACTCTGAGCATCTTGAATATAGTCTTCGGTAGCAGTACGTCTTGCATTGGTATTTTGCCCCAATACATCATAGGCTTTTAATGTAACTACTCCTTGATCTTTTAAAACGGAATATGCTAATGTAGAATTCCAGAACCAAGCACTTTTTTGAAAACCTGCTGCTATATTTGGATTATAATTGTATTTAATATTATTTCTCCATTCTAAATTTTTAGGCAAAAAAGTAGCCGTTTCAATATCTAACGAATGATACAAAAACTCTCTATCCTCAAAGGCTTCAATATCATATTTATTCTTGGTAAAAGAGACGCTATATCTAGGTCTAATTTCTAATATATCTTTTACCGTATAGGTTATTGTAATTCTTGGTGAAACAGAGGCTACATTACTTGCATATTGCACTTCGTTATTAAAATTAATATTTTTATTATAATTACCATAGGCACCAACACTGTACTTCAGGCTACGTAAACTATCTATTTTCTTTTTTTTACTGAAACTAAAGCCTCCTCTTAATCTTTTTCCACCACTAACATTAGCGTAGGTAGTTTCTCTTACATAATCTTCATTGATTGTGGATTTGGAAACAATTTGATTTTCATTAAAAACGGCACTTAAATTAAAATAAAATCCGGTTCCTTTTTGAAAATCGAAAGCATTATAATTAGAATACAAACTATGTGTGGTAGTTGGATCTAAATTAGGATTACCAGTAATGGTATTTAAAGGATTAGAAACATTTTGAAAGGGCTGTAATTGCTGAATTCGCGGTGAACTATTACGCATTCTATAATTCATATAAAAAGTAGCCTTTGGACTAAATCTATACCGCATATAAGAACTTAATTCTACTGCCTGAAACTTTCGTTTTAGACTTAAACTAGGTCTTAAAAAGTCGGAATTTCTTAAAGATCTAAAAACGTAATTAGAATTTATTCTTGCCGATAATTTTTCTTTTTTAAGATTTAACGAAATCCCAGGACTGCTTTCTTGATCTACATACTCAAAATCGGTACTTAGTTCGGTATTAAACGAAGTAAAATTATCACTAATAAGGTCTCTATCAAAAGTACTTTTTAGGTCATTTCGTTTGTCTCTTTTAAAGTCATATTCAAAATTAATAAAGAGTTCCTTTGGGATAATTGGTAATCTATATGCAATTTCTGCAGCAAAACTATTTAATTTATTTTCTCCTTCTGTGAATTGATCTCTTGTTATATCCTCTGGATTTTCACCATAAATATTGGTTTCTGAAGTTAAAAAATCATCCGTATTATTAACATTAAATTTGTTGATGATTTCAAATTTAAGATAAGCCCCATTACTTCCTATTTTCTTTGTTACATCTATTTTATTACTAAAATTATTTCCATAAGATGACACAAAGGATGCAGCATTAGATTGATTGGTTAATGTGTTATCGGAATCTAAAGACTCTTCCGATCTATTATAACGTGTTTCGCTTTTAGAATACCTAAAAGAAGGCTTTATATTAACAAGTAAAGTAGAATCTAGTTCGACATCAAAATCTATATTAGCGCTATGGTTATAGTTATCATTTTGTGAATTAGAGATAGCATTAGTAAAATAACTACCATCTGGCAAAAAGTTTTCGCGTTCTGTAGTTGTTTTATCGTCAGAGCTACTAGCAGAATAAAAGTAATCGGAAGAAATATCTACTTTATCACTTAACTCATCTGCATAATTTACACCTATATTTTTGGAAGTAGTAATTCCTTTTCCGCCTCCAAAACTTCTACCATCTATTGCAAAAGAACCATTGCTGTTAAAAGACATACTATTTCCTCCTCCAAACATTTTACGTATTTCACCAAAACTAAATCCTGGGGAGTTGGTATTGTTTCCTCCTACTAAAACACTTACCCGTTGGTCATTATTAAAACGATTGAGCATTCCAGCAAACTCGTAAGTTTTTTGGGTTCCTGCTCCTGCCGAAACTCTACCAAAAATACCTTTATTGTTTTCTTCTTTTATAGTAAGATTGATGGTCTTATTTTCATCATCTCCATCTTCACCAGCATAGGCTTGTGCTTTGGTTTTTGTATCTACAATTTGTATTTTTTCAATAAGATCTTTAGTCAGATTTTTTGTGGTAATTGTAGGGTCATCCCCAAAGAAAGGTTTACCGTTTACCAGAATTTTATTGACAGGCTTACCATTTACTTTTATACTACCATCTTCTTCTACCTCAACTCCTGGTAGCTGTTTTAGTAAATCTTCAACCGTTGCATCTTTCTTTGTTTTAAATGAGTTTACATGAAACTCTAAAGTGTCTTTTTTAATAGTAATTGGCGCCGTAGATTTTATGACTACCTCATCTAAACTATTACTCGCTATTAGATTTAATTGGCCTAAATTTATTCCGGAAGTATTTAAATCTACCTGTTTATAATAGGTCTGATAGCCAACATACGAAACATACAAATTGGCTTTTTTATCTGCTGATTTTTCTTCTAACGTAAAGCTCCCTTTTTTATCTGAAATAGTATAGGTTATTAAAGAACTGTCTTTTACACGTTCTAAATAAACGGTTGCAGACTCTAAGGGCATGTTATCTATTTCTGAAATAATAGTACCAGAAACTTTAAAATCTTTGGTTTGTGAAAATGAAAAAGTGGCGCATAGAAATATTATACAGGAAAATATTTTCTTCATGATTGGTTTGATTGATGAATAGCAGTATAGTTACCTAAAACGAATATAGGTAGACTTTAGTGCTCATTATCTTAAAAAAACGATAAAATTATGTAAGATTCAGATTACTTCTTACGCATATAAACACTTATTGGAACACCATGGAAATCGAATTTCTCACGTAATTTATTCTCTAAGAATCGTTTATAAGGATCTTTTACGTATTGTGGTAAGTTACAGAAAAATGCAAATTGCGGTTGTGGAGTTGGCAATTGCATGATGTACTTAATTTTCACAAACTTAGCTTTAAGAGCTGGTGGCGGACGATTTTCTATAATAGGTAACATCACCTCATTAAGCACACTTGTTTTAATACGTTTGCTTCGGTTTTTGTAAACCTCTACAGCAGTTTCAATTGCTTTATAGATACGTTGTTTATTTAACACAGAAATAAATACAACTGGCACATCTGTAAAAGGTTCCATTTGTTTTTTGATTTCGCGCTCAAATTCTTTCATGGTTCTGTTGTCCTTGTCTTCTACTAAATCCCATTTATTGACTAATACAACAATACCTTTTCTGTTACGTTCTGCTAACCAAAAAATATTTTGTACTTGACCATCAAATCCACGAGTAGCATCTAAAACTACCAGACAAACGTCACAATGTTCTATTGCTCTAACGCTTCGCATTACAGAATAAAATTCTAAATCTTCTTTTACTTTCGATTTCTTTCTAATTCCTGCAGTATCTACAAGGTTAAATTCAAAACCAAAACGATTGTATTTTGTATCTATAGAATCTCTAGTTGTTCCAGCTACATCGGTAACAATGTATCTATCTTCTCCAATTAATGCATTAATAAAAGAAGATTTTCCTGCATTAGGACGACCAACTACAGCAAAACGAGGAAGCGCTTCGGCCTCTTCTTCTTCTTCTTCCACTTCTGGTAAAGCTTTTACAAGATCATCTAATAAATCACCTGTACCACTACCATTTATACTTGCAACGGTATAATACTCACCAAGACCTAAAGAATAAAATTCTACAGCATCTTCGGCACGTTTACCATTATCTACTTTATTTACTACTAAAAATACGGGTTTTGTTACTTTACGAAGTAATTTAGCAACATCTTCATCCATTCCTGTAACACCAGATTCTACATCTACCATAAAGATAATGGCATCTGCTTCTTCTATAGCTAAAACTACTTGCTTATCGATTTCTGCTTCAAAAACATCATCGCTTCCTTTTACATATCCTCCTGTGTCAATTAACGAAAATTCTTTTCCGTTCCAATCACTTTTACCGTAATGTCTGTCTCTAGTTACACCACTTACTGCATCTACAATGGCTTCTCTACGCTGAATTAAACGGTTAAAAAATGTTGATTTTCCAACATTTGGTCTTCCTACAATAGCTACTATATTACTCATAATTTCATGTTTTATCTGCATTACATATCCTGTAAGCGAGTGCAAATGTAGTGTTTAGTTATTGATTTTATCTCTTTTTTTTTCAATTCGCTGAAAAATCATTTTTCAGAATCTCTTTTATTTCCTTTTCTCCTTTATCTACTCACGTTATGCAACTTATAAAAGAAACCTTAATGGGGTATTAAACCTTCATTTTCGCTTCCTTAAAAAAAATCTAAACAAATTAGTAGAAAAAACGGTACATTGAAACATTAAAAATCTGTAAAATGTCTTTAACCAATGAAATAGTATTAAGACCACGTTTTAAATTTGATGTAAATGTGGATAACGAAACGCTTTTAAAACTTTTTGAAGACACTAAAAACGCACAAACCGATTTTATAGTATCTCGAATAGATGATCATGTTTTTATTAAAATACCTAAAGCTAAACAACACTTTTGGTCGCCACAATTGCATTTAGAAATCAATAAAAACGAAACCACTACAAATAGTACTGTTTATGGTTTATTTGGTCCGAACCCAACGGTTTGGACTATGTTTATGTTTTTCCATTTTATAGTTATCGGACTGTTTTTTGGCTTTGGTGTTTGGGCATATACCAATTGGTCTTTAGACACCAATTACTCTTTACAACTAGCAATAACCCTATTTATGGTAATCGTTTGGATTGCGCTTTATTTTGGTGGACGCATTGGAAAAAAAACAGGAACAGACCAAATGCACGAACTGCATACTTTTATGCGAGACACGTTAAGAAGTAAAGGTATTCACGCCATGCATACCTAGTTCTAATTTTAAAATAACACATAAAAAAAGCCTTAGTTTTTACTAAGGCTTTTTTTATGAGAGATGTTTTTACTGTTCGTTTTCATAAAAACTAACGGTACCACTATCTTCATTAGAAACGACTAACAAATCGTTTCCTGTTGGACTAGTTATCGCTGGAATAATTAAAACGCCTTCTGGTGCTTCGTCCCCTGCATGGGATAAAATAGATAAAAATGTTGGTGCAGTTGGATTGGTAATATCATAAACCATTACTTGATCTGTACGTTCTAAACCTACAAAAAGAATGTATCGTTCATTGCCAATATTTAAAACCTCTACGGCTTCTGGTTCTGCACCTTTATCATCACTTCTTTTATCTTCATCATTAAACCTATTAGGTGTTAATGCTAAAGTTTCTGTAGCGATACTGTTTCCGCTATCATACACTAAGTTTCCGTTTGCAGACCATACACTAAAAGATCTTGCACCATACGAATAGATAATATCATTATCGCCATCATTATCTATATCTCCCAAAGTTTTTGTTGTTTTTAAACGCCCTAGGTTTATTTCGTTTTGGTAATCTTCCGTTAGCGGAAAAATAGTTTCGTCTAAAGTTAAATCGTCTACTCTATCTTCTTCCGAAAAGCCATCATAATCTCTGGAATCTCCTTCATTAGCTGAAATAATATAATCTGTACCATTAATATTTACATTCACAATAGCGTCTGGTTGATACATCCCAAAAACGGGCCAATTTTTTAATGTGGTAAGACCATCTTTATCACTAACATCAAGTTCATTACCAGCAATACTATGATCTTTAAATCCGAAAGGATAAATAGCTTCAATAGTTTTAGATATTAAATTTACTTTAGCCATTCCGTTATTTTCTTGTAGGGAAACCCAAGCGGTTTGTGAATCTTCAGAAATGGCAACATATTCTGGCTCTACATCTTGTGCTAAAGTTGCGCCAGGACCAAAAACTCGGAAACCTTGCGCTTCAAGCGCTGCTTGTTGTGCATTAAAACTTGTAAAATCTAAAGTGGTGGTTGTACTATCGGCTAAATCTATAATGCTAATAGTTCCCATAGGATCTACCGTATAGTCATCATTTGGTTCTCCTTCATTAGCCGAAATAATTAAATTTCCGTCTTTGGAAAAAGTTACCATATCTGGTAATGCCCCTACATTATACTCATTTAATAAAGAGTCATCCGCTGTATTATACACTAAGATTTTTCCTGGATTTTGCTTCACGGTAGCCTCTACAGCTATTGCTAATTTTCCATCTTTAACAGCAACACTATTTGGCGCTCCGTAAACACTTAAATTTATTGGAGCCTCTTGTAAAGGTGCGTTTATATCTGAAATATCAAAAACAGATATCTGATTGGATGCTACATTAACAACATATAACTTATTTGTGACTGCATCAAAAGCGGAGATTTCTGACGCTCCTTCTCCTCCAACATTAATGGTAGATTTGTATTGAAAATTTACCGTAGTGTTTAATGGCGTGTCTTGCGAATTACTGTTGTGATCGTTATCACAACTAGAAAATATTGCAATACATAATACTAATAAAAGTGTGTTTATTTTTTTCATATTTGGTGGGTTTATTTATCCTCCAAATATGCTGCATCCATTTTAAGTTAATGTTAGCTTAATAAAAAGAAACTATTAGCAATGCTTAGTTATTGTAACCAAAACGTTTCAGCTGTCTTTGATTGCTTCTCCAGTTTTTATTCACTTTCACATAAAGTTCTAAATGAATTTGTTTACCAAAGAATTTTTCTAAATCTTTTCTAGCTTCTACTCCTACTCTTTTTAAAGCAGCTCCTTTATGGCCAATAATAATTCCTTTTTGTGTTTCTCTTTCCACCATAATTACAGAACGAATACGAATGATTTTTTCTTCTTCAAAAAATTCTTCGGTATCTACCTCTACTGCATAAGGAATTTCCTTTTTGTAATGTATTAAGATTTTTTCTCTAATATTCTCGTTTATAAAAAAACGTTCTGGCTTATCTGTCAGTTGGTCTTTTGGATAAAAGGCTGGTGATTCTGGGATTAAATCCAGAATACGATTAAACACCTCTTTTACATTAAAACCTTCTAAA
The DNA here is from genome assembly GCF_016864015.1 of Lacinutrix sp. WUR7. NCBI lineage: Bacteria > Pseudomonadati > Bacteroidota > Flavobacteriia > Flavobacteriales > Flavobacteriaceae > Lacinutrix > Lacinutrix sp. WUR7. The sequence continues at coordinate 2,083,883 of NZ_CP045067.1, read as the reverse complement.
GCGGAAATAGGAAAAATTTCTGCATTAGGCACTTTTTCTTGCCAAGTTTGCACTTGTTCTTCTAATTGTGCTTGATCGGATTTATCAATTTTATTAAGAAGTAATAAAACTGGAATTTTTGAATTGGTAATTTTTTTAAAAAAGGCTTCGTCTTTTAATTCTTTTTCTCCAATTTCTACCATGTAGATCAGTACATCTGCATCTTCAAATGCTGATTTCACAAAATCCATCATAGATGCTTGCAACTCATAAGCTGGCTTGATAATACCAGGAGTATCTGAAAGAACTACTTGAAAATCTTCTCCATTTACAATACCTAAAATTCTATGACGCGTAGTTTGCGCTTTAGAGGTAATGATAGATAGTTTTTCGCCTACAAAGGCATTCATTAGTGTAGATTTACCAACGTTTGGGTTTCCAATTATATTTACAAAACCTGCTTTATGTTTCATTTTATTTCCTTTTAATAGATTGCAAAGTTACGACCTTGGTTTGTTTATACCTCTATCTTACATAACAATACTTCCTGCAACGGATACATTTAGACTTAATTGCGATTTAAATTTAACCAAGAAATGGCTTTTTTCTATGGCTTGTTTCGATAACCCATGATCTTCTGCGCCTAATAAATACACACAACGTCTAGGATGATGAAAGGTTTCTAAAGCACAGCTGTTGGGTCTAACTCTACACCAACCAACCTAGCTCCTTTTGGGATATTGTTATAAAAATCTTCGAAGGTATCATAATGAAAATATGGCATTGCCTTTACCGCATTGTGTGTATCGCAAGCTTGTTTAGCATATCTATTTCCTATTGTAAAAATATAACTCGCTCCTAGATTTTGAGCTGTTCGCCAAAGTACACCTAAGTTTTCGGGGGGTTTTCCGTTTTGAATTCCGATTCCGAAATATTCATTTTCAAAATTATCTACCATTTTACAAAAGTAAAATTTTATGGATAAATTAGAAAATTAACCTTTTATAATTCCTTTTAAAGGAAAGGCATTATTTGCTAATTTTTCTTTGGTACTATTATAGCCAAGGTCAAATATAGCGTCCATACTTTTCATATTAAAAGTACTAAAACGGATTAATTCTTCTGGTGATATTACCAGATTGCAATCTGAAAACTTTGCTATAGCATGCGATTCAGCCATAATTTTATATGCTCTTTCTAGCACGGAATAGGAATGCCTTAAGCTTTTCGCTTTAATTGGTTTTAAAGGATTTACATACACACCAATAATAGTTTCACATAACTCTTTTAAAGGTTCTGTTGGAAAATTATTTAGCACTCCTCCATCGATATAATGGGATTTTTCAATAGTAACAGGAGTAAAAACACCTGGAAAAGAAGCAGATGCGAGTATTGGTTTTATTAATTCGCCAGAGTTAAAGACTTTTATTTTTCCTGTTTCAATATTAGTAGCTGTAACAAATAGCGCTTTTTTTAAACTATTAAAATCATCTTCGGGAAAACAACTATTAAACTCCTCTGCTAGTTTTTCGGTATCGATAAAACCTGGTTTTTTAAAGGTAAATTTATTGGTTCTAAAAATAGGTATTGTTTTAAAAAAGTGCAGTATCTCTTGCCAACTTAAACCTGCAGCATACAGACCGCCAACTATTGCGCCTGCACTTGTACCAGAGATATGCGTAGGATATATTCCTGCTTCTTCTAATGCTTTTATAGCTCCAATATGCGCTACTCCTCGAACTCCGCCACCGGATAAAACTAATCCTATATTCATTTTTCTGAGAATTTACTCACTACTTAATAACTACATCTATTTGGCTATCATTTGAAAGCTAATTAATCCGCCATCAATTTCTGCTCTGATAAGCTTTCCTTTTTTATAGTAATAAATGTTTTCTTTTCCTTTAGCGTTTACCTTCTTATAGGTATGATCTCCTAAAGGAATAATGGTATTTATACTTCCATCTTCTTCCGAAAAACAAGAAACAACATCTTTTGGTTCCTCAAAATACATTAAAATAGTACTGTAATTAATGGTTTCATCATAAAACCTTGCTTTATCATCATTTTGTTTAATTAGATAATGATCTCCTTGCCACTCTGTGCTTGTTTCTGCATGTGGTTTATTATTTATTGTGATATAAACATCTGCCTTTTTTAAATTGTGATTATTAAAAACCACATTGTATTTATAATTTACAGAAAGATCTGTTATAAACCTAGTACTGATATTAGTAGCACTCTGATAATGAATTTTAGAATCTTTAAAGGTTTTGGACGCCTGAAGCTGCCCTACAATCTTTTCTTTTAAAACGATATCGAATTTTAAATGGGTATCATTTGTATTTAAATTTAGATTATGAAAAGATAAAACATGGAATATGATCAAGTACCAAATCATGGAAAACAACTTTTAATATTGGACTACAAATTACCGAAATTAATTTATTAGAAAACTACTAATAACATATATTTACCATTAATTATCTCTTTTCACAAAACAAAAAAGCAGGATGTAAATTAGATTACAACCTGCTTTTAATACGACAATATTCTTCTTATTAAAAAATAAGGAATATTGTTTTAGTTTCCTTTATTATAGTCTTCTAAAAACTTAGCTAAACCACTATCTGTTAAAGGGTGTTTTAATAATCCTGTAATAGAAGATAAAGGCCCAGTCATTACATCTGCTCCTATTTTAGCACAGTTAATCACGTGCATCGTATTACGAATAGATGCTGCTAAAATTTGTGTTTGAAATCCGTAATTATCATAAATAATTCTAATTTCATCTACAAGGTTTAAACCATCAGTAGAGATATCATCTAATCTTCCTAAGAATGGAGAAACATAGGTTGCTCCAGCTTTAGCAGCCAATAATGCTTGTCCTGCTGAAAACACTAAAGTTACGTTGGTTTTAATTCCTTTATCTGAAAAATACTTACAAGCTTTTACACCATCTGCAATCATAGGAAGTTTTACAACAATCTGTGGGTGTAATGCAGCTAAAGCTTCCCCTTCTTTTACCATACCATCAAAATCTGTAGCAATAACTTCTGCCGAAACATCGCCTTCTACTACTTCACAAATCTTTTTGTAGTGGTTTAAAATATTCTCTGCTCCGGTAATTCCTTCTTTCGCCATTAAAGACGGATTGGTTGTTACCCCATCTAAAACACCTAAATCTTGTGCTTCTTTAATTTGGTCTAGGTTTGCAGTGTCTATAAAAAATTTCATATTTATTATGTTATACGGTTTGTAAATATTCTAATACTTGTTTGCTTACTTTTTCTCCAGTAAAGCCAAATTTCTCGTCTAATACTTTTGCTGGTGCAGAATAACCAAAGTGATCTAAACCAAAAACTTTACCAGAATCACCAACTAAACCTTCTAAATTTACTGGTAAACCTGCTGTTAAACCAAATAATGGTTTGTCTTTAGGAATCACGCTGTTTTGATATTCCTTAGATTGTAATCTAAAAACACCCTCTGAAATTACAGAAGCGATATTCACTTTTAAATTATTCTCTTTTTCTAATATTTCTGCTGCAGCAAATAATGTTGCAACTTCCGATCCGTTTGCTATTAAAACCACATCTGGATTTGCTACTTCTTTCACTAAGTAACCACCTTTTTCGGCAGCTAAAGCTTCGTTATATCTAGAATCTTTTTGAGGTTCTATATCTTTAATACCTTGTCTAGATAAAATTAAACCTGTAGGTCTGCTTTTGTTTTCTAAAGCCATTTTCCAAGCAACGTTAGTTTCTGCAGAATCTGCAGGACGTAGCGCTAAGAAACTTGGATCTCCACTATGATTTTTTAATTTCTCTAATAAACGTATTTGCGCTTCTTGCTCCACTGGTTGGTGTGTTGGTCCATCTTCACCTACTCTAAACGCATCATGTGTCCAAACATATTTTACACCTAATTCTTGAAGAGCAGTTAAACGAATTGCTGGTTTCATATAATCGGAGAACACAAAGAATGTTGCTACTACAGGAATAACTCCTCCGTGTAATGCCAATCCGTTTGCTACACAAGCCATCGTTAATTCTGCAACTCCTGCCTGCAAGAAAGAACCTGTAAAATCACCTTTTTGTATTGCGTGTGTTTTCTTTAAGAAACCATCTGTTTTATCTGAATTGGATAAATCTGCAGAAGAAACAATCATGTTTTCTACATTTTCCGCCAAATAACCTAGCACTCCAGAAGAAGCAGCTCTTGTTGCCAATCCTGCTTTATGTTCTATAGTTGAAAAATCTAATTCTGGTAACTCACCAGACAAGAAGAAGTCTAATTTAGTCGCTAATGCTTCGTTTGCATTTCTCCATGTAGTAATTTCAGCTTTCTTCTCTGCTGCTTTCGCCGTTTTTTCAGCTACAATGTTTTTATAAAATGCCTGAACATCTTCATAAATATCAAAAGGACTTTCTGGATTAGCACCTAAATTCAATAATGTTTTTTCGTAATCTGCATCTGTATTACTTATTGGTTGTCCGTGAGATTCACAGTGACCTTCATACTTACTTCCATCTGCAGTAACACAACCTTTACCCATTATTGTTTTACCAATAATTAAAGTCGGTTTTTCTGTTTCGTTATTTGCATCTGTTAATGCTTTTCTAATTTCGTCATGGTTATGACCATCAATTGTAACTACTTTCCAACCCCAAGCTTCATACTTCATTGCGGTATTTTCTGAAGTTACCTCATCTGTAGAAGTAGATAATTGAATATCATTAGAATCGAAAAACATAATAAAATTACTCAGTCCTAAATGACCAGCAATTCTTCCTGCTCCTTGCGATATTTCTTCTTGAATTCCACCATCAGAGATAAAACCATATACTTTATGATTCATCCATTCTCCAAAACGAGCTTGAAGGTATTTTGCAGCAATTGCAGCACCAACTCCCATAGTATGTCCTTGACCTAACGGTCCAGAAGTATTTTCTACACCTCTTGCAACATCTACTTCTGGATGACCAGGAGTATTAGAACCCCATTGTCTAAAGTTTGCTAAATCGTCTTTTTTGTAGTTTCCTAAAAGATAATACTGCGCATACATTAAAGTAGATAAATGACCAGCATCCATAAAAAAGCGATCTCTAAAAGGCCATGTCATTTCTGATGGATCGTAGTTAAAGAATTCGGAATACAGAATATGCATAAAATCTGCTCCACCCATTGGACCACCAGGATGTCCTGATTTGGCTTTTTCTACCATGGCTACTGCCAAGGCTCTTATGTTATCTGCTGCTTGTTGGTCAATTTGCTTGTTCATTTTTTATATTTTAATACGTTTAATAAACTTAATAATTTATTTAATTAACGATACAAAGATGCTGATTATTTCATGAAATTAATAGTTAATCTCCTATAAATTATTAAGGTTATTACCATTTTATAAACATCTTCTATTCGTTCTAATAAAATAAAAACGGAAAGCCTTGTTTCGAGTATTAAAATAGCAAAAATGAAATCCTTAGATTTATTCTCTATTTAGTAAACGCATTTGCTTTTCATCTTTTAGTATCCCTTTAAAAATTTCAAACAATTGCATTTTCAGATTTTTATAGTCGATAAAAAATTCGCTTATCACTTTAATAAGTTCTTTATGCTCTTTTTTATACCCTAATTCTTCTTTTGGCTGTTTTACATTATCTACTAAAAGCTCTAAATCATTGATATGTGTTTGAACAATCTCTAAAAGCTCGTCGTTTCTTTTTTGTGATCGGTTTAAAACATCAACAATTTCTTTATTATTTGCAAATTCATTTTTGTCTATTAATTGTAGGGTATAGGTTTTTACTAAATCATCAAAAAAGAGTTGTTCGTCTTTAATGAAGCTTAATTCGGAATACCATTTTTTAGATGCTTCATGCATTTCTGTAGCATTCATTAGTTCTAAGTATTTCTCTTGTGTTTTTGTAGTTATCATAATATTTTATTTTAAAAAGTTAAAAAAAATCGATTTTAAAGCATGTTTCTAATACGTTTAAATCAAGGTTTGTTCAGAATCGAAAAGTTTCGGAATTGTAGCATTCCAGTTATAAGTATCTTTAATTTTCACTCTAAAAGCATCCAATGCTGTGGGCTCTCCGTGAATTAGATATATTTTTTCTGGAGCATTTTTGATATTGCTCATCCAGTTTATTAAATCGTTTTGATCGGCATGGGCAGAAAGACTATCTATCTTTTTAATGGTTGCTTTTACCGGATAATATTTTCCGAAAAATTTAATTTCATGTGCACCTTCTTCCAACTGTCGTCCGCGAGTTCCTTCTGCCTGATAACCAACCAGAAGTACGGTTGTTGAAGCATGATCTATTAGTTGTTGCAAATAAGTTAAAACACGTCCACCAGTTACCATACCACTTCCTGCAATAATTATTTTAGATCTTTTATCATCTATGGTCTGCCAAGTTTCTTTGTATGATTGAATAATATTCACATGATTACACATGGCTTTATAATCTGCCAGCGATAATTTATGCCATTTAGGAAAACGTTTAAAAACATCTAAAACGTTATTTCCCATAGGGCTATCCACAAAAATTGGAATATTTGGAATTTTATTTTCTTTATATAGTTTCCAAAGAATATACATTAGTGTTTGCAGGCGCTCTACGGCAAAACTTGGAATAATTAGGTTTCCATTTTTATGTATGGTTTCTTTTATTATTTCTGAAAGCACAGCTTCTACATCTTCCTTAGGATGTAATCTGTTTCCATAGGTACTTTCAATAAATAGAAAATCTGCCCATTCTGGTTTTTTAGGATCGTTCAATAAATAATCATCTGTTCTACCGATATCTCCAGAAAAAACGAAACGTTTTCCGTTAATATCTAACTCGATAAAAGTTGCTCCAATAATATGTCCGTTATACTGAAAACGATACGAAATATTGTCGGTAAACGAAATCCATTTATCTGGCACCTCCACTTGAAAGTGCATTATGGTTCTTTCGGCATCTTTAATAGTATAAAAAGGAAGCGCTGGATGGTGTTTTGTAAACTTTTCTTTATTTGCTTTATCGGCTTCTTCTTCTTGAATTTTAGCGCTATCTTTAAGTATGATTTCGGCTATTGCTAATGTTGGAGCTGTGCCAATTATTTTCCCTTTAAATCCTTGTTTTAACAACCTTGGTAAATAACCAACGTGATCTAAATGTCCATGGGTTAGTAAAACGACATCTATATCTTCTACTATTACTGGCAAGTTCTCCCAATTGCGTTCCCGAAGTTCTTTAAGACCTTGAAACATACCACAATCTATAAGTATATTTTTCCCAAAAGCTTCTAATAAGTATTTGGATCCTGTAACTGTTCCTGCTGCACCTAAGAATGTTATTTTAGCATAATCTGACATGATTTTATTATTTTAGTTATTACAAAGTTTTTTAATTTCTTGTAATATTTTAGTTTTTCTTATTTCTGAAATCCCTAAATGATCTAAAAAGAAAGCATCATCTAACAAATCTCTACATAAAACAACATCTCTACTTAGTAAGAATTGTTTTTCTCTATTGGTTAATAGCGTAGATACGGTTACTGGATAAAGTCCTAGTCTATCTATTCGATCCTTTAACCCATCATTTTTAGGGTAATCCCAACTTAACAAGTATAAACCTGCACATTTACCAAACTGGGTTGCATCTTCTGTAAAACGCGTATTTGTAACCACCCAACCACTAGTTATTTTAGAAGCATTATTTTTATTCCCATTCCAATGGGTTCTAACATCTATATATCTTGAGTTGATATATAGCGGAATTTTAACATTACAGTTAAGACCTTGCTCATTATGAAACTTACATTCTATTAATGTTGTCTCATTATTTTTATGTGCTAACACATCAATTTCGTGCTTCACACAATCCCCTTGTATAATATCTCCTGTTGTTGTTTTATAACCAGAGTATTTTAAAATAGCACTTATAAAATTTTCAAAAGGAAACCCTGTAGGACCTAGTTCATATATTGCTTTTTTTAGCTTGTATTTTGAAGCGAAATAACTGTGTTTCTTTTTTAATAATGCAAAGGCTCTGTTATAGATTTCTTTGGTGGAAATACCTTGATACAATTCATCTCTAACAACATTTAAAATCTTACTAACTGTTTCATTATCTGCTCCTGTGTGTTGCAAAGAATTACGCAATTTATTCAAGGAGAATTTCACTTTTTCTCCTGAAGATTTTATTATATCCATGTCTACATTATCCATTAATTAAAGTTTTAAATTATTCTGGAATCACCAAAAAAGGTATGATAGGATGAAAACTTATCTTTTTAAGAACAGGCTCGTTAATAATACTTTCAATAAAACTGTGTTTATAATTTACCATAACAAGTATATTAATGTTTAGTTCTTCAATAAAATCATTAATTACAGTTGCTTTTTTAGCATAATTAGGCATCCAATGAAAACTATGTTCTACTTGATTTAAGTATTCGTCTAATTCATTAATATTATATCGTTGTACTTGGTTTAGTTCTTTTTCTTCTTCAATATGCACAATTCTAATTTTAGAATTATACAATTCGGTTAGGTTTCGCAACACTTGAATTTCTTCACCTTTATAAAAACGATTATAGTCTGTTGGAAAAGCAATTTGGGTTGGTTTTACAAAATCAAACTCATCTGGAACTACCATAATCGGACACGTTTTTACTTTATTTAAAACATGAACCGTGTTGCTTCCAAAAAGCACCTTTTCATTTTTTGATGCTCCTTTGGTTCCCATAATCACCATATTAATATGATGCTTTTCTATATTCTTTTTAATAGCAACTTCTATCTTCTCGGAACATAAAACAACTTCAAATTCATGATTTTCATTCGCATTAGAAACACTGGCTTGTTCCTTTAGTTCTAATAAATTTTTAGTTGCTTCCTGCTTTAATTCCTCCAAAAAATGCCCTGTTACTAAGCTTCTTCTATGCAATGCTTCATTATCTATAGTGTTAAGAAAGTAAAATACGCAAGACTCATTTGCATATAACTTTAATGCATATACTATGGCACTCCATGCATTATCTGAAAAATCTGTAGGTAATAATATCTTTGTTTTCATTTTTAAAATTTATTGTTTAGAAGGTATTACCAAAAACGGAGTAGTTAGTCGGAATCCTATTCGTTTTATTGTGGATTTAAAGAATATGTTTTCAAAAAAAGAATGTTTATTATTGATCATTACCAATAGATTAATTCTAGATTTTCTTTGAAATTCATTAATCGCTTCATCGATGTTTTTATTTTTAACATCATGAAATAGATGCGCAACATTTTTAAAATACCCCTCTAGTTTCGCTTTGTTTACTTGTTGTTTTTTGGAAAGCGCTTCTCCAAAATTCACATGAAGAATATTCACTCGAGAATGATATTGAGAAGCCAAATTGACTATTGGTAGTATTTGACTATCTTGAAAATCTACTTCATAATCTGAAGGAAATAATACTTCATGAGGTGCTTCAAAATAAAAGCCACTTGGAATAGCTAAAACTGGTGACTTCACAGAATTAATAACATGTATTGTATTAGAACCAAATAGAACACCTTTTACATCTGATGCTCCTTGTGTTCCCATAACAACCATATCTATATTCTTAGATTTCACAAGTTCTTTTATTTCAGAGATTAAGCTGTTAAATGTAGAAATCGTTTCAATGGTATGTTTCGCATTAAAATACGTTTTATGTATCTCATCCTTAATCGCAGACAAACCATTTAAAGAACTGTTCCTTACAATATCTAATAATTCAAATTGTGCTGAACTAGCTTGCATAAACTCCATTTGATAAACAACTGGCGTGTATGTATTTAAAATATAAAAAGTGCATTCTTCATCTTTAAACAACTTTAATGCATAAACAATAGCATTCATTGCATTCTCTGAAAAATCGGTTGGTAATAATATTTTTTTCATGATATTTATTTTTATTATTCGCGTCTTAGGTTTTGCAAAACCAATAATGGAATTGATATTTTTAAACTTATTTTATCTATTGTAGATTGAAACAATATATTTTCTAAATAAGAATGCTGTGTATTTACCAGGATTAAAAAATCTATATTATTATCGGTAACATAAGTATTAATCGCAGTTTCAATTTTCTTACTATCTGTAGTATGATAGCTAATTTTATTTTCACATATTGTTTCTTCAATAAATGCTTTATTATCTTCTTGTCGGAAAGACAATTTGTTAATTTTAGACACATAAAGCATATCTATTTTTGTTCTATAAGGAGAAAGGAGATCACAGAGTAATTTTAACTCTCTTCTTTTATAAGGTATTAAGTAATTTGTAGGAAACAATGCATGTTTAGGCTTCTCATAGCTATAATTTTGAGGAATAGCCAACACAGGACATTGCACATATTTTAAAACCTGTAATGTATTGCTTCCAAAGGTTAGGTGGCTGTGATTAGATTTTCCTTTTGTTCCCATAACAACAAGGTCTATATTTTTACTATCTACAATTATATCGGATTGGTCAAGTAAGGAATTATATGCAGATATGGTAAAATAAGTGAATCTGGGGTTTGGAGAAATTTCTTTTACCTTTGCCAACAGATTTGCTAAGTTTTCTTCAGATTGCTGTTTAACGCTTTCTACAATAGCACTAAAATCTGTTCTATTTACTAAATCTTTATGATTATACACTTCTGCTTCATAAGCATGCATAAAATAGAATTCTGTTTTTTGGTATTTAAAAAACTCTAATGCATAGGCAATAGCATTCATTGCATTGTCTGAAAAATCGGTTGGAACCAGTATCTTTATCATAGCTATATTGTTTATATTTAATTAACTAAATGTAACAATGCATGCTATATAAAACAATGACAAATATCAGTAAAGCAAAGAATTACTATATATAAAAAAAGCCAGATTAAAATCTGGCTTTTTCATGGATTAATAGCAAGTAATTTAATTAATAATGAACATCATATACTCCTTAAATTACATTATAAAATTACTTTAATTAAAAGCAATTTACTATGACTTTTGTCATGTTTTATTTTTATTTTCAACTCTAATGTTTCCCTATTCTAATTGTTATATTTCATGCAATACTAAAAACGGAATATCGGTATGATAACTAATATTTTCTACTTTGTTATGAAATAGTATTTGCTGAAAATAATTAAGATTCTTTGCTACCATTGCAATTAAACCAATATTTCTAGACTCTATAAAGCATTGTATGGCATTTTCTACTTTTTTATTGGTTAGATTATGAAAACTATACTTACTATTATTAAAATAATCTGCTAATAGCTCTTTGTTTTGTTGCTGACTAACATTTAGTTTTTCATCTACATTACTAATGTGTAATATTCTTAAATTTGAAGAATTAGCATCTAATATTTTAGAAAGAGGCAACAAGGTTTGCAGGTTGTAATTTATGGAGTAATCTGTAGGGAACGCAACTTCTTCAATCTTGTTATATTTTGCGTTTTCTGGCACCACCAATGTGGTACACTTCACTTTAGTTATCACATCGCCTGTATTACTACCGGTAATATATTTTTTTAATCCAGATGCACCTTTGGTTCCCATTACAATGACATCAATCTTTTTTTCTTGCACCTGTTCTCTAATAGATTCAATAAAAAAGTTATTATCTGAAATAGTGTAAAGCTTATGATTATTATTGTGTGGTATCTTTTCAGATATTTTTTTTAATAATGCTACCAACTTCTTTTTAGTTGGTTTACTATATACTTCTTGAATAGTTTCTTGACTAGTATCATATGAAGAATCATTAACCACAATATCGCTTAGTTCATTTACATGAAGTAAATAAAAGTTACATGCAGCATTCTCATAAAAATTTAACGCATAAGTAATTGCATTCCATGAGTTGTCTGAAAAGTCTGTTGGTAATAAAATATTATTCATTGATATTCAACTTTAAAACAAAGTTAAATGTAATGCACTTTTTAAAATATGACGAATATCATAATGATACCATTTTAAACGATTTCCTTTAGTTTTTCAAGGTTAACAATGGTAACATTTCTGCCTTCAATTTCAATTAAACCTTGCTTTTTAAAACTAGACATGGTTCTAATTAAAGTTTCTGTTGCAATACCTGCAACACTGGATAAATCACTACGCGAAATTTTTATAGGTTGATTTGGTTTGTTGTTTAATTTTTCGGCAAATTTTAAAATAGTGCTTGCTGTTTTTTTACTTACAGAGCTGTATGCCATTTCTAACAATTGATTTTTTACACCTTTTAAATCGTCTGTGAGTAATTGAATGAGTTCTAAAGTTATTTTATGATTACTATTTAAAACATCTGCAAGTTGTTCTTTAGAAATACCAGCTAATTCTGCGTCTTTAATAACTCCTGCAGATTCTTGGTATGGGATATTTTGAATAAAAGAAGTGTAACCAAATAAATCATCTTCTTTGTGTAATGCTGTTATTAGTTCCTTTCCTTGTTCATCAAATTTGTAACACTTTACAACCCCTTTAGTTACTAAAAATATATAATTAGAGTTTTGACCTTCATTATATATGACGTCGCCTTTTTTAAAACTAAAAGGTTTGCCGTTATCGTCAAAATAGTTTTTAAGATCATTTAATGTTCTTAGTTCATTTTCTTCTTCTTCCGTATTGCTATTTTGCTTATCTCTTATATCTTTTAATATAGAAGCTCTTGCAATTCTACTTTCTATAGCACTTGTAAGCTCTTCTTCTTCAAAGGGCTTGGTGATATAATCGTCTGCACCAAGGTCCATTCCTTTTCTAACATCTTTTCTTTCTGTTTTAGCAGATAAGAATATAAATGGAATGTATTGTGTACTTTCATTTTTAGATAATGCTTCTAAAACACCATAACCATCTAGTTCAGGCATCATTATATCGCAAACTATAATATCTGGAAGCTCTTTAATTGCTGCTTCCACTCCTAATTTACCATTTGCAGCGGTAACCACATTGTAATTAGAAAGTTCTAAAAGTTCGGCTGTGTTTTCTCTTAAAACGATATCATCTTCAATTAATAAAATATTGTTCATTATTTGACTATATTAGGTATTGTAATTATAAATGTAGATCCTTTATTTTCTTCACTTTTAAAGTTTATGCATCCGCCTAAGTTTTCAAAATGGGTTTTAATTATGTTTAGTCCAATTCCTGTTCCTTGTGTTAGCAATGCATTTTCGGCTCTAAAATAACGATTAAAAATATTTTTTTGGTCTTTTTCAGGAATTCCAATGCCATTATCTACTATCTGAATGCTAGTATTTTTGTTATCTTGACTAATAATAATTTTTACAGTAGAATTTTCTGGCGAGTATTTAATAGCGTTATTTACTAGGTTGGACAATGCTAGTTCAATAATTTTTTCGTCTTGAGTTAGCGAAATATGATCAATATTTTCTGGATAACTAATTTTTTGTCCAAGCTTTAAAAGCATATTAGCACTATAAACCACTTCGTTTACCACTTTACTTAATTTAAAAGTACTCACCTTATAATTAACATTACCCGTTTCTAATTTTTCAATAGATAAAAAATCATTTAAAATATTATTAAGATAGTGCACTTTATTGGTAATCGTTTCTATATGCTTATCCCTTTTTTCTTGTTGTTCTTCTAGTTTATATTTACTTAAGAGCATTGTAGAAGTCAATATCCCACTTAATGGCGTTTTAAATTCATGAGATACTAGCGATAGAAATTTCGTTTTTAATTCGTTAAGTTCTATTTCTTTTTTAAGTGCATTTTTTATTTTGTTTTCCGCTTCAATTCGCTTTTTATTTTCTGCATCCAACTCTATATTTACAACTTTTAATTTATCTATTGTAGTACTTAACTCTTTGGTTCTTTGGGATACTTTTTCTTCCAACTCTTCATTTAATTGCTGGATTTCCATTTCTTGTTGCTTTCGTACAGAAATATCAATTACCAAAGCCATTATATACCCTTCTCCATCCATTTCAAATGGATTTAATCCAGCCTCGACAGGAAAACTACTTCCATCTTTTCGTGCTCCATACAAATCACGACCTCTTCCCATTGGCCTACTTTCTTTGTGTTTCATGAAACCATTAAAATGCGCTCCGTGTCCTGCATGATAGTTTTTTGGAATAAGAATACTTAACGTTTGGTTTAAAAGTTTTCCTTTTTGGTAACCAAACATGACCTCTGCCGAAGAGTTTGTAAACACAATATTCTGCTGTTCGTCTACTACAATCACACCTTCAGAAACAGCTTCAAAAAGTACATTAAAAATCTCTTGATCTATTTTAAACATATATAACGCTAAGTTTTAATACTGCTTTAAAAATACAAAACTATATGTGCTAAACCATACATATTTAATTCTAATAACTGATTAATATCATAATTTAATCGCTAACAAGTAATTAGATTTATACTTGCAAATCTGTGAAAGATGAAAAAGAAAAAAAAATTAACTCATAATTTTTATCAAAACTTAGGAAAATTATTTTACGCCATAGCTGCTGCAGACAACAATGTGGCACCTTTAGAGGTTGAAACCTTAAAACAAATCGTGAAATTAGATTGGTTAAAAGTAGATTGTTTAGAGGATGAATTTGGTTCTGATGCGGCTTACCAAATGGAATTTGTTTTCGATTTACTGCATCGTGAAAACAATTTAGATGCAGAAAACTGCTACTCCGATTTTATACATTATAAAAATGAACAAAACCATTTATTCACAGAAGCTATTAAACAGTTAATATTACAGACTGCCAATGCGATAGCAAATAGTTTTGCTGGTAAAAATAAATCGGAACTTATATTACTTGCTAAACTTGAAATTGAATTAAAGAAAACAGATATATAACTTTAAAATAATCAAAAATAATAAGATCATGAAAAAATTAATATCACTATTCGCATTATTACTAATCCCACTTTTAGGGTTTACACAAACCATGGAAAACTTAGACTACATTTCCACATTTAATGAGGACTTAGCCGCTATTAAAAAAGATAACCAATGGGCATTTATAAATAAAGAAGGTACCGTCGTTATAGATTTTCGAGATGATGTGGTGGAAACGAAAACAGAAGCTGGTAACTATCCAATATTTAATAACGAAAGATGTTTAATCAAACAAAAAAAAGATGGCATTAACTATTATGGCTTTATCGATACATCTGGAAAAACCGTTATTGAACCTCAGTTTTTAAATGCTACTACTTTTAACAACAACTACGCTATTGCTTTAGAATTAGTTAAAGTAGATTTAGGCAGAAATAATCTGCTTAACAAGGAAATAGTGGAATACAAATATTTTCAAGTTGTTATAGATACTTCCGGAAAGATTAAAACCTATTTAACAGAAGCAATTCCAGTAGAATTATCCGCTACAAATTTAAAGAAAGCACCAGCGATTACATCTCAGTTCATTTCCGAAAAACTAGTAGCTGTAATGACAAAAAACAAGCAATGGAATCTTAAAAAAATAGACTAACATTACATGAGATATTTATTTGTCCCTGCTATACTTTTCTTTTGTATTTCCTGTTCTAAAAATGAAGATAAAATCCTTCCTATTGAACAAGATTTAACCGAATCTGTATATACTTCTGTTACGGTACAACCGGATAGCTTATACCAAGCTTACGCCATTGTTTCTGGTATTTTAGACAGGAATCTTGTGGAAGAAGGGGATATCGTTAAAAAAAACGAAGCTATCGCTCAAATAATAAATAATACACCAATTTTAAATACCCAAAACGCGAAACTATCTTTAGATTTAGCGAAAGAAAATTACAATGGAAGCGCTGCCATTTTAGCCGGAATTAAAGATGAAATAGAAGCTGCTAACCTAAAATATAAAAATGATTCTATTAACTTTTTCAGACAACAAAACCTTTGGAAACAAAGCATAGGATCTAAAGCAGAATTTGATGCAAAACAGTTAAACTACCAACTATCGAAAAACAATTTAACAGTACTTAAAAACAAATATAATCAAACTAAAAACCAGTTAAGCACAAGTGTAAAACAAGCACATAATGTCTATCAAACGTCATTAATTAGCACGAAAGATTTTACTGTAAAAAGCGCTATAAACGGTAAAGTATATGCGCTTTACAAAGAATCTGGCGAATTAGTAAATACCATAGAACCTGTAGCCTCTATTGGTAGTGCCTCCACATTTATCATGGATATGTTAGTAGATGAAGTAGACATTGTTAAAATTGTAAAAAACCAAGATGTTTTAATCACTCTCGATGCTTATAGTGGTAATGTAATAAAAGGAAAAGTATCTAAAATATATCCTAAAAAAGACGAACGCAACCAAACCTTTAAAGTGGAAGCTGTATTTGTAAATCCTCCAAAAGTACTTTACCCAGGACTTTCGGGTGAAGCCAACATTATAATATCTAAAAAGGAAAAAGTTTTAACGGTTCCAAAAAATTACATCACAGATAATAACCAAGTGAAAACCGACGATGGTTTAGTACCTATTACTACCGGTTTAGGAAACATGGAGTTTATTGAAGTCTTAAGCGGAATCACCAAAGACACCTATATCTATAAACCAGAATAATGGTAAACTGGACCGTCATAATAGACATTGCAAAAAAGCAATTATTAACCAAATTTAAGTCTACTGCCATTGCTGCTTTAGGTGTTACTTTTGGTATTGGTGCATACATTACTTTGGTTAGCTTTATGACAGGTTTAAATAATATGTTGGACGATTTAATTTTAAATCAAACCCCTCACATTCATATATATAATGAAATTGAACCTTCAAAAAAGCAACCAGTAGATATATATGATGCTTTTAAAAACAGCTTTAATGTGGTACATTCTATTAAACCTAAATTAAGTCAGAAAAAAATCCATAATGCCTCACCAATCATTCAATTTTTAAATAAAAACGAAGATGTAAAAGGTGCCATACCACAAATAAAAACACAAATATTCTACATAGCTGGATCTATTGAAATAGCTGGAAACTTAACAGGAATACAACCAATTGATGAAGCTCGATTATTTAATTTTAGAGATTACATTATTGCAGGTTCTCCAGAAAAACTTAAAAACACAGAAAACGGTATTTTATTAGGTTCTGGTATTGCAAAAAAAATGGCATTATCTGTTGGAGACAGAGTACAAATAAGCACTATAAAAGGAGATATATTCCCCTTAAAAATTGTGGGGCTTTACCAAAGTGGTGTTTCTGATATTGATGCGATTCAAAGTTTTGTAAACCTAAAAACGGTACAACGTATTTTAGGGGAAGCACAAAATTATATCACAGATATTAATGTGAAGCTTTATGATATCGAAAAAGCATTACCCTTATCTAAAAAAACAGAACAACAATTTAATGTAACGGCAATAGATATTAAAACTGCAAATGCACAATTTGAAACAGGAACAGATGTTAGAAATCTTATTACTTACGCCGTTTCTATAGCCTTATTAATAGTTGCTGGTTTTGGTGTATATAATATTTTAAGCATGCTTATTTATGAAAAAATGAATGACATTGCCATTTTAAAAGCAATCGGTTTTTCAGGTAATGATGTGCAGTATATTTTCATGAGTCAAGCGTTGATAATTGGTGTCATTGGTGGTGCTCTAGGACTCTTAATAGGCTTAATATTTACAAATATAATTAGCACTATTCCGTTTAAAACAGAAGCATTAGCCAAAGTAGATACGTATCCTATTGATTTTAATGTTTGGTATTATGTAATAGGTTTTTCTTTTGCAATCATCTCTACTTTTTTCGCAGGCTATTTGCCATCACTAAAAGCAAAAAAAATAGATCCAGTAAAAATAATACGAGGACAATAATGGAAACAGTTCTAGAAGCAAAAAATATAAACAAATACTTTAAAAAGCCTGTGCTTTTTCATGTGCTTAAGGATATTAACTTTAAAATTAATAAAGGAGAATTTGTTTCCATTATGGGAAAATCTGGTTGTGGAAAATCTACCTTATTGTACATTTTATCTACTATGGATACAGAATACGAAGGAGAACTGTATTTGAATAACGATTTGATAACGGGAGACAGCAGACAAAAATTAACGCTAATTAGAAATAAACATATTGGCTTTGTATTTCAATTTCATTATTTACTTTCAGAGTTTACCGTATTAGAAAACGTCATGCTTCCTGCCAAAAAACTAGGAGAAAAAAGCGTTAAAGAAATTGAAAAAGATGCACTTGAAAAACTAAGAATTTTAAACATCGAACATTTGGCACATAAGCGCGCATCTCAAGTCTCTGGTGGCGAAAAACAACGTGTTGCAATAGCAAGAGCACTGATCAATAATCCATTAATAATTATGGGTGACGAGCCAACAGGAAACTTAGATAGTCATAATGCAGATAATGTCTTTAATATATTTAAAAAGCTAAGTGTAGAGGAAAACCTTTCCTTATTAATTGTAACCCATGATGAAGATTTTGCCAATCGCACCGATAGAATTATCACGATGGAGGATGGTAAAATAATTCACGAATAATTAATTACTCAAACTGATATTAATCAGTTAAAGCTATTACTTTTATGAGTAAATTTATAGTTATTAAAATAGTTAGGTATGAAAACAAAACAAGAATTATATAGGCAGATTACCCAATTAACCACTAATATAGAAACTAATTATCCCGAATTGTATACTTTCTTATTAGAAGAACCGGTTACAATTCCTTCGGAAGAACATCCACATGTAGGTATTCCAGAATTGCAAAATTATTTGGAAACCTTAGAACAAGAGCTAAAACACCACATAGAAACTCATAAATTGAAATAAATGGCAGCTATAGATTATTATAAAACACTTGGAGTCTCTAAAACAGCGTCAGAAAAAGATATAAAAAAAGCATACAGAAAACTAGCACGCAAGCATCATCCAGACTTAAACCCGAATGATAAAGAAGCGGAAAAGAAGTTTAAAGAAATTAATGAGGCTAATGAAGTATTGAGTAATCCTGAAAATCGTAAAAAATACGATAAGTATGGAGAGCATTGGCAAAACTCGGAAGCCTACGAACAAGCAAAACAGCAGCAACAGCAACAAAGAGCATATCAAGGGCAAGCAGGAGGTTCTGGAGGTTATAGCGAGAGAGATTTTGAAGATATTTTTGGCAACATGTTTGGAGGTCAATCTTCAGGAAGAAGAAGCCAAGGAAATTCTAGATTTAGAGGCCAAGATTTTAATGCAGAACTTCAGTTAGATCTTAAAGATGTTTACGAAGAGCACAAGCGTACACTTACTGTAAATAATAAAAACATACGAATTACTATTCCTGCTGGTGTAGAAAACGGACAAACCATTAAGATTAAAGGGCATGGTGGAAAAGGTGTTAATGGTGGTCCGAATGGCGATTTACTAATTCAGTTTTCTATTCAGAATCACACAAAATTCAAAAGAGATAAAGACAACCTTTATACCACTGTAGATTTAGATTTATACACCGCAATGCTTGGTGGCGATTTAATGGTAGACACGTTTACCGGTAAAGTTAAGTTAACAGTCAAACCAGAAACACAAAACGGAACGAAAGTGAAGTTGAAAGGAAAAGGGTTTCCGAAGTACAAAAAATCAGGACAATTTGGTGATTTATACATAACCTATCAAATAAAAACGCCGACAAAACTTACAGATAAAGAGAAAGAATTATTTACAGAACTTCAAAAACTAAGATAATTATGGAAGTAACAGATTTAATTTCTATAACCACCTTTTGTACCCATTATAATGTGCCAGTAACGTTTATTAATGATTTACAAGATTATGAACTGATAGAGATTGTGGTTTCAGATGATGATAATTATATTAAAACAACACAACTTAACGAGCTTGAAAAATTAATGCGTTTGCACTTTGATCTTAATATAAATTTAGAAGGTTTAGATGCTGTATATAATTTATTAGAACGTGTAGAAAACCTGCAAAGTGAAGTAATATCCCTTCAGAATACATTAAGACTTTACGAAGATTTATAGACCACAATAATGGAGAACATACAGCAATTATTTCAAGAGTATCCTCTTGTAAAAATTATTCTTAAATACATTATAATCGTTGCATTTGTACTGTTGTGTATTCAGTTTATTAGAAGATTTTTAAAACGAAATATTGCCAATACTTCGGTAAGATATAAGTCGCAAAAAGGTGTAGAATTACTAGGCTATTTTATACTAGCCTTTATTACCATTTTATATTTTACTGGAAGCATTAAAGACTTTACCGTTACGCTAGGATTGCTTTCCGCAGGATTAGCATTTACACTACAAGAGTTAATATTAAGCATTGCAGGTTCTGTATATATCTTTATTGTAAAAGTATATGAACCCGGAGATCGAATAGAAATTAATGGCATAAAAGGAGATGTTATTGATGTCGATAGTATTTACACCACCATGATGGAAATTGGACAATGGGTGGAAAGTGATAATTACACCGGTAGAATTGTAAAACTGAGCAATGCATTTGTGTTTAAAGGACCGGTTTATAACTACTCTAAAGATTTCCCTTTTATTTGGGACGAGTTTAATTTACCCATACGATATGGCTCTGACATAGAACTTGCGAAAACTATAATTATAGGAGCAGCAACAAGTACCCTTACCGAATATACGAAAGCATCTAAAGACCAATGGAAGGAAGTTGTAAATAAATATTATGTTGAAGATGCTATGGTAGAACCTACACTAGCAACTACATTAACAGACAATTGGATACAATTTAATCTAAGATATATCGTCGATTATAAAAAAAGACGATACACAAAACACGTATTAAACGATATTATTAGAAAAGAAATTGAAGCTACAAATGGTAAAGTCATTTTAGCATCTGCTACTATTGAATTAATTAAAATACCTGAAATAGAAATTAAAAAATAACCATTTTTTAGAGTTTTCAAACGATTATGCGAAGCCATTCTATATTTAAAATAGTCCTACTATGCCTAGCAATTTTGGTTATTGATTCCCTTGCTTTTTATTGGCTACAATCAATTACACAACTTATTCCATATCCCTTTTTAACGACAGTAATTCATATACTTTTTTGGGTATTTACAGTAGGTTTAATTACAGCGATTATGGTCTTAAAAATAAGACTTGATCATGTAGACCAAAAGAAAAAACAATTACTTATATCTTCTTTATACGGACTTACTGTATCTTCTTTTATTCCTAAAATAATTTTTATAATTGTAATTTCTATCCTCTATTTTTCAAACTATATATTAACAGAAAGACAGTCGCTTATTGTGATTCCTTTGATAGGTTTATTCTCTGGTTTTCTACCTTTTTTTGTTATTGTAAATGCGATATTTAAATCTGCTTATCATTTTAAAATACATCATATAAAAGTTACTTTTAAAAACCTTCCAAAGTCTTTTGACGGGTTAAAAATCATACAAATTTCGGATTTACATTTAGGGAGTTTTAATTATCGATACCATCTATTAGAAAAGGCAGTAAAAAAAATAAATCATGAAAATGCAGATTATATATGCTTTACTGGAGATTTGGTAAATAATTATGCTTGGGAATTAAATGGTTGGGAAAACACCTTAGGAAAACTAACCGCAAAAAAAGGTAAATATGCCATTTTAGGAAATCATGATTATGGAGACTATAGTAATTGGGATACGGAAGAAGAAAAGGAAGCAAATTTTAAAACGATAAAAGCGTTTTTCAACAAAATAGATTTTAATCTTTTATTAAATGAAGCACATATAATTGCTCGTAATAAAGAAAGAATAGCCATTCTTGGTATTGAAAACTGGGGAAATCCACCGTTTAAAAAATATGGTGATTTACAAAAAACGTTAAGCGAAGTCCAAACTATTCCTTTTAAAATATTATTATCTCATGATCCAACACATTGGAATGAAGAGGTTATTGATAAAACCGATATAGCCTTAACCCTATCTGGTCATACACACGGCATGCAGGCAGGAATAAAAATTAAAAAGAAAGAATGGAGTCCTATTAAATATAAACACAAACATTGGGCTGGCTTATACCAACATCACTCGCAATACCTTTATGTTAATCGTGGTTTGGGCTGGCTAGGCTTTCCTGGAAGAATTGGTATGCGACCAGAAATAACATGTATAGAATTAAAAAGAAAGCTGTAGGCATAGACTGATATTTATCATAGGCGTCTTCAAATAGTATTTATACTTTTAATACTATATAATAGTAACTTTAAATTCCAATAACATGAAAAAAGTAATTCTTGGTTTATTTATTTTTGGTTTAACTATGCATTTATATGCTCAAGAGCCTACAATCACCGAATTAGAAGAAGTTGTATTGGTAAATACCAATTATAAATATATTAATGGCACAGATGCTGAAGACTTAGCCATTCCTGTGGAAGAATTAGAACTGAAAGCAGCAAATTTTGATATTAAAACATTAGATGTTTATACGGATGAATATGATTTCTATGATGTATATTTTATTATACCTGAAGGAAAAATTCTTGCAACGTATGATAATGATGGGAATATTCTAAGAACTGCTGAAAAATTTAAGGATATAGATTTACCGATTTCTGTAGTAAAAGCTGTTTTCAAAAGATTTCCAAAATGGGATATTACAAAAGATGTATATTTAGTAAACTATAAAGAAGGTGAAATTGCGAAGAAAAAATATAAACTCACTTTAATTAATGGAGATAAGCGTATAAAAGTGAAAGTAGATGCAGAAGGGAATTTTCTTTAAAAGCACTAAAAATCAATACCATTGACAATTAAATCAAAATAGCTATGTTTAAAAATTTAGAAAAAAAAGAAATCGATTATATTTTAGAAAACAATTATATTGGTCAGTTAGGATACATATTTAACAGCGCACCTTATGTAGTGCCTATTACTTATTTTTTTGATAAAGAAAACAACGCGATAATATGCTATTCTGGAGATGGACACAAAATGAATGCGATGCGTAAAAACCCTACAGTTTCTTTGCTAGTTGCAGATGTTGACAATGTAACCAATTGGAAATCTGTCTTAGTGCATGGTAAATTTGAGCAACATTTTGGGAGTGATGCAAAAGCCTATTTACACAAATTCTCCTTAGGAATTAAAGACATTATTTTAGAGAAAGAACAAAGTAAAGCCAACTTTATTAGCGACTTTTCTAGTAAGATTTATAAGGACGATATTCCTGCTGTATTTTTAATAAACATTGGAGAAATAACAGGTAAAAAACGTTTAGATTTTAAAGCGTAAAATTTAAAATAGAGATATAAAAAAAAGAGCTAATATGTAGCTCTTTTTTTTATGGATACAATTCTATATTAATTGTTTAAATATCTATTAAACAAACTGACTTGTAATGCACGTTTTGCATCTTGAAACAACTGCTTCACTTCTTTTATTGTAGATTTTCTTACTACTGCAATTTCTTCGAACGACAGGTACTCATTTGTAAACAACTCAAAAACTTGACGCATTGCAAAAGGCAAATTACTCACTACAAAAGCAGTATGATTTTTTATCGTGTCTTGCTTTAGGTGTTTATCTATTTCATCTATAAAAGCAACTTCATTATCTTCTACAAAAACAGGTTTTAATTCATAATCGTTATGGTTATAAGAGCTATCGCTTAGCTCTTCTATTAGCAATAAATCTCCATCTGCATCCTTTGTATATTTTTCTTCCATGGCGTCCCATTCTGGTTTTGAATAGGTATCAATATTCTTGAAGAAAAACTCATTAAATTCTTCTTCTACTTTAATATCTTCCATTATTTCATCTGCTTTTAAATACAACCAAGCATAGAAATCTTTTTCCTGTTTTACATCTTCAATATGATCGTAAATTTCAATAAAAAGCTGATCAATAATATCGTCTCCTTTGTATTTTCCTTTAGAAAAATTACCGTTTTTTATAAAAGCATTTAAGCTTCTATTTATATAATTTCTTAAGGTTGGCAATATTTTTAAAACCAAAGCATTAAAGGCCTCTTTATCTCCTTCATTCTTTAATTTAAGAAGACTAGTGTAAGACTGTTGTACGAATAAACGGTACTCTTGTTTGTTTTGGTAATAACTAATATCTGTTTTCATAATTTCAAGATTTGAAATAAAAATAATAAAAATCAAGATCATAAAAAATGACATTAATCATACCTAACTATCCATTATTTATAATTAATAGCCAAGCTTATTTTTAATGGATGGCACATCCCATTTTATCATTTCCTTTAAAAATTCATCTACTTTTTCTACAATTACTTTTTCGTTAATTTCTTTGGGATTTAGAATACCTAAATCTATGGAGCTGTTTTCGATTGGCATATTTTCAATAATAGGAAACAAAATAAAGACGAAGATATCTCCATTATAAGATTGAGAAAAAACTAATGCAGCTCCTGGAATAAATTGATACGCAGGAATTTTATTGGTACTGCTAATTAAATCTGCAGGAAATGACTCGAAAATAATATTTACTGCTTCATTGCTATTAATCCAATTTAATTGCTGCACTTTCCAGCCAATATGATACTGCTTTGTTATTGTTGTTAAGATTTCTACAAGATTCTTTTTTGTAGTTGTTTCCCATAGCATTTTTTTTTCAACAACAATTTCTATGGATTTTTTATAATCATTAATACGTTCTTCTAAATGTTCAATTTTCATAACATATATTTTTAATCCTCTTTTTCAGCTTCTTTTTTCTCCTGACGTTCTAATTTCTTAAAATAACCTCGTGTCAAAAAGTTATGTTTTAAAGCTTCCATATTTTGATTAAACTTGTCTGTACCTTCATTTATATTATCAATAGATTCTTTTAGGCTTTTAACAACATCTTCATCTTTTGTTAAATAATTAAACGCGCCATCTCCTGCTTTAAAACCATTAACCGTTTCATTTAAATTATCAATAACCGTTTTAATATCTTCACTAGATTGGTTTAAATTTGCAATCATATCTTTTACTTTTTGTGCTTCTTCTCCATCATTAAGTAAAACTCCTGCAACACTATTCTCTATATCTACAGAACTAACTATGGTATTAATATCTTTCATGGTTTTATTAGCTTCCATGCTTGTTAATTTTAAATAATGAATGGTTTGTTGCAACTCGTTAGATGTAATCGTGTCATTAATAAGCATTCCTAAAGTTCCTTTTCCGCTAGTTATCGCATTGGTTATATTTAATAACTTTGAAGTAAGTAAAGCCGCATTTTCATTAGTTGTACTAAGTGTATTAAGCATTTCATCTGTTCCTATTTTAGAATACGATTTAATGGTATCACCAGAAGATACAACTGTAGTTTCACCTTCTCCTGGAGTAATATTTACAATCATATTACCAACTAAACCATCAGAACCAATTGTTGCAATAGCGTCCTTTTTAATATGGGGCATCATTTTTTCTTCGATTTCCATAGTAACTTGAATGGTATTATCGTCAAGCATTAAAATGCCTTTTACAGTACCTACATTTACACCAGAATAACGCACGTTATTCCCTTGCATTAATCCGTTTACATTATTAAAATTAGAATTTATGGTAAAGGTTTTCCCAAATAAATTTTGACGATCCCCTATA
Source organism: Lacinutrix sp. WUR7 (assembly GCF_016864015.1). Classification (NCBI taxonomy): domain Bacteria; kingdom Pseudomonadati; phylum Bacteroidota; class Flavobacteriia; order Flavobacteriales; family Flavobacteriaceae; genus Lacinutrix; species Lacinutrix sp. WUR7. The sequence goes on along the minus strand of NZ_CP045067.1, from coordinate 2,058,343 downwards.
AAATATATGGTAGTAATAAAAAGAAGCGACCCAAGAATAACAAAGACTCCTAATCTTAATTTTTGACTATTTGATTTTTCCATCTGTTATATTTATTGTGTTTTTACTAGCACATGTTGATCCCTTTAATCCTAATACGGAATGATAAATACTATTAACATGTTCGGTTCATAATTTGCTTATAAATTTACTTAAAAAAAGCTTTTATTTGACTATCTGTAGCTGTTGCTAATTCTTTAAAAGTACCTTCTGCATAATTAATACCATCGACTAATAAAATAATACGTTCGGAAACAACACGTGCGCAATCCACATCATGTGTGATTATTAATGAAGAGGTTTTATATTGCTTTTGCACATTTCTCATAAGCTCAATAATTTCTTTAGATGTGATAGGATCTAAACCACTGGTTGGTTCATCATATAAAATTATTTTAGGTTTTAATATTAAGGTTCTTGCCAATGCAACACGTCTTTGCATTCCTCCTGAAAGCTCTGCTGGCATTAAATCTATAGCATGTAATAACCCTACATTTTCTAAAGCTTCCTTTACTAACTCATCGATGTTTGATGCTGTATCCAATTTCCGTTTATGTCTTCGTAAAGGAAATTCTAAATTTTCTCTAACCGTCATCGAGTCATACAAAGCACTACCTTGAAATAGAAATCCTATTTCTGTATGTAATTTATCTAGATCTGCTTGATTTCGCGTATTAATTTCTTTTCCCATAATTTTTATGGTTCCAGAATCTGCTTGTAATAAGCCTACCAAACATTTAATCATCACCGATTTACCAGATCCTGATTTCCCCATAATAACCAAATTTTCTCCTTCAAACAATTTTAAATTAAAACCATTTAAAACATGATTATCACCAAAGCTTTTTCTCAAATCCTTAATTTCTAACATTATTGGTTTGGCACTTGTGTTTTCTTCTCGTGTCGTTATGTTTTGTTTTGTACTCATAATTTAAAGGTCGAAAAATATATCGGTTATAAAAACAGCAATGAAATCTATAATAAACAACAGCATGGAAGAGAATACTACTGCTGAATTTGCAGCTGCGCCTACTCCAACAGTTCCTTTATCACAATTATATCCTTTAAAACAACCAACTAATGCAATTGCAAATCCGAAGAAAAACGTTTTAATAGTAGCAGGAATAAGGTCACTAAATTCTAAAACATTAAAAACTTTATTAAAATAAAGTAAAAAGGAAACTTCCCCTTTTATATTTTCTATAATATAAGATCCTAAAAGAGCGAGCGCATCTCCTAAAAGGACTAAAAGAGGTAACATAAGTGTAGCGGCAACAATTCTAGTTACCACCAAAAATTTAAACGGATTGGTACCAGAAACCTCCATCGCGTCAATTTGTTCTGTTACACGCATAGACCCAAGTTCTGCTCCAATACCAGAAGCTATTCTACCAGCAAAGGTTAAGGCAATAATTACAGGACCTATTTCCCTAATTATGGATAAACTTACCATAGAAGGCATCCAAGATTCTGCACCAAACTCTTCTAAAGTTGGTCTCGTTTGTAAAGTGATTACTAAACCAATAATAAACCCAGTAACAGCTACTAACAAAATGGAACGGTTACCTATACTATAACATTGTTTAAGAAGTTCCTTACCCTCAAAAGGTTTCGTAAATAATTGTTTAAAAAACCGACCAGCGAATAAGGTCAGTTCGCCAATTTCTATAAAAAAAGTTGTAACAGCATTGGATTTACTCATTATTCCGTATTTACAATATAAAGATAGCCAAAAAGGATAACTTCAAAAATGACATAAATCATAGTATCGCTATATCTAACAAAAGGAAGCGAACTCACAAGAAGAATAAAAACACATTGTAACATACCGATTTCAAACTACAAAAGCGCCGTACAAAAAACATATTTTATACGGCGCTTCTACTTTAAAAATAAAACGTTTTACTTTACATGTGACCTAGTCTGTGTACACTCGCACTCACTAATACCTTGTAAAAAGTCGAAGCCTATAGTTACCATATGCGTACCTGCGTTATAACCAGATAACTCATTTATGGTAATTTGATAAGCATATCCAAAATAAAAATTAGACTTATTAAAACCAACCATTGGTCCAAGATTTAAGGGGTTAAAAAATTGATCATTTAGAAAACGATAAGAAATTCCTCCCCAAACATAATCTTCATTTCTACTAAACTTTCTCACTTTAATATTTACATCGGTACTAGATCGATCATCACTATCAAAATATTGAAAATATAAAGAAGGTTCAATTTCGATTTTTTTATCTCTAGGATTTACAAGTACGATTCCTGTATATGCTTGGTAATTTAAAAGTAAATCTGGCTCTACTCCAACAAAATTATCAATCTTTTTAGGTAGAATATTACTAGCATTAAAACTAAAATAAAAACCCTTGTTTCTATATAAAGCACCAACATCAAAGTTATTATTCGCAATATATCTATCGTCTGTCACTCTAGGATCTATTACTGGCATGCTCTCTGTAGGTCTGAAATTATGAATATCAATTTTAAACGTATTATAATTATAAGAAATCCCTAAAGACAAATATTGTTTGGAGTAATAATCTAAAGTAAGATGATGTGCAAACGAAGCCTTAAATCCTTTTTGTACTGTGTTTCCGTTTCTATCATTATATAAAGATAGTCCAACTCCGGAACGATTACCTAGTCTAGCATCCATATATAAAGATTGATTATCTGGAGCACCTTTAATACCAACCCATTGTGTTAGTCCATTCGCTCTAATTTTTATATTGTCGCCAATACCGGCATAGGTTGGAGAAACTACGAAACTATTATCTGCTAAATACTGTGTAAATACTGGTATGTTTAGCTCTTGACTATAACTTACTGTCAAAGACAATAAAAGAATATATATGGTTAATTTTTTCATTTTAAATAGTATTTAGTTAGATAATAAAAACACATTATGATTATCTGTATAATGTAAAGTGCCCTACGAAATCTCTGTTTTCTGACGGATCATTTAATTCAATAACGTACCAATAATCTCCCGTAGGAAGCTCTGCTTGGTTATATGTTCCGTCCCACTTTTCACCTCTTCGTAATGTTGCTATTTTACGACCATAACGATCAAAAATCGAATATTCAATATTTTGGTATTGATTCACACATTCTGGAGCCCAACCATCTAAAACACCATCTCCATTTGGTGTAAAATAGTCTGGAATACAGATATCAACAAATTCAAAATAATCTGTAGCTATTGCCATACATCCATTACTATCGGTAACCGTCACGGTATAGCTTCCAGATTCGGTGATCATGAATGTGCTTGTGCTTCCATAATCTTCTCCATTAAAGGTAAATTCATAATTACCAGATCCTCCTGCAACTATAGCAACAATCTCATTAAACTCACCATCTATTATAGAAAGTGTTAACGGATCGAAAAATGAAATATCAAAAAGATTTGTTCTTTTAATACAGCCGTTGGTATGTCTTACATCAATATAATGGCCCATTCCAGGAACCACATCTATAAAGACATTACTCGCTTGATATGCTCCACCGTTTAAAGAATAATCTAAATCTGTTGGATCTGTAATACTATCATCTACCGTTACGATAACCAAATTACTAGAAACATTATTTACACAACCGTACTCTATATTAACTATTGGATTAATCGTTACAGATTCTGGGAAAGTGATATTCCATTCCGATTCACATCCAAAGCTATCTCTTATAAATACCGTATGATCTCCACCGCTTAAACCTGTAAAATCAAATTGTGTTTGTCCTACGACTCCTGTAATATATGGTCCATTATAATCATCTAAGCTCACCGAATATACAGGTGTTCCTCCCGAAATATCTACACTAAATTCTCCATCATTATCTCCAGAACATACTTCTGGGAAAATAGATCCAGAAACCATACTAAGTAATACAGCACTTGGCTCGTTTATGGTGAAACTAGAAGTTAAATAACAACCTAGTTCATCTTGAACAACAACATCGTAATTACCAGGTTCTAAATTCTCAAAAGTATTGGTTTCAAAAAACTGATTCATTTGCGGAGAAATCGCATATTTAATAATACCTGTCCCACCGGAAGCATTAATGATTAAAGAACCATCATCTGCACCATTACAAGTAATATCATTTACTATAAAAGTAGCTGTTAATGGCGCCGCTGGTTCTGTAATATTAATTAATGCAGATGTTGTAAGACAATCTCCACTAACTACTTCTACTTGATAGGTACCAGCTATTAATTCTGTAAAAACGCCTGGACTTGTTTGTGTTGCAATAATTGGAGTACCAGAAGCATCTTGCAATGTGTACACGTAATTTCCTAAACCACCTGCAGCAACTGCTACAACAGCACCATTATTATCACCAGCACAGTTAATAACTACATTGGTTAATGTTAAATCTATTGTTAAATCTGGAAGTGCATCAATTTGAATATCATTAGAAACTTCAGAAATACAACCATTAGCATCACTTACATAATACATGTAATTTCCTTCCGCTACAGGAAATGTAATAGCATTTGTAAATGTACCTAGTACCGGTATCATGGAACTATTCGCACTATACGTATACGTACCAGTTCCGCCTGACGCACTTAAAGTTAAAGTTGCATCATTGAAACAAGTTAAAGAGGATTGTTTTACTAAACTAGCTTCTACTTCTAATGGTGCTTGTATGTTGATATCTGCGGAAGTAACTGTACAGTTAAAACCATCTGCTATAGTAACAGAGTATACACCAGCTGCCAAATCGGTAAAGACATTAGAAGTTTGTGGTCCGGAATTAGTAACACTAGGCGATGCACTATTTAAAGTATATGTGTAATTGCTTCCTTGTCCGCCAGTAACATTCGTTACCGTTATCGTTGCGTCTTGATCTCCAAAACAAGACAATACACTTGGTGTTAGAATGAAGGTATTATCTATTGGAGGTGTTGCTGCTAAATTTACATTTTCGGAAACAATACAACCTTGAACATCTCTTACATTCACTACATAATTTCCTGCAAACAGCCCTGTAAATGTTCCGTTAGAAGAATATGCAACAGTAGCATCTCCCGTTAATTCATATTCTAGATTACCCCAACCACCGGTACCAACAGCTGAAATGGTACCTATACCATCCAAACAGGTTACCGAAGTTTGTGTTGTGGTAAGTGCCAATGCTTCTGTAGGTCTTGTAATTGTAAAGTTTTCACTTACGGTACAAAAAGGACTTCCTATTAAAGTAGCATTTATAGTATACGTTCCTCCTGCTAATCCTGTAATACTAACTGGCCCTGCATTTGCAGTAGCTCCAGAATTTACTGTGGTACCAGAACTATCTAAAATAGTGTAGTTAAATGGCCCGGATTGATCTGGGTTTGTACCGGTAACAACGTCGTCTACAAAAGTAATGGTAACACTACCACTGTTGTCGTTAAAACAAGTAACATCTATAACCGCATCGACAATAAGATCGAAAGTATTTGGATTGTTTACATAATGTACACTTTCCAACGTACATCCGGTATCTAAATTTACTACGGTAATACTGTAGTTTCCAACATCTAATCCGGTAAAGATTCCTGTTGTATTTGTCTCGCTATATATTCCACCTGTTACAGTACCAGTAACATCTTCTACTGTATATTCTAAATTTGTTGGTGTGCCAGTAGTTCCTGAAGCGGTAACGGTAATATCTTCTAAATTAGTACACGTAATAGCATTATCCACGGCAACAGATATCGTATCTAAATCTAGATACGGATTAATAATAACTGCGGTTAGTGTGCTTCCTAAACAACCTTGATCGTCATATACATTCACTATATAATTTCCTCCAGAAGCATCGGACTCTGTATACACATTGCTAGTACCAGATTGAACAACGGTACCACCTTCTAAAAATTCATAAATAGTATATATTCCAGAACCTCCAGTAACACCGGTTACCGTTATGGAAGCATAATTAATGGTGTTCGTTCCAATTGTACATGTATATTGTACAATTGCTGGTGCCGGAACATCGATAATTGTTGGTTCTTCAACAAGAACGTTAGCTGTCATTGTACAACCTCTTCCCGAAGTTACTTGCACCGTATAGGTACCTGCAGCTAATCCTGTAAATATATTAGAGCTTTGTGGCGCTACAATAATTGGCGCAGTAATCTCATAGGTATAGATTGGGTTATCATTACTAGCAGGTAAATCTACCGTAATGACACCATTCGCATCTCCATTACAAGTTACATCGTTAACACTAGTAGCAAACAGCACTGCTGTTGCTGTATCTAATGTTACGTTCGCATCATTAGAACAAGATGTTGCAGCATCGGTAATAGTCACTACATAATCTCCGGAAGGTACTCCAGAAAACACATTTCCTGTTATAGTTATAGAAGCAGGGTTCGGATTTATAGAATAGGTATAACTACCAGTTCCTCCAAAACCTGTTACTGTAATTTCTCCATCATCATCACTACAACTTGGTGATACTGCTGCTAGTGTTAATGCTATTGGATCGTCAATAGTATATGTTGTTGTATTCTCACAACCATTAGCATCTTGCACCGTTATAGTATAAGTACCTGGAGCGCTTACTGTAAATATAGGGTTCGTTTGAAAACCGTTTCCTATGCTATATTGGTAAGGCGCTATTCCGGAAGCTACATTTACGGTAAAAGTATAATCGTTTGCTACACTTAGACATGGAGAACCTGTAACCGTTATTCCTACTGGAATAGGATCTGTAGCAATCGTAATTGTTAAAGGTGTAGAAATAGTACAACTATTAGTATCTTGAACATAGACATCCCACGTTGTTGAAATCGCTGGATCTAAAACAGCAGTATTGGAACTAGAATACGTTCCTGCTGGTGCACCACTTACTACAAAAGAATAACTGTAAGATCCGTTTCCTCCGGAAGCTGTTACACTTACTTGGGCACCTGCATTACAATTCGCATTAATAAATGGATCTGCAACTAAACTTAATGGAGTAGATTGAGATACGGTTATAGATGTTGTTGCCGTACATCCTGTTGCTTCATCGGTAACCACAATCGTTTGTGTACCTGCAGCTGTTAATCCATTTATGATAACTGTAGGGTTTGTTTGTCCGGTTACCTGCGGATTCCCATTAATAGAATAGCTGTATGTTCCTGCAAAATTAGAAATTGCAAATATCACCTCGCCATCTGTTCCTGGGTTACAAGTAACATCACTAATTAGTTGACCGGTAACTTCAATATTATCGACATCTTCTAACACATATAATTCTTGGTAAGAACAACCATTTGCATCTGTAATTTGAAACGTATAACTATCTGTTGTTAATCCTGTGAAAATTCCATTTGTTGCACCTGTAGTATTTGTTGTTGCACTTGCAGGAGACAAAATCTCATAACTTAATGCAGCAGTTCCTCCTGTTGCTGTTAAAGTAATATCGCTAGTACTAACTAAGCAGGTAATTGGCGTTGCTGAAAAATCTAAATCTGTTGGAGAATTTAACGGATTAACAATTACAGAACCTATAACCTCACATCCATTTGCATCTCTTACCGTATAATTAATCGTTTGTATCGTACCATTACTATTGACTGTATATGTATTTGTTGTTGAAAAACCAGTCCCATTAAAATCATAATAATATTCTCCAGAAACTGTAGGCGTTCCATCTTGACCTAATACCGTAATAACGGTTGCAACATCACAAGTCGTGGTTGCTAAAACAGAATCGGTAGCTGTTAATGGCAATGGTTCGTTTATAGTAATTGGTGTACTTGTAGTATTACAAGCATTTGCATCTATAACGGTTATTGTATACGTTCCTTGAGATAATCCGTTGAACACATTAGAACTTTGTGGTGTTCCGCTATCTAACTGATACATAAAAGGACCAGTAGATGACGTCGTGGTTACCGTAATAGAACCATCATTACCACCATTACAGCTCACATTTATTTCTGCTGTTGTAAAAGTTGTTGCTTGTATAGCATCTAAAACATAGGTTACCGTAGATGTACAACCTGCAGCATCTGTAACCATAAACAAATATGTTCCTGCTGTTGTTGTGGTATATACATTGGTACCCATTGGACTATATGTAGCACCACCATCGGTAGATACTTCATAGGTATATAATGTAGCATCGCCTCCGCTTGCAGATAAAGTAATTTCCGCATCTGGTGTTGCACTACAATCTAATGCGCTAGTTAAAGCAGCACTTAATAGTAATTGATCATTAATAATATAAGGTGTGGATGCCACACAACCATTTCCATCTTGTATATATAAAGTGTAGGTTCCAGAAGCTGAAACTGTAAAGTTCGGATTGGAAACAAAAGTAGTTCCATTCATACTATACAACGGACTTCCTATAGCAACACTACCAGTAATGGTAATATTTATAGGATTACCTTCAAAACAAGGTGCTGTTTGTGGATCGATTGTTGGTTCTGCATCTTTAATTAAAGTAACATCAAAATCTCTAATACATCCGTAAGCATCGATGGCATAAACGGTATATCCATTTGCTGCCACAGTAAATGTGTTAGCAGATGCCCAACCTGTACTTGATGCGATTGGAGCAGTATCCGAATCCAATAAAATTTGATATTGATAAGGAGCTGTACCATCACTAGCAATTGCAGTGATAACTCCTAAATCGTTACAATTTTCATTGGAAGAAACCGAAGCAGTTAAATTAAAATCAATAGCAGATTCTGTAATATTAAATGGGGAAGCAGTTACAATACTACAACCAGCATTTGTACCAGAGGTTTCTGTAATTAAAACATAATAGTTTCCAAAAGGTAAAGGTCCTAAATTAGTTATAGGAAGTGATCCATTTGCTGGTACTGTTCCATTTCCATTAACACCTGTTGATATTTGTGATAAGGAATCAAAAATTTCAAAATCTACATCAATAGCACTCGTTTCCGGATTATGTACCGTAAAGGAAACATTACCATCTGCACTTCCTGTACATGTTATATTATTAGAACTTACCGTATCTACTGCTAAAGTTGAGTTCGTTGGAATTGGAGCGGCTGCGGATTCAAAATAAGTACAACCTGTAAGCGAATCATAAACGATAAAAGTATATAAAACACCAGTTGTTAATCCTGAAAATGTAATGGCTCCAGGTGATGTCTCTAGTTGCCATGTTCCTCCTGGTGGTGCTGTTGGAATAGTACCATTATAAATATCAAAATAGAAAGGACCTGAACCAGCTAATACTGTATTAACAGCCACAGTAGCTTGACCACCTGTTGTACAGTCTGCTGTCGCGTTTATAGTAATATCTAAATCATCTGGAGGAGAAGCTACTAATACATTTTGTATTAACACGGAACATCCATTGGTATCCACAACATTAATTTGATACAATCCAAAGTCCACAACATCGAAAGTAGTAGATGTATCTCCTATATTATTCAGTTCTACCTCATCATAACCATTAGTTCCTGTAACAAAATAGTTGTAAGGTCCTGTTCCTCCTGTAACACTATCCACAATTACCGATCCTTGCGAAACTCCACTTACAGTACATGTAATTGGCACTGTAGAATGATTAACAATAATCGCAGCTGGTTGTAAAATACTAATAGGTTCTACTTCTGTACATCCTCTTGCATCCGTTACAGAAACGGTATAATCTCCTGCTGGTAAACCTGAAGTTTGTGTCCCATAAGAAGTACTTGTGGTTGTATTATATACTTCAAAAACAAATGGCGCTTGACCAAGTGTAATATCTGGTGTTATAGAAATAGCACCTGTTTCTTCTCCATTACAATTAATGAATCCGGTTTGTGCTACTGTAATATCTGGATTAACAGCTGCAGTAATCTCTATAGGCGTTGTTGTTACTGCCGTACAAGAATTAGCATCCGTAACCATAAAAATATAGCTTCCAGGTGTTGTTGTATTTAGTACACTAGTAGCCATATTGGTATATGTAGCACCACCATCTGTGGAATATGCATACGTATAAACCGATGCATCTCCTCCTGAAGCTGTTAGTGTTACTTCCGCCTCTGCTGGTAAAACACATGTAATATCTTTATCTAATACAGCAGCAAGTGTTAATTGCGGATTAACAGTAACCGTATCTGTCACCTCGCAACCATTACCATCTCTAACGGTTACAGTATATGTTCCTGCAGTTACTGTAAATGTATTTCCTGTTTGAAAATTAGTTCCATCGATACTATACATTAACGTGGCAATACCTGTTACCGTTGCTGTAATCGTGAAATTATTTCCTGTTCCTGTACATTGGTTATCTATACTTGCAGTAACCGTAGGTAAAACATCACTTGTAATCGTTACGGTATCCATAACCACACAATTATTACTATCCATAACGTAAACATCAATTACTAATCCTAAAACGCTAGTATCTACTGTTGTTGAAGTACTATAATCACTGCTAGCAGGAGCTGCACTTCCAGAAGTTATATACGCATAGCTATAACCTCCAGTTCCACCTGATAATGTTGCAAAACTAATAGTTGAAGTAACCGTGTTACAACTGATATTGCTTGCGTTTACGGTAAAAGTAATTGGAGTTACTGGATCTATAGTAATAGATGCAGAACTAGTACAACCTGTTGTATTATCTACAACATCAAACGTATAGGTTCCTGTTGGTAAATTAGTTACTGTAACTTCATTACCTGTTTGTGTCATTGTTCCTGCCGATGGCGTTGATGTATAGCTATAGTTTCCTAGACTACTAACATCTGTCATTGTAAAAACAGCAGTTCCATCATCCGATCCAGAACATATTTGATCTGTGTTTGTTTGCGCTACTGCAATATTAATTGCTGGTGCAATGGTATGGGAAGCAGTAGTTGTACAACCATTACCATCTGTTATTTGGAAGGTATAATCTCCAGGACTAACATTGGTAAAGACTCCACTTGTTGCACCAGAAGTATTAGAAGTTGCTGCTGCTGGAGCAGTAATTTCGTATAAAAATGTAGCCATTCCATTTGTAGCAGTTACAGTCACATCTGTAGTGGCAGCATTACAAGTAATGGTATTAGAATCCACAAAAGTCATTCCTGATAAAGGATGGAATGGTGGAACCTCAATAGTTTCCGTATCAATACAACCATTAGCATCTCTTACCGAAAACGTTATGGTTTGCGCTGTAATTGTATTGGTTACTGTTAATACGTTTGTAGCAGTATAAGTTGCATTCCCATTAAAACTATAGCTATAATTACCAGCACCACCAGAAGCCGTTACCGTAATATCTGTGGTAGTACTACAATTAGTGTTATTCGATAAAGTAGCAGTTGCAACAACCGCTGTCGGATTATTTAAAGTAATCGTATATATAGGAGATAGACAGTTATTACTATCTTGTATTTGATAGGTATATTCTGTAGTTGTAGCTGTAGTGGTATTTGCATCTAGAGCATCATAGAAAGAAGTAGTTGAAAAAGCACCTCCATTAAAACTGAAAGTATATCCTCCAGAACCATCTGCCGCAAACAATTGAACTTCTCCATTTGCATCATTAAAACAAATTGGATCTACACCGTTAGCGGTTCCTGTAGGCGTTGAAATAGCGTCCACAGTATTGACTTCCGATATTGCAATACAACCTTGTGCATCTGTCACTTCAAATTGATACGTTCCTGCTGTTGCCGCTGGATAAGTAAATGGTGTACCAGTAGTTCCTAATGCAGTGTATGTTCCTCCGTTTTCAGATACTGCATACGTAAATGGCGCAGTACCACCAGATATAGTTCCTGTGATTACAGCATCCGGAGACGTTGTACAGTCTAAATCTTTTGTTATTATAGTACTTAATATTAATTGAGGCTCTATAGTTTCCGCAGGTAAAGTCACCTCACATCCAAAAGTATCTCTTACTATTATGGTGTACGTTCCAGGTGTTAAACTATTGAAAATATTGTCATTTTGAAATGCCCCTCCATTGATATTATATTGATATGGTGCTACACCTCCAGAAGCAGTAACTTCTAGTGTTGCTCCATTTATAGGATCATAACAGAAATTAGATGTGGTACTTATTACTGCCGTTGGTGCTAGAGCTGCAACTAACGTAAGTGTTGTCGATGCTGTACAACCGGAAGCATCTGTCGCTTCTACTGTATACGTTCCTGGAGCTACATCTGTTAAAGTACCATTTTGAAAATCGGTTACTGTAAAAGGAGAAACCGTATCAATCAATTGAAAAGAATACCCAGGCGTTCCTTCTGTTGCAGTAGCTGTAATGGTTGCGCCATCCACACAATTTACTTCTGTATTAGAAACATTAATAGTTAATGGGTTTGCTGAGGTAATTGTTTCTGTAAAGTCAAAAACACAAGTATCTGCTGCATCCTCATAACGTATTTGAATATTATACGTTGTATCTGTTAATCCGGTAATCGTTTGCGGAGATGTTGTTTCGGTTATCCAAGTTACACCATTATCTATGGAATACTGAAAACCTAAAATAGGATCAAAATTTTGTACCGCGATTGTAATTTCACCATCTGCATTACCAGAACAGCTTATCATGGAAGTTCCTGTAATATCTGCAGTAAAGGCATTTCCAGAAGGAATAACAAAAGGAAAATCTACAAGATTAGTACAAGCAACAGGAAGTTGAAACACTTTCAAATCGTCTACTGCAACATCATTACCAGTAACTTGTTGAACATTAGATCTTAAAATGAATTTTAAACTTGTGTTTGCTCCTGGATCTAAAGTTATTGGAGTAGTAGGATATTCAATCCAATTTTCTGTTTTAGGAATATTTCCAGTATTATAGAAATCTATTTCTGTGCCTGAAGCATCTACTAGTGCCACTCTTAAATCAGGATCGAATTCACCAATACCAGTTCTAAGTAAATTCATTGCAGCAAATTCTACTTGTATTGGTTGATTAGGTATAATATCATTTATTTGCTTTTCGTATAAAACTTCAGATGCTGGTATTGTTGCTCCAATATTAACAACCATATATCTTCCGTTTGGAGTTACAGGATTTGTAGCAGGAGTATAGTCTGTTGGATTTACCCATGACCAAAAAGGAAATTCGATATTAGAAGTAACGGTATATTCTCCATCATCGATATTTGGAGTGTTACCACATTGTGTTGCTGCTACCTGCTGTTCAAAACAGTAGTAGGTTGGGTTAATTCCAGGAGAAGTAGTGTCTTCACCATAACCGAATGTCTCATAAAGTAAATTACTAAATGTTGGTACCGTTAATAAAGTGTACTCTACACTAATCGTGTGCGATCCTGAAGGTACATTTACAAATGTTTGAGGATCTGTTGTATTTGAATTAAGTGTACCATCTAAGTAATAATCGTATGCATAAGTAGTTCCTCCATTATTAGTTACCGTTACCGTTGCATTCCCTGAACCATCACAATTAAAAATAGTATCACCAACTTCAATCGTTGGCGCAGGAGGTTCCTGATCTAAAATGGTATCCTGCATAACAAAAACACAGCCATTAGCATCACGAATGTAAACGGTGTACGTTCCCGGATTTACAAATGCTTCATTAGATGTGGTCCATGTAGCTTGGTTATCAAAACTGTATTCATAAAAATTCGGACCAGGGAATGGTGTTCCTCCTTGCGGATTGGTAATTCTAATCGTCCCTTCTCCCGATGGGCCACAACCTGCAAGTGCAGAGATTCCTACCGTAGCTGTTAAAGCTTCATCTGGTTGGTTTATGATAATCGTTTCTACGGTTGTAAAACATTCCGATGCTCCAAGCGTGTATTTAATTATGACTTCATAATTACCACCATTTAGATTTGTAAAAGTAGAACTGGAAGTAAAAGTTGTTCCGTTGTCTATACTATATTCTAAAGTATATCCATTTGCATTGGTAACATTAATTTGAATTTCGCCAGTAGTATCATTATAACATAAAACATCTGTTTGGCTAATCGTATATTCTGGAGCAGGGATATCTACTATTTCAATAGTCGTACTAGCACTACAGTTGTTAGCATCTAATACGGTAATATCATAAGTACCTCCAGCGGTTACCACTATTTCTGGTACCGTTTGAAAATCTGTTGTACTATTTATATAATAGAAATAAGGAGGTGTTCCGCCTTGCGGATATACTGTAATTTCACCATCGGCACAGGTTAACGGACTAGTAATAGCTGCGGTAACTGTTAATAATGGAGGTTCAGAAATGGTAATATCTTCTGTATAGGTACATCCGTCTTCCGTTTCTACTAAAACAGTATAAGTACCAGGATTTAAATTATTAAATGCATAATTGTTTTCCGTAATCGGACCAACACTATTTACAAGTGTAGCGCCATTATGGATGGTGAAAAAATATTGTGGTCTAACATCATTTGCAACCAATTGAATACTTCCTTTATCGCCATGACAAAGTGGTTGTGTCACGTTTGTAGAAACCGTAAAATCTCTTTCTCTAATTTGAATATCTGGAACGGTAAAAATACAAGGATTTGTAGTTACTCCTGTTTGTCTAATATAGATTGTATAAATACCTGCAACAGTAACGGAGAAAATATTACTAGCCTGGAAATTTGTTCCATCTATGCTATATTCATATCCGGAAGGAACACCACCAACTGTAATTTGACCAGGAGTGGTACAAATAATATCACGAGCATTAACCGTCGGAATTAAAATATTCTGATATACATTAAAATAAAATCGGTTAAAACATCCACCATCATAGTTTAAAGTTAACCTAAATTGTCCGGAAGTATTCGCTAAAAAGTCTGGCCCTGTTCCAACTTGCGTCCAAGTACAAGAAGTATTTTCATTGGCACAATCGGTATCAGAAACTGGCGCACAACTTGCTTCGTCTAATTGTTCCCAAATAATCGTAGATGCATCTGCAATATTTGTTTCAATAAACACAAAATCATTAGCACCACATAAGAATATATTAGGCAGTAATTTTCCATCATTCGGACAAGTAACAACTTCATCCGCATACGGAATTACAGGATTTGTAATAGAAGCACCATACGGCGTAACTGTAAATATTTGATCTATAGATTGACAAGGAGCTACTGCGGCATTATGCACATAATACGTACCAACATTGGTCACTGTAATTGTTTGCGTTGTACCTATTACAGGCGTACCTGTAGGACTTGTAGACCAAGAATAGGTATCATAACCATCAGCTGCAGTTAACTGTACCGTTTCTCCACAAAGCACTTCATTTTGTGTAAATATACAATCGTTTAAATCGGCAAGAAAATTAGTAGCTTGCGGCGTTAATAAACATCCTGTATTACTATTTACACTAGGATCATCTGTAATTTCATAATTAGAATTAGTAATACCTGTATAGGTTGCAAAAGCCTGATTATTAATAATATTAGAACAAGCATCATCAATTTCATTACAGTTTTCAACAACATTTACATTTATTCGAATTTCGGAAACAGGATACCCTTGTTCAACATAGGAATTAGCTACACTAAAGATAATTTCTCGCGAAATAGGATCATAACTGACAATGGAAACACCTGGAGGTAATTCTAAACCAGTTGGATAATCAAAAATGGTATTAATAGGAAGTATATCTTTAATAATTAAATTTCCAGCATCATCATTTCCTGTATTCTGAAAACCAATAACATAGGTTAAAGGCTGTCCTAAAGCAACCATTTGTCCACCAATATCGGCTCCAAATTCATCGAGTACAATTTTAGTAAGAACAATATTAGGTTCTATAATCTCTACAGCTATAGCAGAAAGATACACAAAGTAAGTATCTCCTTGTGTTGCCAAACTAATAGTTGCATTATTAGAATCATTTGTGATAACAGAATTCCCAGGATTGGGAACCGCCATAATTCCTGTATCAAAACCTAAAGTGTTTGTACTGTTAGGATTTCTATTCATTACAGGAGTTGCGTTAAGTTGCGTTACAGAACTATCAAAAAAGTTATTGGCAAGACGATCTACCGTAGACATGTTTACGCCATTAATTCTTAACCTATCTCCTTGAATTGGTTTATCTCCTTCTAAAGCTGCAAATGCAAAGTTTGCTCTTACAGGTATAGGTGCTGGTACGGTTCTAAAACCAGAAACAGGAATATCTAAATTAGGGTTATCGGCAAAACTGATGGCACTAAAACCATCAAAACTAGTAATCGATTTTCCTGGTAAAGTTGGATCTTCAAAAACGATAAATAAAGACCAACCTGCAGAATATCCAGTTCCGTTATAAGGTGTGAAATCGGATGTTTCTCCCTGTGCTGTAGAAACATTACCTATTGTATAGGTACCTAGATTATTTGTAAAACCATTAACTATACTTGTTACATCTGCATAACAAGAATACGGATAACTATCACCCGTTGCGACTCCTCCGGCACTATAAATTGGCGTTCCAACAACATCATTATAACCTCCTTCGGGACCTTTAAATTTGACATTTGTAATTGGATCTGTTCCATTTGTAACTGCTCCCCAATACAAACCTGCATGTATAATTCTATAGCAACCAGGATTCGGAATTTCTAAATCTGCACTTGTAGAATTGAATGTTGAAGGATCTCCATCAATATCAATATACTGCATATCCACATTGTGATTATACACATTATCATTATTGAAAGCATTATTGTCTGGGCCTAATATATTATTCCCAATCAACCGAATATCTCCTTTTAGGTCTTGGTTAAATCTAGGTGTAAATGGGACATAATTCTGAGCGATAGACTGCAGGCTAGTTGTTAGTAATATAATTACTATTCCAATCTTAAAAAAAGTAGGTTTTTTCATGCTATATTTTTCATACATTTAAGCCATTTGGGGGATGGATTAAATATTATTTTTTACTTCAAATTTTCATCAATTTTCTATTTTAATAACAGACATTTTGCCATTATAAGGTTTGCTACCTTTAGCTTCTAAAGCTCGCATAGCTTCCTCTACGTAATCAAATTTCTCATAATAAATAAAGTATTTATTGGTATTTACATCAAAGAAGAAATTAATATTAGATTGTCCTGTAGAGACTACTTTTTCTATAAAGTCATCTCTTTTTTCTTTGTCACTATGTACTGCTATTATTATATAATATCCTTCTTCTATATTTTGCATACCTTTTAAGATTTGTACCGTTGCACTTTGTGCTTCTCCAAAATCAAAATCTTCTTCCGTAATAGGTTCATTACTTAAAGGTGTATTTTCTATAATGCTTTCTAAAGTTGCTTTATCCTTTAAATAACGATCTTTCTCATTATCATAAACGGCACGTTTAATTCTTCGTTTACGTTCAAAATCGGTAGCAATCTTAATACTTTCTAAAGTAGATACTAATTGTTCTTTCGCTCTTTTAGATTGTAATTGCTCTTCCTTTAAAGTTTGAATTGCATTTAAATAATATTGATTCGTTTCATCCTTTTTATTGGAAACATCTTTAAGCCTATTATTATACAGGTTTTCTAATGCTACTATTTCTTCACCACGCTCTTGAATAACTTGATCTACTTCTGTTTTTAAGGATTCTAGCATTCGATTTTCTGCAGCAATACTTTTAAATGGTTTAGGTTCTGAATAAATTCCTTTTTCACTCAAATCATTTTCTTCTTTTAAGTCTTTAAGGTCTTTATCTTTACTTGCAACTGCTTCATTTAATTTCGCTAACAATGCATCCTGCTTTTCTTTAGATATTTTTGCCGATTCTGTAATTGCAAACATCTCTTTTGCTATCACATCTTTCTGTGTTATTTCTGATAAAGATGCTTCTTTCTCTAAAGCTTTATCTGCTTCTGCTGCTAACCTTGCGTCTTCATCGGCTTGTGTTTGTGCTGCTGCTTCTGCCGCTAACCTAGCGTCTTCATCTGCTTGTGTTTGTGCTGCTGCTTCCGCTGCTAACCTTGCATCTTCATCCGCTTGTGCTTGGGCTGTTGCTTCTGCCGCTAATCTTGCGTCTTCATCTGCTTGTGCTTGCGCTGCTGCTTCTGCCGCTAGTCTTGCGTCTTCATCCGCTTGTGCTTGGGCTGTTGCTTCTGCCGCTAATCTTGCGTCTTCCTCTGCTTGTGCTTGCGTTGCTGCTTCTGCCGCTAATCTTGCGTCTTCCTCTGCTTGGGCTTTTGTTGCTGCTTCTGCTGCTAACCTTGCTTCTTCCTCTACTTGTGCTTTTGTTGCTGCTTCTGCCGCTAGTCTTGCTTCTTCATCGGCTTGTGCTTGTGTTGCTGCTTCTGCTGCTAATCTTGCGTTTTCCGCTGCTTGTGCTTTTGTTGCTGCTTCTGCTGCTAGTCTTGCTTCTTCGTCTGCTTGAGATTTTGCTGCTGCTTCTGCTGCTAGTCTTGCGTCTTCCTCTGCTTGTGCTTTTGTTGCTGCTTCTGCTGCTAGTCTTGCTTCTTCGTCTGCTTGAGATTTTGCTGCTGCTTCTGCTGCTAGTCTTGCTTCTTCATCGGCTTGTGCTTTTGCTTGAAGTTCAGTATCTGCTATTACGCTTTCTTCTTCTACTTCTTCGACCGTTGGTATTGTTGTTTCTTCTGTTAATCTTCTGTTTTCCGTCGCTGCTGCTTTTGCTGCTGCTCTTGCATCTGCTTTTTCCTTAATTTTGGCTTGCGCTAAGGCTCTAGCATCTGCTTTTTCTTTAGCAATTATCGCTCTAGCTTCTAAATCTACTTTTGGTTTTGAAGAAACCACTCTTCTTTTCTTCTTTTTGAAAAGCATCGTTTCCTCTTCATCATCTCCACTATAATAAAAATTATTTGTGTTTTTAAATTTATATGCCAACGTAATATCATGTGAAGAACCAAAAGCAGAAAGATCGCCAATAGCTTTCTCATAGTTATATTCAATAGCTATTTGTGAAGTGATATTAAGTCCGATACCGCCTGAAATACCATATTGTGTATTATAACCAACTTGTCCCCAAATCCCTTTAGGTACTGTAAGCATTGCTAATCCGGAAAGCACTGTTTTGTCTTTTTTAAATTCCGATTTTATAATACCAGAAAATTTACTTTCATCTAGAAAACCATAACTACTCATATATCCGGTATACATAATATGTGCCTGAATAACTTGTTGCGGATCTTCTTTAAGAAGTTGTGATGTTTTAAAATTGTACTGTACTAGATTATTTACGGAAAGTCCGAAATCAAAAAATACCGTTCCGTAATTAATTCCAGGACTAACACTTAAAATAGAATTGGATGGTATATTTTCTAAAGAAGGATCTGCCACATTGGTAACCACTTTACCTTCATTGATACCACTTTGATAAAAGCCAATATTCAATCCGAAAGTTAAATTACTATCTGGTTGTAGCATGGCATTGTAGGCTAGGTTTAAAATTCCGCCATAGGAAGTTAAAACGCCGTAATTTTGTTGAAAGAAGCCAATACCAACCCCTATATTCTCTCTAAATCTACCAGAATAACTTAATAAATAGGTTTGCGGAGCATCTTCAAATTGCACCCACTCTCTTTTATTATTGATACTTATATATTTGTTTTGCTCTCTTACAAAACTAAAAGTTGGGTTAATATTAAATCTATTAAATTTCAATGAATTTCTTACAGGTATAGCTAGCGAAATCACCCCATCTTCTTCTTGTCCAAAGAAGCACTGAGTGATACCAAAAAATAAAGCTATTACGAGTAATGTTTTCTTCATACTATTTAACTATTGTTATAGATCCGTTTTTCGTGTTTTTATCTTCTGTCATAATCACATAATAATACACGGCATTTACGGCATTAAAAGGCAATTCACTTTCTGGCCAATTATTTTGATAGTCCTTGGTTTTAAAAACTATTTTTCCGTAGGAATCCATGATAACTATTTCGGTATTTGTACCACTTACATATGCATTTGGAATTACCCAAGTATCGTTTGCTCCATCCCCATTAGGACTAACTAAATTTGGAATTTTGGCAACATCTGGAAATGGGTCTTCTGCTTGAATTACAGTAAAATGGTATTCTTTTGAAGCTTGACAACCTGTAGTTTCGGTAATGATTACTTTATAATTTCCTTCTTGGCTAGCTTCATAAGTATCTGCTAAAGCGTCTGTAATAAGCACATCATTAAAAAACCATTGGTATTCTGGATTTGTTGCAGATGAAGTGATAATAACTTCTAAAGTTTCGTCTGATTCTATAGTGTTTTCCTCAAAAACATTGATACTACTTGAAAACTGTTCGCTTATTAAATCGATACTACCCATTGCGACACAACCACCTAAATCTACACGAACTTCAAATAATCCGGATTCTGTAGTTGCATATATTTGGTTGGTGGCTCCAGAAATAAGGTTTCCATCCTGGTACCATTGATACGTTTCCCCATTTGTTGTACTTAAAATGGTTGGTGTAATACTTGGGCAATACGGATTACCTAAGCTGGAGATAATTGTAGCATTTATGCTTGAAGTTGCTTCGGAAACCTGTACTCTATTCGAATAGGAACTAGAAGTACAAGAACCATAATTGGTTTCTACAAAATAAGTTCCAGGACTATTTACAGATAAACTAGGGCCATCGGCAACAAAAACAGATGTTGTCATACTAGTTTCTTTATACCATTTAAAGGATAAAGAAGGATAATTTAGTGGCGAATCGTTAGTTCCTGTTCCTGGATTATCAATGGTTAACAAATAGCTTCCGCCAACACAAAAAATCGCAGTATCTATTAAATTATTAATGGTAAATGGTTCGTCTTGAATTTTATAATATGCGGCAAATGCAACAGATCTAGAGCTAGTTGCAACGGGAGCCGTACTTCTTATTTTTATTTTATATCCTTCACCAGCGAGATTGGTTGGTAATAAAAAATTTAAAACTGCAGGAGAAGAAGTTATTGTCCCTGCATTCGTTGGAATAATAACGGTTTCGTTAGTAAAATCACCGTTAGCATCGGACAATAATATGTTGAATTGATTGGATGCATCTAATGGAGCACTATGTGAAAAGACAAAATTGACATTATAGGAATTAAAAGACGCATTTGCACATGCTTGGCTGAATCCTAAATTTGGAGTCCCAATTACAATTTGTGCATTTATTTTTTGAGAAACTAAAAAAACACTAATGCATAATCCTAAAAATAATTTACGTATAAAAGTAATTTTCATCATACACTTACTTATTAAAGACAAATACCAAAAGTATAAGCTTATTTAAACGTCATGCTTCCGCATTTAAGACGGCCATATTATATTGTTGAATTCTAATCAATATTAGATGCAAGAATTTTATTAATACGAAGTCTAAAGTCTAGTCTATTTTCATTTTTAATATCAATAAATGTTTCCGAATCAAGACCTTTAGAATACACATTAAAAAAGCTACTGTTACCATACCAGTTTTCTAAATCTTCATTGTTATTATTGTACTCTTTAAAAATATTTCCGTTACAATTATTGAAATACATTTTCTGAAAAATTATTTTCTTTAAATTTTCGTTATTAACACGAACGCTATTATCGATTAAAACGGCAGGACTAAAACCAGATATTACGCTCTCTTTCATACTAAGAGATGCATCATTACCTATAAAAACAGCTTCCTTTACAAGGTTTAATTTAATTTCGTAATCTAAATCATCACTTACATTCACCAATGTTAAATTTAATGCCGTTACTGCAGTTTCCTGTTTAACAAAACTAACATCCTCTCCTTTGTCGTAGGATGCAATATTGAGACATCTGGACCCTTTAGAACTAGAAACATAAGAAGATCGAACTGCTAACGAATTGAATAAATTACACTGCGTTCCATAATTAAGGTTATAGTCGATACGATTGGATTTAT
Organism: Lacinutrix sp. WUR7; assembly: GCF_016864015.1. Classification (NCBI taxonomy): domain Bacteria; kingdom Pseudomonadati; phylum Bacteroidota; class Flavobacteriia; order Flavobacteriales; family Flavobacteriaceae; genus Lacinutrix; species Lacinutrix sp. WUR7. The sequence goes on along the minus strand of NZ_CP045067.1, from coordinate 2,036,557 downwards.
AGGAAACCAATTTTTCTAAGTATAGTTCTCCTCCATATACATCAAACGAATTACCTGCAGAATAGCTTACCATCACATTATCAATAGTTGTTTCGGTACCCACACCGGCTAATAGCAATGCATTAAAATTATCACCGTCTCTTGTTCTTTTACCTGCATATTCTATTCTTACATATCGTAAAATTCCAGCATTACTTTCTATATTTTCTCCTCCATAGCTAATATCTATAGAAGCATCTGTCGCAAAATTGTAGCCCGTTAAAGCGCCATTGCCGTATGTATTAATTGGTGCATCTCCAAGAATAATTATCCCTCCCCAATCTCCAGCTTTTTTCACACTTCTATTGGAGGTAAAAATAATAGGATCTGTTTCTAGACCGTTAGCGATTATGGTAGCTCCTTTAGTAATAGTTAAAGATCCTTTGGTTTTAAAATCACCAATAATAACAGTACCTGGCTCAATAGTTAACACAGCACCATCTGTAACAAAAACATCACCTAATAACATATAGGTATTTCGCTTTAGTAATTTTGTATCTGTTGAAATAATTCCTGTAAGAATTTCGTTAGCCTCATTATATTCCACAAGGTCAGGTCTAAATTCTGTCCAAGAACTTAACCAATTGTTATTGCCTATGATTCCTTTTTCTTGCTGTGCAAGGGCACTACCAATAAACAAAAGAAATATTGATACGATTTTGGGTAAATGTTTCATAACGAAAAATATTTAATAATTCAAAGTAGGTTAATTAAGATGGTAAATCTAGAAAGAAATTCCACGTAATGCAAATATTATCGATTAAATGCAAGAAGCAAAATGAAAATAGAAAAAATAGAAAAGCCCAATTAACAGCTTTTTACATAATAAAACGACTGTTAGTCGGGCTTTCAAAGAATATTTATAAACTAAATCGAGAAAGTAATGGTAAAAAAATAAAATCACATTGCACTCTTTTTCTTACGTCTCTAATTATTTTCAAGTAATTCCTCCTTTTTTGTAATCCATTTAGAACTTATTTTCCTGTCCGTAAATATGCAGGGACTTCAAAACTTGTTCATAAAACAAAATAGCTGCTATTAAATTAGCTTTATCGGAATATGGCAAAATTCTACTCTGAAAGGCAATAGTATTTGCGAAAAAACTTGCAGTAGCCTCATGATGATCCTCCAATGCACTTCTATTTTCTTTAGAATCTGGAATACCAAAACTAGACATTGTAATACCTGGTTTAATCCCGAAAGCGATGGATGGCAATAGTTTAATAATGATTTCCATTCGTTCGGTATATAACTCTAATAATTTCCCTTTTTGCATATCCTCTAACTCTTTAAGATCATGATATTTAGAGATCGCAACATCTTTATTAATAATACTCTTTGGAGCTCCAGTTCTATTTTGAGCTGTTCCTACTCCAGTAATTAATAAAAAAATAACACTAAAAAAAACAAGTTTAAGCTTCATATTTGTAAATCTTTAATAATTAAAATTATGCAACAAATCTAGGCAAATAATCAAAATGCACAACCCTAAATTTTTATTTAACCTCATATAATAGGAGATTTCCATCTGTAATTTGTATCTAAAAACGAAACAAAGCACATTGTAAAAAAGCATCTAAGTTAAAGCTATCACTGACTTTTAGAGCATCTGGAAGAAAAAAAAAAACAGCAACTATTTTTAGTAAAAAAAAAACTTAAAAAAAGTAAAAAAAAATCCAATTATAACGATAAAAGACGTTTTTTGCATGCTAAACGGCTAATAATTGAGCGATTTAGCCTACAGAAAAAATCCTATTATGGGACTATAAGAAGAATGAAATTTAAGACTTATTTTTCCATATACAGCATTGCTTTATTTTTCAAATTTAGCTATATATATTTCCTAAAGTAGCTGTTTATTATTTTATAAAATAGAACGGCTATACATGAACCAGTTATGTTGCATAAGCCTGTAAGATTCCGAATTCAATAACTTAACGCAACAAATCTAAATTTATAGATTTGTTACAATGGAAGTAAAAAAACATAAACGACTTACCTTAAAGGAGAGAATTCAAATAGAGACTCTTTTAAACGAAAACAACACTAAAGCTTACATAGCTAAAAGACTAAATCGATCGCGATCTACAATCTCTCGAGAAGTCAATAAGTGGGTACAAAATAAGTACGATAAATACGAAGCTCATTTGGCACATTGGTGTGCTAAAGAGGACTACTTAAACAAAAGAAATCTTGACAAAATAAGCACCTACTCTCTTTTAAGATTCTTTGTATATAAAGGTCTTTTATCAAATTGGACTCCTGAGCAAATAGCTGGTAAAATCAAACAAGATTATCCTAATGATCCCATAATGACAATTTCACATGAAGCTATTTACAGACACATTTATACACGTCCTCAAGCTAGTTTAAACAAAAAACTAATTAAGCTTCTTGTACGCAAAAAAACTAGACGAAGAACCCCTAAAAAAAGACGCCGAACAGGAAGTAAAATAATCAACCAAGTCAGTATAGATCTAAGGCCCAAACACATTGAACTAAGAGAAGAAATTGGTCATTGGGAAGGAGATTTAATGATTGGTAAGAATCAAAAGAGTGCTATTGAAACCATTGTTGAAAGAAAGTCTAGATACACTATTATAATAAAACTTAATAGCAGAAAATCAGATGAAGTAGCAAAAATATTTTCGAAAAAACTAAACCTATTAAATCAATTATTTAAGAAAACAATGACATACGATAACGGAATTGAAATGGCAAAACACGAAAAAATAACACAAAATACTGGCATGAAAATTTACTTTGCCCATCCATATTCTTCCTGGGAAAGAGGAACTAATGAAAATACAAATGGACTTATTAGAAGATACCTTCCTAAAGGAACTGACTTCAATCAAATTGATGAAAAATCACTAATGAGTATTCAAGAAAAACTTAACAATAGACCTCGGAAAATAATAGGTTATAAAACTCCTCAAGAAATTATGGATTTTGAACTAAAAAATGTAGCTTAGTATAAACTAAAAAAAAGCAACGTTTGTTGCGTTAGAACCTTGAATGCAGCGATGTATCCGCGTATTACTTTGTATTTAAAAAATAATATAGCTATTAGATAAGCTCCCTACATGCCTTTTTTAGATAAAAAACCAACATGATTTCACTTGCCCATGCAACAAAACACGAATCTTTAAGCGAAATACCACGGAATTGATCCTTATATACCATACGCTAGTAAAATAGCGTGATGCCGTATCTAAAACATAAAAGCCAGACACTTTCGTATCTGGCTTTCTTAGTAGCGGGAACTGGACTCGAACCAGTGACCTTCGGGTTATGAGTTTGATATAACACCGAATTTTACTCCTATTAGCTGTCTCACTATTAAAATCGTGTACGGAATCGTGTACTCTGATTAATAATAAAAGTCAAATATATAATAATTTGTAATACAAAATGAAATAAATTGTATTACATGAATTTTCTCCACATATAGTTTATAATTAGCGTTTTTAAAAATCGATAATTATAAAAATAAAAGTATTGGCATTTACTTTTATGAAACTTGTAAATTGAAAATGACATCATTTAATATGAAGATTATTTCAAATTACATAAGAATACTAAATTAGAATTTTTCACCTACAAGTCTTGATTGTTAAAATTTTAACATTTATATTTAGGAATTAATTAATTGCTTATGAGACTTTTACTGCTTTTTCTATTTTTCTATTCTTGTTTTTCTTTTGGCCAAAATGAAAAGACTAAAAAAATAAAAACTGATTTATTAGTTGAAGAAATAGAACTTAAAAGAATCCATCTAATATTAGAATTAATAGATACCACCAATGAAGATTATGATCTTAAAGAGGATTTAATCCTTTTAAAGGAGTTGATAGAATTATCAAGAAAAAATCAAATACCCAAAGGTTTAATCAATGGATATATGTATCAGGCTATATTTAGTTGTTAATTATCTAATTTTAAGTTGTATAAAATTATGAAGAAAAAATATTTTTTAATTGTTGGAGTTCTATTGCTAATTTTTGTTGGCGGGTATTTTAGGGTGCAAGAATATATTTATAATCAAAAGAAAACCGATAATATAAAAGAGATGATTATTGAAAATAATGATATTAATTCAGAAATCAATGAATCATCAATTGAAGACCATAAAATCACAAATAAACAGGAATATGATTTTCAAAAAAATGAGATAATGTTCTATGAAAATGATGAACTCATTAGTGTCTATAATTTGAAAGAGAATAATCCTTATGAAAGCAATTATAAATATAATGTTTTAAAAAGTCTTACAAATATTAATACTCCCAACAAACTTGATTATAAACCCAGTTATATTCTCGTAAGCTACTATGCAACTGAAAAAAAGGTTGATGATTTTGATTTTTTAACAACAATAAAAATTTTAAATCTTAATGGGCTTGAAGTCTCTGCTATCGAGTTAAATAAAACTAGGTTCATTGCAAAATCAATTTCCGATGACTTAAAGTATTTATATGGAATTCAGCTTACGAAAGCTGATTTAAATGATGATTACAATGAATATAAACCTGCTCTGTTAGATTTAAGAACAAAAATAAATTCACTAGATAATATTAAAGGTTTGGAAAGTTTCAAATATTCTGAAAATGTATATGGAATTTTTCCAACTAAAGATTATTTATTATTAGCCATTGATAATAAGCATCTAGAAAATATTAAACTAATTGATTTAAAACAAAAGAAAATAATTTGGACTGAAAAAGCTGAATTAAATAAATCCACAATAAAGATAAATAATGGAATAATAAATATACTAGATAATGACAGCCAAAATGTTATATCTACAAAAAAAATTAACAAATGAAAAATCTAACAACATTAGGCTTTTTTTTCTTACAACTTTTTGTTTTAGGGCAATCAGCAAATGAAATAAGTCAACGTTATTATTCAGATTCAGAGTACAAGTATTTTCAATTTCAAGATATCACATCTGACTATGGCCCAAGAGCAAGTAATCATAATTTCCATGGTGGGCTTGATGTAAATGACAATAGCTACGGAATTCCATTTGTAGTAGATTTCACCAGCACTGTTGAAAAAATTGAGTGTGGTTCAACTGGTTTAAAAAGTATACTTTTTTCAAATGGTATTGGTTACAGACATATTTTCTCTGGTAATTCAGGTGATTGTCCTAATAATATAAATGACTCAACATTTAGTGTAAATGGCTTCTATTTTGTCAACTATAATAGTTCGACAAATCCAAAGTATGCAATTATCACACCATATGGAAAAGCTTTTGCTGAAATTGGTGGGGATAATTTTAACTTTTTGGGTAATCCTTATACAACCACTAATTCAGTAATACCCAATGATATTATAGCTCCTATTGGTAATTCAGGTTCTTACATAAACAGTAACGGTCAAGAAGTTAGTTATCATACACATTTACATATTCAAAAAACTCAAAGCTTTACACCTACTAACGGAAGTCTATGGAGTGATGTAAATTCTGATAATGTATTAGCCGAATTTAATTATCAAAACAATCCTTTTTTTAACGGAGGTTACAGCATAAGTTTAGAGAGCCAAAACGGTTCTACTTTTTCTAATGTCAGAGGTAACAATAACTACCCTATTAAAGCAAAAGTTACATTTGCAAATCCTGGCACTATATTAAATAGCTCAAGTCAGCAGAGATATCTATATTGTGTTTTTGACCCAGAACTAATTGAATTGGAATTAAAACCCAGTGATGGTAACTATTCAATAATACAGGGTGTTAATAATTGGGCAGAAATATCGTATGGTGGTAACGGTAGCACACCAATACCTAGTAATGTAGGTGGTAGTGGAAGTCAATATCTTGGTAATTGGACTAATACAGGAGTTGAACCAAAAGCATACGGTTCAGGTAGCTACGATGATTACTATTTCACACAGTTCATTCCAAGAGTAACAAACGGCGGACAAGATGCTCAATTAAGCAACTTAGCAAGATATCCTGACGGAAATTATCATTTAAGAGCAGTCTTAACAGATGTACAAGACCAAGAGCATTTTTCAGAAGAGGCTCCTATAATCATTGATAATTTTAATCCACATATCAAGAATGTTGAAGTTACTTTTAGTGCACAGGAAGTTTATAACAAAGGTTGGGAATTAAATTCTCAAAGTAATGGGCTAGAGTTAACAGGTGTTGAAGCTCAATATCAAATTAATCCAGGTGACCAATTTGATTTAGTAGTTACAGCAAGTGAACCAATGTTATTTGTTAGAGTCAAAGTAGACGACCCATCCACTGGTTTTACAAATATGGTGGGCTCACCAGATGGAAAAAGTTGGGGTCTGTCTATGTTTTATACAGGCACAATAAATGAAACAGATTTGGTATTCCAAGGTGAAGATATTAATGGGAATAGCATTTTGGGTACTAATCAAATTGAAATATTAAGCGAACATCCTATACCAAATAGTTCTGGACGTCAAGCTAGTTCTAACAATACTTTAATTGAAGACCGTTCTCATAAACTCAATTCATCTAGGTGTAGTGTTACCGCAAATGCAGGTTCTAACGTAACCATTCAAAACGGAGAATCAACAACATTACAAGGCTCAGGAGGCACAAGCTGTTCATGGTCGCCATCAACAGGATTAAGTAATCCAAATAGTTGTACGCCAACTGCAACGCCATCGCAAACAACAATATACACATTAACGGTTACAGAAAACGGTTGTACAGACACAGACCAAGTAACCATAACAGTTGATGGCACTACTGGTGGTAATCCACCACCAAATGACGATTGTAATAATGCTACAACTTTAACAAGTAACACTAGTTGTAATTATACAAATGGAACTGTAGAAGATGCTACACCTTCAGTTGGAGCAAATAGCTGTTTAGGTTGTGAATGTGAATCTCCTGACGATTATGATGTGTATTATAAATTTACAGCAATAGCTACAAGTCATACTGTTACAGTTGGAAATTACGCTAGTAATTTTGATGCAGTGATTGAATTACGAACATCATGTTCATCTGGTTCTAGCAACTATATTGGTTGTTACGACCCAATTGGAGCTCCGTCTTCTGTAAGTGAAACATGGAATGGTTTAACTATAGGACAAACGTATTACATAAGAGTTTTTGAATGGAACTACCAAGGTTCTCCTCCAAGTACTGACACTTTTAAAATTTGTGTAACACATCAAGAAACCAATACTAATGGTATAGATTTAGTAAGTAATATAACAGGTACAAGTAATAATAATCCAGATGTTGGGGATACTATTACTATTGATTATACTGTTACTAATAATGGAGATGAAGCTACTCAATTTTGGTTAACTCCTAATATATATTTATCTACGGATACTATCTTGAATGGTTCAGATGATAATATGGGAAGTGAACTAATTCCACAAACAATTGCTCCAAATGAAACCATTTCTCTTTCAACTGAAATATCAATACCTAATGTAGTTGATGGTCAATACTATCTTGTAACAGACCCAGACCCAGTAGATATAATTAATGAAAGTAATGAAAATAACAATCTAGATTTCTATCCAATACAAATAGGTGATGTAGTGCAAAACGGACCTGATTTAGATGTGAGAAGGGTAAGAGCTGTTCCAGATATAGACCTTGTTCCAGGTCAAGAAGTCGAACTAGAAATTCTTATTGAGAACGAAGGTACAGAAGATGTTAATGATTTTGAAGTATTAGTGTTTCTTGATATTGATGATGATGGTGATCCAGACACTAATGAACTCATGGGAACATTTACTTTTAATGGATTGGATGTTGATGAAGACGAAACCGTATTTGAAGAATTCGATTTGCCAACTTATATTCCTTCTGCTGGAACTTATGATTTAATTGTTTTTGCTGATAGTGATAATCAAATTAATGAACCAAATGAAAACAATAATTATGATGATGACAGAGTGACTATTGCACTTGCTAGTTCTAATACAGATGATGTAACTATCTTAAATGAATCTGTAACGCAAACAAATGTTAATGCAGGAGGTACTATTAATGTAGCTGCAAACCATATTTATCTGGGTAATCAAACCTCAAGTGATTTACCTACATTAACTTTAGGGTATTTCCTCTCAACGGATTGTAATTTTAGCTATGCAGAGGATGTGTTTTTAGATGATGACACTTCTAACCTAGGCATAAATAATCCAAATATTGATGAAGATAATATTCTAACTATTCCACCAGCAACACCTTCTGGCACGTATTACATTCTTTTTGTAGCAGATAGTGAAAATCTAATTAATGAAGGTTCTTTAGAAAATAATAATGTTGCGTGTGTTGAAATAACAATAAATGGCACAAGTACACCAGAAGGAGATATTTTTATTACAGATGAAACATGTAATCCTTATAATGTGATGATAGGCAGTGAAGTTGAGGTTTTTGCTAATATGAATTATTCTGGAATTCAACTTAATGCAGATTTACCAAGTATAGAGGTTTTCTATTTCTTATCTACTGATTGCGTTTTGAGTAACGATGATATATTAGTAAGTGATGATGGTATTAGTCTAGGGTCTGACTTACCAGTTAATGATGTTACTGAGTCCATAGAACTACCAAATAATTTAAATCCTGGAACTTATTATATTATTACTAGAGTAGATGTGGAAAATGGAGTTTATGAGACCAATGAAAACAACAATATTTCATGTGTTGAATTTAATTTGTTTTCAGCAAATTCTAACTACCAAGATGTTACATTAAGTTATCCTTTTGTAGATGTTACTGAAGCAAATTTAGGAGACCAAATTTATATTTCTGTTTTTCAGAACTATACAGGATATCAAACAGATACAGAAATTAGTAGTCCTAGAGTATATTACTACCTATCAACAGATTGCATTTTAGATAGCAACGATTATTATCTTGAAGATGACCCATCAGGTATTGGTAGTGATGACCCTTCTGAGTTTGAGTATGAAAATGTAACAATACCTAGTGATATAAGTATTGGAAATTATTATATCCTTTTTGTTGCGGATGCTGAAGATATTATTGTAGAAAGCAATGAAAATAATAATCTTGAATGTATTCCTATTACAATTACAGATGATACTTTAGGAATAATTGATAATGAATTAAACAATCATATTAAAATATACCCTAATCCTGTTAAAGATATTTTAACGATTAATCTTGGAGAAAATCATTCTAAGGTTAATATCAAGATTCATAACGTGTTAGGTCAAAAAGTCATGAATTATGAATTTGAAAACAAACAAGTTTTAGAAATAAATACAAGTTCATTTTCTAATGGTATGTACTTTTTAAATATAAAGACAGATGATAATAAAACGAAAGAATTTAAGATCATTAAAGAATAATTTATTCCAACATACAATTTTACTTAAAAACCAGACATTTTCATTCTGGTTTTTTTGTGTCTTTATTTTATTCACTTTTAATATAAAAGATGTTATTCTAATTAATTCGCCTCCAAAATTGAACTATAATTGGCTCAACACGAACACCCTTATAAGCCAAAGGGTTATAAACAATAAAAAAACTTTTACTAGCTTTATTATTTTCATTGATTACTTACTATCAACACTTTAATGTACAATTACTGCAAATTCAGCAATACCCTATTTGAAAATCACTTAAGGTAATGGCAATTTTAAACTATTTTAATTGTATTACGTCTTTTAACAAACCGTATTACAACAATACTTAAAAAGTGTAATACAATGCTTAAAACAATGTTTTCCCGTTTAATTACCGTTTAATTACCGTTTAATTTATAATATAAATGGCTGTAAAATTATTAAAACACGTTTTTACATGTTTTACGCCAACGTCACTTTTATAAAAAACGAGGATTTTTTACCTACTAATAAAGAATAGGATTTTACTAATTTGTATCCTTACATCAATTAAAAAGGTTTAAGCTTATTTTTATTATAACCAAATGAAAAAATAAGTTACATTTAAATAGCCTGTTTTATTAAACTCATAATATATTCTAAGTTCTCAGTATCCTTAATAACCAACTCATAATCTCCATTTCCCCAATGACCAATATTAGAAACATCACGCATTAAGTTTTTAGGATCATCGAGCTCACCACTTTTTAAGTTTACCCATAGCTTTATACCGCTTTTTTGAATTAAAATATCGCAAATAATTCGGTTACCTATAAACGCAATTCTTTTCTTACGTGGTATTATTTCTATGTCTTCTTTGAAATTTAAAATAGAATCTCTAAAAGTTTCATATAACTCTACAGCACCATCAGACTTATTTAATGTGTGGTCTTCTTCTGAATAAACTTTAATTTCTTTAGTGATATTATCTAACTTCGTATTACTTGATGTAATTGGCTTAATACTTTCAGCAGATTTACTTTTCTTTATTTGGTTTACACTAATTAAATTGTTTTCATAGCGTTTAACTTCCCACAACTCAATAGCTATATCCTTAAAGTTTGTTGCTGTTCTTTGATTTTCGGTAAAACTTGTAGAAACAAATACTACTCTTGTTTGACTCCAATCTACATCTGTACGCTTTAAATTTTGTTTTAAAGTTTCGTTATACTCAACTATAAAATCCGCTTTGTTTTCAAGCATTAAACTTAAATATGTAAATCCTTGATCTACTACACTTATATTTTTACTTCTCTTATATTCAATTATAATGAATGCATTAGACTGCGTATCGTAAGCTAAAGTATCTATACGTTTGTTTTTAATAGAGAACTCAGATTTTACTAATTGTAAATCCATTAACTCATTTAAATTATTTTCAAAAAGTGATTGTATCTCTCTTTCTAATTTAAATGGCTTTTCTTTTAAAACACTAATTAATTCTTTTGATTTTAAGTTATATAAGATCATCTTAATTATTCTTAATTGTATAACTACCTGTTTTTAGAGAACCTACATATTCAACAAAACTTCCATCTTTCAATTTTTTAAGATAACGCTCTGTAGTAGATAACCCTTTATCTATAACAGCAGCAATATCTTTGGTTTTTAAACCAGAAGTAGAATCAATAAGTTCATAAATAGTAATAAGCTCATTTTTTATACCCTCACTTTCATCTTTAAAAACTTCTTTTAGTCTACTTTTTATACCCTCACCTATACCCTCACTTATACCCTCACTATTTTTAAGAGTTACTTTAAGTTCCGGAAAAACAACTGTAGTAATATTATTATTTTGTTTCCAAGAAGGTGTTTTAAACTTATTATTTTTACAATCATTAATCATTCTTAAAGTACCACTTCCAAGCATTTCAATATACCTTCTTATAAAACATATTTTAGCAATATCTGGATTACGTAGTATAGAATTATGTTCTCTTCTTAAATCTCTTAATGTAATACCTTCTGGCAAACCACCATAATTAGCAATTTCTGTTCTATCAGAAAAAATTGAGATTTGTAAAAAACCATTAACAGAATTATAATCTCTATGCACCATTGCATTTAGTAAACCTTCTCTTAAAGCTAATAAAGGATAGTTTAATTTTTCTTTTCTATGAATACCATCAACACTAATACTTTTACCAAAAGTTGCATCTAAAAAACTTAATACACCAGTTATGTTATTAAATAAATTATCATCAAAAATACGGTCGTTTAAAAATCTATCTCCTGTACTATCTGATGGATATACTGTAATTCTTATTTTAGACTGCGGAATAAATAGCATAGGTGATTTTGCAAACAGCACAATACAAGCGTTCGTATAATGACCGTTTTGCATTAATCCCATTTGAATTAGAAAATCTTCTTCATCTTCAAAATAAACATCAGATTTAAAATCTTTATAATATTCAATAGTTTTGTTTATTTCATCTTTATCTAAATCTGAAAGAGAAGCACCTAAAACCGAACGTCTTTCCCAATGAAAATCTGCTGCTTTACGCTCACTAATTAGTTCTTTTAGTATATCTTGACTTGATAGTTTAGTTCTGTCATTTTCACGAGTAAAAATCTGACCTTTGTATTGATATGGTTTATTTGCTCCTTCCCAAACACTTATTAACACAAGGTCTTTACCTTTATATCTTATTACTTGCGATGAAATCGGTGCATTAGGTCTAATAGTATCAATTAATTGATGTTGTATTCTATTTCTTAACCTTTGAGCATTATTTACACCAATTATTTGTTTATTATCAGCAACACCAATTAATAAATCACCACCTTCTGTATTAATAAAAGCGGTTATAGTTTTGGCAATAGTAGTTATATGCGCATTCGTTTTAAACTCTAAACGTACACTCTCTTCTTTCTGTAATAAGTTATTTATAATAAAACTATTCTCCATCCGCCTCTTGTATTTCATTAATTATACCTTCAACAAAACTTTTATCTGAAAACTGAGTAATAATATAAGTTAGCATTTCATCTAAACGATAAAACTCTTGTGCCCAATTACCATTTCGTAATGTTACTGGAATATGATTTTCTATAACGTACTCATATATTTCAATAGTCCGTTCATCAAAAAATTTATTCTTATCTACAATTATAGAAAGATCGTTGTATTTATCATCATCTTTTGCAATAATTGCATCTCCTTTTTTAAGACGTAATTTACCACGTAATAAACGACCAAACGTAACATCTCTGTGAACTAAAAACCAATATGGCTTCTTTAGTTCAATCGCTTTTTTAATTTCTTCAAAGGTTATGTTTTTATCTCCAATATTTCCTGTACCATAATAAGGTCGTATAATCCCTAAAAACAAATCACATTCTTCTACAGCTTTAAGACAATTTTCTAAATTAGATAATTTAGGATTTACTTTTATACTACCATTATGAGAATTTAAAACAGTATAATCTAATTGTTGTAATTGCGCTACTATTTGGGATAGTTGGTCTTCAAAACCATAAACAGTAGAACCTACCATAATTTTTATGTCTTTCTTCTTTTTAGCCATAATTCTCTTGTGGTTCTGCTGCTTGATTAATAAGTTCTTTCGCTTCTTTAACCGTTACTTGACCATTCATTAGCATTGGTAATAACCAATCTCTTAAATCTGCTAATTTTTGGTTTTCTCTTAGGTTCTTTTGTTTTTTAGCGTGTATTGGTTTTATTTTTTGGTAAAACTTTTCTACGATGTCTTTTTTAGGAAAAACTGTGTTATAATTAGTAACAAAGCTCTCAAACAATAAGTTTTTAATACCACTTGTTTTTCCTTCCCAACCAAATAATACTCCAGCATCATATAACCTTTGCCATTGGTACACGAAATTATATAAATAGATTTCGTCTTTTAAAGTAACTGCTTTACAGAAATTAGAACAGATTAATGGATTCTCAAAACGCTCTAAAGTTTCTTGTGTTATAAAAGCCATTCTACCTGTAGACTGCGTTGGACTACCTCCAGACATTTCAATAATTAAATCTCCTTCTTCTAATAATTTATGTGTGTTTTTTTCTAAAATAAAACGCTCTGGTGCTTTTACTACACCATTACCATTTAAACCATTAATATCTGCACCACGAATACAAGAGACTTGTTCTGTATAATTACCTTGTGCTGATTCTTTACCCCAATCTCCACTTTTATCTTTTTCTATCCAATCTGCAATGGTTTTATCTTGCCAACCTTCAGGTATTTCTTTTTTCAGTTTCTTATTATAAACCATTTTACCTCCTGAAGCTTTATGTGGTTTACCGTTAGCATCTGGAAAATCAAATTGTACAAACCAATACTCGTAAATAAGTTTTGCCATTGCTTCTAACTCTGTATTGATTTTGTTGTTTATTTCTATTTTATAATCTAAATCAGACAAAACTTTGGCTATTTGTTTTTGTGTCGATAATTCTAGATATGGTATTTGAAAATTTTCAATTTGTGTTTTACTAATATGAGGAACTGAAGAACCAGTTTGTATTCTAGCTACATAATCTTCAAGTCTTGGATTATTAATGCAATAAAAAAGGAAAACTTGGTCATAATGTTTTTTTGCTCTTACACAAGCAACACGCTGAGCTAACAATAACGGTAAATCATTTTTTTTTATTCTAGCTTTATTTTTACCAACCTTTGAACCATCCATTCCAATAACAATATCATTTTCTTTCAGACTATAATATTCTTTCTTATCAAATGGTTCATTCCAACATTTTATAGAATCCCATCTTAATTTACCTTCAGTAATATTTTCCCCCCTTACTGTTCTTATACCTTTACCCCCATAAAACTTACTTTTAAAAGGGAATCCTGTAATAACATCAGCAACAGACCTAAGCTCAACTAACTCCATTAAAGTGATAAGTTTTTAAGATTATTCTGAATTTCAGCTTCCAAAGTTTTATTTTCAAAAAATAATTGGTTCAAGTTACTTTCAAAGTTTTTTATTTTAGAATCAAATTCATTAACATTAATATTTATATACTCAATTTTAACTTCAAAATATTGACCTGCACTTAAAGAGTAGTTTTTCGTTTTTATATCATCATACGATACAATTACAGATACATCTTCAATAACTTCTTTATTATTAAAAATGTCAATAATTTGTTGTTCTTCAGCTTCCGATAATACTGTTTTCTGATTTTTACCCTCTTTTATTTTTGTTCCTAAATTAGATCCATCAATTAAAACTACATCATCGGTATTTGTTTTATCTAAAAAGACAATAGAAACGTTTGTACCTGTAGTTGCAAAAATATTAGATGGCATACTTACCACACCTGCTAACATTTTGCTTTCCACCATTTTTTCTCTAATCTTTTTATCGATACCTGATTGCGCAGTAATAAAACCAGTAGGCACTACAATAGCTGCTTTTCCTGTTTTTGTTAAGCTATGCATAATGTGTTGTAAAAACAGACTATAAATAGACATACTACTCTTTTTACTTTTTGGAATATTTGGAATACCTGCAAAAAAGCGTTCATTATTTTCTTTACTATCTAAATCGTCTCTATACTCGCTAAAATCTAACTTAAAAGGTGGGTTTGATACGATATAGTCAAACTTTTGTAATTCGTTATTATCATCTTTATGATAAGGCGATAAAATAGTATTACCACGTACTACATTTTGTAATGAGTGTACTAAGTTGTTTAAGATTAAATTTAAACGTAATAATTTGGATGATTTTTTAGAAACATCTTGTGAGTAAATAGTACATTTATCTTCACCAATAGCGTGCGCTAAATTCATTAAAAGCGTTCCTGATCCTGCACTTGGATCATAACAAGTAACATCTTGAATATTATCTTCCGTTACCATTATAGAAGCCATAATTTTAGCTACTGCGTGAGGCGTGTAATATTCCGCATACGTACCACCACTATCGTTATTATAGTCTTTTATTAAGTATTCAAAAATAGTAGCATAGAAGTCGTACTTTTCATTAAAAATATGCTCGAAACTAAAATCTACTAATTGGTTTACAATTGCCTTACAAAACGCATTACGTTCTGCTGTTTCTACAATTTCACTAATACGCTCAAATAAAGGTTCTTTAGAACCTCCTGTTGTTTTTACTGAGAAGATGTCATTATTTTGAATGGCAATATCCATTAAAGTATCATCAAACGTTTTAGCAAAATCTGGTTTGTTTTGTATATCGAATAAATGCGAAATAAAATGTTGCGGTTGCAATACTGCTGTGTCTGCATTTAACTGCAAGGTTAGCATTTCATAATCTTCATCAGGTAATGCTTCAATTGCTTTTTGCCATTTTTTAGCTTTCGCTAATTCAGGATTTAATTGTTTTACTTCGTAAGCAAATTTGTCGTTTAAAAACTTATATAGAAATACTTGTGTTATGATTTTATATTCGTCTCCATCATTACCTAAACCATAATTAGAACAAATACCTTTAAGGCTGTCTATTAGGTTTTTTACTTCTGTTTGAAATTGTACTGTTGCTGTCATTTATTTTTATCTAAGCTGTACGCCCGTGAAATTCGTTAGTATATTCTTGCACTACTAAATTATTAATGAATTTAGAAGTCTCTGGATTTAATTTAATATTGTTTTGTTTTACAAATTGATTAATTACCAATTTAATCATCATTTTATCTAAATAGCCCTCATTTTGAAGTAAACGACTATTTTGTATTACTTGTAAATCTGCTTCACTTTTAACAGATTGTAAGGCTTCAAATAATTGGCTTTCTCTTTTTGTTAAACCACCTTTTTCTACTAAACGTTTATGTATACGACAGTATTTAGGGTCGTTATCATATTTAACTTGTAGTAGTTTATTTTGTCTATTTAACTCTAATATTTTTGCGTGAATTTCTTTTAACGCTCCAATATTAGCTTTCATATCTTCTTGCGTTACTTCGTTTAATTTCTTCTTCTTAAACAAACGCTCTAATTCATCATACAAACTTACAAATTCAGGGTCTTTTTTATCAAAATTACTTGCTAATTCTTCTCTTGTTTTACGAAGTGTATCTTTTAGTTGGTCTGCTAATATTAGTTCTTCTTCCCCAACTTTGTTAAACATAAAAATAACATCTTCTAAAGCTACATTTAATAGATTGGTAGTATCTATATTGTTTTCTAATGCTTCCTTTTGATTTAGTAATTGCAAGTGATTATTAGCTTCTCTATATAATACTGAAAGCTTTTTAAAATCTACTTTTTCTAACAACTCATAATGCCCGAATAAACGAATTAGATTGTACAGACTTTTAGCATTACCTAAAGCCTTTACTAAACCTAACATTTTTTTACGGTCTGATATTTGAGAAATTTGTTGTGAGAAATTTTCAGCGTTTAAAGTATCATAATGAAATAATATCTCTTTTATATCTGCTATTTCTTCTTGTATTTCTTCTTTAGATTTAAAGATGTTAGAGTAATGCTCCATTTCATCACCTAAAACCTCTTGAAGTTCTTCAAAATAGTCTTTATTGGTTTTATCAAACTCTGCTTTAATATCTGCAAAATCAACTACAAAACCATATTTATAATCTTTATATGTTCTGTTTACTCTGGTTAATGTTTGTAATAGATTGTGCTTCTTAATTAAACGACCTATGTATAATTTCTTTAGCCTTTTAGCATCGAAACCAGTTAATAACATATTGTAAACAAAAAGAAAATCTATTTTACCATCTTTAAAATCTTCTACTTCTTGTTTTCGTTCTTCTTTAGTACCTATGTCGTGAAGAATTAAAGCTGCTTTTTTAACCTTATAGCTTTCTCTTTTTTTATCTCCGTAAGATTCTCTTTCTTCTGCTACTTTGTCTAAAACAATAGCATCACTATCTCTATATTTATTATTGAATATCTCAAATAACATTTTAGCTTGATCTGAACTGTCACAAACTACCATTGCACCAACTGATGCATCGTTATTCATTAATCTAAAACTTTCAAAATCTTCAACAATGTAATCTAACATTGGTTCTGCAAATCGTGCATCTGCATAGATTTTCTTTTTAGGAACATCACCTTGTAATACTTTAATTTCCTTTAAGGCTTGTTCTAAAACCATTTTATAATTAGATGCTATTTCTTCTCTAATTAGTTTTAGTGTATAACCATCTGCAATAGATGCGTTGTAATAATATTTATGAATATAATCACCAAACAAGGTTTTAGAATTATACTCTGTACCTAATAATGGTGTACCGGTTAATCCAATTTTAATAGCATTTTTATCTGACTGTTCTAAATTTGCTAAAAAACTACCTTCAGGATTATAACTACGGTGTACTTCGTCTAAAAAATAAACACGTTGAATATTAATATCGTAATCTTGTTCTGTTACTATTTTAGCATCATCTGAAAACTTTTGAATATTAACTACTGTAATTTCTGCGTTTCCTCTTTCGTTATGTAATGCTGCTTTAGATTTAATATCTGCTACAAACTCGGTACGTGAATTAACAATATGAACGGTTAAACCTCTGCTTGTAAATTCTCTTTTCGCTTGAATTAATAAATCTAATCTATCTACTATAAAATAGAATTTTGGTATTACATTTTGTTTTTGATAATAGTCTGTCAGAAACTTAACATTGTAATATGTTAATGCTGTTTTTCCACTTCCTTGTGTGTGCCAAATAATTCCTTTTCTTATGCCTTCATTTAATTTATTCTCTATTGCTTTTGTTGCAAATAATTGCGGATAACGCATTATGTGTTTTTGTAAGCCTGAGCTTTCATTTACATAAGCTATTGCATACTGTAGCACAAAAGACAATCTATCTTTAGAGAATAAAGAAGTAGAGACTCTATTTGTTGGTGTATTGGAATCTTTATTGGTTAAAAACTCTGGTGAATGTTTAATAATAACTAAGTTGTTATCTTTTAAAACTTCGTTTTCTGTAGCATCATTTTCAGGTAATAAAAGACTTTCTAAATCAAACGTTTCTTCTTCTCTGAAATAATTAAATATTGGTTTGTGATATGATGGTGAAGCATAAAATACACCTTGAACTGTATCTACATCATCACTATCGTATTCCATATTATTAGAGAATACCATTAACTGTGTAATGTTTACAAAACGTCTAAACTTTTTATTTTGGAATCTTTTGTTTATTCTATTTCGTTCGGCAATAATACCTTCTCTATTATTCGGCTTCTTAACTTCTATAAAAACTAAAGGCAAACCATTAACTAAAAGAATTATATCTGGTCTAAACTCTTCGTCTCCGTTTTTATAAGTTAGTTCTGTAACTACATTAAATGTATTGTTTTCAAAGTTTTCGAAATCAATAATCTTATGTCCCGTTTTTTGACTTAATCTCTCATAGAACGCTTTTCCTAAATCTTCATTATCTAATAGTAATGAAACATCACTTAATAGTCTTTTAGCTTCGTCTTTATCTAAATCGTGATTGATTTTCTGGATGCTATCAATAAATATATCTGTAAATATGTTTGTTTCTTCATTCCAAACTGCTCCCTTTAACGATAAATATTTGTACCCTAATCTTGTAAGATGTAATATTGATGGTATTTTGACTCTTGAATCTTCGTTGAATTTCATTTAGTTTTTTGATTGATTAAGCTCTAAGGGAACTATAAAAATATAATAAAATATTGGTTTAACACTGCTACTCCACATATTTACATTACACTTAATCAAAACAAAAAATCAACCAAATCGCTACCCTCTTCTAAATCTAAACCTTCTAATAAGCTACTACAACTAATATTGAATCCATTCCCCATCATTGATTTAGATTTATTAAGCCAATTTTGATACTCTGATTTATCTGGATAAGCTATAATTTTAAATTCTTTTACTGGTTGTAATATTTCTTCTTTGAAATTAGATTTACTTCCTGTAGCCAACCATAAATTTGAAGGAAATACCATACTCATAATAATTGCGGTTTTCTCAGATTCTACTATGCATAGAGTATCTCCTTTATTATAATCGCATAGATTATGTAAACCAAACAAGCATTGTTGTAATACAAAACCGTTTAATTGCGGTTTTTTATGCATCCAACTAATATGATTAAACGGTTTTTTTACACGTTTTCCTGTATTACAATCATATAACATTATTTTACCTGCTTTCACTTTCATGTTTTGATCTACTTGCCAGAAAACTGTAGCGCCACTCCAATGACTTGTAGTACCTATAAAATATTTCTTTATGGCGTTTTTTACATCAAACGGAACAAAATGTTTCAACAAGTAAGTAACAAAATGATTACGTTTATAATCTTTGCCATAGGTTGATATTACATTTTCATTGTGATACGTAGGCGTAATACGTTTTGTATTACAATTGCTAACTATAGATGTGATACGTTTATTTACGTTAGGCTTTTTAAAATAGCCACATTTACTTTCCCTGTCACACCTACCATCTATATTGTTTATATATTGTTTTGTTTCAGAATCCATAAAACGAACAAACGTTTTTTTATTACAATTTGGGCAATGATACTTTTTGCTAGATGTATCTAATATATATTTATACTTATCTTTCATTTAAATATTTATATACCTCGTATAATTCGTATAAGTTTTTATATACGATATGTACGAGGTTATTTTATGCTTCTCGTTTTTTACTAAAATGATTTTCTATTAAGTATTTAATAGCATCATCTTTGGTGAATTCTGGTAGAATTATTCTTTTCCTAGTCTGTTTGTTTACTTCTTTTTTATTCTTAACATTGCTATTGAGCATATTGCACAGCTTAGTAAGCTCTTCACTAGAAAGCGCTTTAGCTACGTTATATACATCATTAGCGGTCATTAATTAGATATTATGCTTTAATCTTCTTTGTCTAACTGTAGACTCACTAATACCTAACTCTTTACCAATTTTTACATTGGATAAACCTTGATTTATTAAATCAAACATTTTTGCATCTCTATCTTCAATAGTAGTTGTACCCGCACTTTTTAAGTGATCTGCCTCTACTGCAAAATCAACAAATTGAAATTTCAAAAAATTACATTCTTTATTTATTTGGCATAAAACAACGTTTTCACTGTGATACAAATGCTCTGTATTACGTTGTTTAATTTGTTTTACATATCTAAAGGAATGATCTAGAGAACTTGCACCAATAGCAAAAGAACTATCACAAAAATTCATTAACATTTTACTTCCTGCTAAATCATTTTTTGTAATTGGTGTAGATGCATCACGCTTTGGAGTATGTGATAAAACAAGAATAGAAACAGATTTAGACTTCGTAAGCTTTTTAAGTAACTTCATTAAATGAAGAGCATACTTGGCTTTTTCGTTATCGTTATTTAGATACGTAAGGTTGTCAATAATTAAAACACTGGCATTGTTTCTAGTTATTGCCTCTTCTAAAGATTCGCACAAATAATCTTCAATAGAATTATGATTTTTAGGTAATTCTAAAACATCATTTAATTCTGCTCTTAAAAAATTTTCATGAAAAACATAATGGTTCTTATAATCCTCAGAGCAACGATTCTCGAATTGCTTATCCGATAATTCAAAATCTAAATACAACACCTTTTTAGGCTTACATTCTAACTTAAAGCCATGTATACCTTCACCTCTACTTAAACTATCGGCAATTTGAACTGCCAATATTGACTTTCCAATATTTGTATCAGCAAATAATATTGCTAATTCATTTTCATACCAGAACTCTCCAAACAGCATATTAGGAATGGGGCGATGTTTTGCCTCATCAATCCATTTATTAGCTGTTTTTACCATTAAACAACCTTGAACAGCTTCATTATTTTGAAGCTGATTTTCATTGTTCTCAAGGTCTTTTGTAATTTTTAATAGATTAGATTTAATCATTTAGAAATGTTATTTTTAACATTTCCATTTATAAAACTAAGATCAGATAAATCCATAGTTATAACATCTATTAATACACTATCGTCATCATCATCTTCATAATCTTCTATAGGAAAATTAAACTTTAAAAATTCATTAATGATTTCTCTTAGTAAATTAGAAGTAGTAACTCCTCTTTTTTGAGATAAAAATTCTAATTGATTCTTAATCTCAGAATCAATCCTAAGGTTAATTGTTGTTTTCATTTTTACATATTTAATTGAACATTATTTTATATCAAATGCTTATTAATTGGTGTAAAAAAAAATAGCACCTAGCTAATAAGATTTAACTAAGTGCAATTTGTGAAACAATGGAAGTAATAAAAAGAGAGAAAAATGGAGAATTTTTGGAGAAATCTGGAGAATTATTGTGGAAATTGGAGAATTGTAAAAATAGGTACGCTAATTTTCAAATTCACCCCATTGTTTTTTGAAATTTTCGACCTTTTTTAGATGACTATTTGAAGGGTTTCCTAGTTGTAAATTTTTAAATTCACATTTAAAGTTGGTATTACAAAGCTCTTTAAATTGTTTGGCTGAACAATTAATTAACTCCAACTCTTTCATACTATGAAAAACTGCTAAACCAAAATTTCGTTTTCTGTTTAAAGGATTAGAAAATACAAACTCTATAAACTCAACTACCTTTTTCGAGGCAAAACCTTGTTCATTATCTTTATAAATCTTCTGGCTAATTGAATTTTCTGAAAACCATTCATTCTCTTCATACTTGAAAGTATTATTTAAATATAAAAGTATTTGTAAATTATTTTCAAAATAAAACAACTGCTTTATAAGCTCATTATTTTCGTATAATTCTTTATTAAAATATCCTTGTACACCTAATAAAAAATTACAAACTAAGTCAAAATCATTTAGTAATAAACTTTCAAGTGCTTTCTGTTCTCTTTTTAGTGTTGCAAATCTAGCCTCTAATTCTCTTTTTCCTTTAGAGTTAAAATGCATTTTCGAATTTAAATTATTTCCAAATTTCTTATAGAACTCGTTAAAATAATAGAGACCTTTTTTTCTTTTGTCATCATTATTCAAGCCGTAAATCTCTGATTCGAAATCTCTTTGAAAAAAAACAACATTCGCTCCTAAATAAAGTTTATATGATTTAAGTAAAAAATGATAAATTTCAGCACCAATTTCTTTTACAAAAGAATATTCTAGATGATCTTGTGACAACTCCATATTTAGGGATATTTTGCCCGTTTGACTAGGCTCAGGAATCCCATTAAAATTGAGAGCGTAGCTTTGTTTAAATATATTATTATTAATAAAATAATCTAAACGTTCTTTATCATTTAATTCAAGAAACTTCTTCTCATCAGTAATCCCAAAATATTCGTATTCCATATTATTTTAAAAGTTTTGAATAGTCTTCAGGTAAGACAGCGTCTATATCTCGAAGGTATTGCTCTAATGCCTTCATAGTTGCATGGCCTGTAATTAATTGTAATTTGCTTTTCACCTCAAAAGGCGTGGCTGTTTTAGCCATTTCCTTATATAGTTTGGTAATAAAAGTATGTCTAAAACTATATAAACCGTAATCCTTACCTAAACCAAAGTGATCTTTAATTTTTTTAAATCGTTTTGTGAAGTAATCTCTTCTATTAGATTCATTTGCATCCCAATTATCTCCAATATTATGAGGTGTAAATAGAAGAGCATCATTATTCAAACTTTTTAAATCAGGCAGTTCTTTAATTAAAATATCTGGTATGATTTTAATTTTAACAGGTTGATTTTTTGCTCGAACATAAAGCTTTCTATCTACTAAATCTAAATCGCCAACTTTTAATCTACAAACCTCAATAGGTCTTAAAAAATTATAGGATACAAATTGAACGAATAAGTATAGAATAGGATCAGCACTTTTTAAATAAGCATAAATATCCTTTTGCTGTTTTGGTGTATAGGTTTTATTCCTTTCTGGAACAGCCTTTAAAACGTTTATCTTCTTTACAAAATTCTCTTGCAACACATCGTTATCTACCAATACTTGAAAAAAGGAAGCGATATCAGTTCTAGCATTGTTTCTGTTTCTTGGACTAGAGTTTTGTAATACAGAATTCAAATAATGTATTACCACTTTTTTAGTAACGGTTGTTATGCAAGATTTTGAAGTATAGTTGTTCTCGTTTAACCATTTATTAAATCTATTGATCCTACTTCTAAACTTAGGATAAGAATTACTATTTAAGATATTTTCTTTTGTGGTTAAACCTAAATTAAAAGCATCTTCTATGGATAGAATAATTTCTGGCAATTTTAAAACTTCAGGCTTACTTTTAGGCTTTGTTGTAGAACTTGAAGATTTACTTTTTAAATATTCCTCTAAAGACATATTATCCTGATATGGATTAAAACCATCAGACAAAACTATCTCTAAGCCTTTCTTTACTGTTTTTAGGATATGATAACGACTCCTTTTATCAGAATACCTATTTACACCACCTTTAATATTAGTTTGCCTAACTAATCGCTGTGTTTTAGGATTTCTAAAGGAGTAATAAACATACCAATCTTTTTTTAACGCTTCTTTTTGTTGCGTTTTAGAAAGTTTAGTCCAAGAGTTAATATCTACTCCACCTGTATATATTTTAGGTTCAGTATAATTTAATTTCATTGAAAAATCGTGTACGTTTTCGTGTACTTTTTGTAAAAGTAAGAAAAATGAAGACATAAAAAAAAGGATTGTGAGAACACAATCCTTTGATTTTAGTAGCTTAAAGCTTAGTAGCGGGAACTGGACTCGAACCAGTGACCTTCGGGTTATGAGCCCGACGAGCTACCTACTGCTCTATCCCGCGATTTTAAATAAAACAACTTACTTAGCTTTTAACTTTCGCTTCATAATGGCGACCAAATTGTTTCGGACTGCAAATATACAACGCTTTTTAGATATTACAAGCCTTTTTTTAAAAAATTTATTGTTCTATATTTTCTGCCTGAAAACCAGCAAGTTCTGCGTTAATAAATTGTGCTTTTATTTCAATAGGGTTACAACAGACCTCGCAATCTTCAATATATGTTTGATTAGAGATACTATTATCTAGCAACATGGATATGTCTTGCCAGCAATAAGGACATTGAAAAAAGTGTTCTTCCATAAAATAAAAATAGGCAAAATAAATTTCACCTATTAAATATATATCCAGTTATTGTATTAATCTTCTTCTGTTGCTAACGCCGTCTCTGTAACAAAATGTAATTTCATAGGAATAGCTTCTGGCGTATCAATAATACTAACCATGTCTTTATTCAAGTTATTACCACTTACCATAATAGTATTTAGTTGTGTAAGATTATTAAGTGTTGTTGGTAAATTTCCTGTCAATGCATTACTAGCTAAAACAAGTTCTTTCAGATTTACAAGGCTACCTAATTCTGCTGGTATTTCACCTTCTAATTTATTATCGATTAAACTTAACACTTCTAATTTTGTTAGTTGGCTAATTTGTGTTGGAATGTTACCAGTTAAGTAATTACTTCCTAAAACCAATGTTTTTAAGTTTTTTAAGTTTCCTATAGAGGAAGGAATTTCGCCAGAAAACGTATTACTAAATAACTCTAATACCTCTAGTTTTGTTAACGAACCAATCTCAGTTGGTATATTTCCTTCAAAAGCATTTACAAATAATTTAACCGATTTCAATTCTTTTAAATTAAAGAATGCTTTTGGCAAATTACCTTCTAGTTTATTAAAACCTAAGTTTATTTTTTGAAGATATATAAGGTTCCCAATTTCTTGCGGAAGTCTTCCTTGTAAATTATTCATGTGTAAATTAAGACCTACCACTTTATCGTTTTTGACAGTAACCCCATGCCAAGTGGCAACTGGTTGCTCTAAATCCCAAGTCGTATTCCATTGCTCTCCTTGTGTTGCAGTATATAGTGCAACTAAGGCTTCTTTTTCGGTTTGCGAAACGTTAGCATGCATCATCAGACTAACAAAAAGACATAATAGGGTTAGTTTTAAAGTCTTCATAAGGAATAGATTTGGAATTAATTCTATACGAAACTAACTGATAACTAGATAAAAAACAAATTTATTCGACGAAATGCACAGTCGGAATAAGCGAAATCTTTTAATATGCAATATTCAACAGCTCACCACTTAGCTGTAACACCTGTAATTCAGAGAGTTTGGCTTGGTATTTTGCTTGATTTCTACTTAATTCTGCATTCAACAGATTTAATTGTGCTTGTCTAAATTCGATAGAATTTACTTGTCCGATTTTGAATTTCTCTTGCGAACGATCAAAATTATTTTGAGCAGTAATTATATTATTTTCTTGTACTCGAAAAATAGTAAGCTTGTTTTGGTAATCGTCCCAAGCATTATTAAAATCACGTTCTAAAGAAAGCAGTATTTGCTCTTTTTGAAGCTCTTGATTTTTCAAGGCTACTTCTGCGTTTTTTACTCTTATTAAAGTGCTTCCTCCATCAAATATATTCCAGCTTAGATTCAGTCCGGCAGATAGCCCTGTATTTGTAGATACCGCAACAAACGATGCTGCATTATTATCGCTTTTGTTCCATCCGTAAGAACCTACTAATCCTAAAGTTGGTAAATAAGAAGACTTCCCAGTTTTAATATCTAATTTAGATATTTGAATAGACTTATCGGCTTGTAATAACGCTACGTTTCTAGATTTTGCTTTTTCTAACAAATCGGCTTTATCAATATCTAGTAGAAAATTAATTTCTGTTTTCACAGTAAAATCGTCGGCAACCTGATTTCCCATTACAAAGTTCAAATCCCTTTTGGTATTGTTTAATTGCTGCTTGGTATTGATTAAATTAATGCTGTCGTTATTAATATCCACTTCGGCATTTAAAACTTCAAGCTTTGTATTTTGGCCATATTCAAATTGATATTCCGAGCGTACCAAACGATCTTTAGAAATAGATAAAGTCTGCTGAAAAGTAGTTGCATTTTCCGAAAGTTGCGCCACATTATAATAAATAGAAAACAATTCTATAATAGTGTTTTCTATAGTTTCACGTGCTTGCAATTCCGATAATTGGTATTGCTCTTTTAATCGTTTGTAATTATACTTCCTTCCTAATCCATCAAACAAGGTATAATTGACATCTAAAGAAGCATTATAACGAGAACTTTCTGCACCGTTTAAAACAGCATCGGGTCCACCATCTGAATATTGTGATTCATTATTATCTAAATTATAAGTCGCTCCCGCATTACCTGTTAATGTTGGTAAATATCCCGTATTATAAATACTGGTATTATTTTCGGAAACCTCCAGATTCTTGTTTGCTATTTTAATTCCGTAGTTATTATCTAATACATAATTTACAGCATCTTCCGGACTAAGCTCTTGCTGTGCATAGCAAGTACCTAAACCTATAAAGCAACATAATGTTATTATTTTAATGTTCATTTTCTTCCTTTTGTTCTTTAATAGCTCTTTCTACTTCTTCTTTGGTTATTGTCTTTCCTGTAAATAACCATTTTCCATTTTGCTTAATACTATTACTAAAAGATAAAAATAGCGGTAAAACTAATAGGGTTAAGATAGTTGCATACGCAATACCAAAAGATATGGAAATAGCCATAGGTTTTAAAAATTGTGCTTGTCTACTTTTTTCTAAAAGTAAAGGAGCCAAACCTGCAACGGTAGTTAATGAGGTTAAGAAAATGGCTCTAAAACGAGATTTTCCTGCATCTAAAAGTGCTTCATCAAACTTTAAACCATCGCGCAAATTGGAATTAAATTTACCAATAAGTACCAGACCATCATTTACCATAATACCAATTAGAGCAATAATACCTAAAAGAGATAATATATTTACCGAAAAACCAAGCATCCAGTGTCCCCAAGCTACAGCGGTAAGACTAAAAGGCACTAATAGAATTAATAATATTGGCTGACTATAACTTCTAAATGTAAAAGCAATAACAATATAAATTAAAAATATTATAGGAATTCCCGCTTTCCATAAAGAACTATTTAGTTTTTCTGATTCTCTGTTTTGTCCTTCATAAGAAGCCGAAATGGTTGGATATTTAGACTGCAACTCTACCATAGTTACTCCTTTTAGGTCGGCCAAAATATCTGTTGTACTGGTACTTGGATCTTTTAAATCTGCAGAAACTTGTATTTCCCGTTGTCCTTCTAAATGGTTAATAGCAACATCACCTCTTTCAATAGTATAAGAAGCAATATCTTTTAAGGTAACTCGCTCTCCGGTTGGAGTTACAATTCGCATGTCATCTAGATTAGTAATAGATCCTCTATTACTTCTATCATAACGTACCCAAACGCGAATTTCATCTTGTCCTCTTTGAAAACGTTGTGCCTGTGTACCAAAGAAACCAGAACGTACTTGACTCATTACGGTGCTTAAATTTAAACCTAATAAATAAGCGCTTTCTTTAAGTTCTATTCGAATTTCTTTAATTCCTGCAGGATCATTATCTTCTACATCTTTTAATAATACATTAGATTCTAATACTTCTTTTAGTTCTACTTTGGCTGCTTTAAGCTCTTCAATATTATTTCCTAAAAGAGAAACCGAAACTGGACTACCTCCAAAATTTCCACCAGAACCAAAAATTAAACGTTCTGTACCAATAACAGTACCTACTAATTCACGTAATCTATTTGCTACTAGTGAAGATTTTATTGCGTCGGGTCTTTCTTCCCCTGGCAACATGTTAATCTGTAATCTTGCACTAGAACTACTATTTATAGTTAAAATGGTGTTTTCAAAAAGCTCCTTATCTTCTCCTTTTAAATATTCTTCGGTTAATTCTTGATTAACGATAAATGCTTTCTCTTCTATCATCGAAATAATAGAATCCGTTATTTTTTCATTCGTACCATTTGGCATATCTAATTCTATAGTTACTTTATCACTTGCAACCGAAGGAAACATGGTCATACCAATTACACCACCACCAATAGCTCCAAAAGTTAAAATTAGTAAAGCAACAAAAATACCTAAAGAGAGTAATTTAAAATTTAAAACGAAAGTGATTGCAGGAACGTAGACTCTATCTCTTAAGAAGTTCATAAAGTTGTCTCCAGCCTTATTTATTACTCGCATTTTAGAGAAAAACTGTTTCACTTTTGAAGGATTTTCATCTTCTACTTGCGGTCTTAAAGCTTTTGAATGTGCTAAATGCGCAGGAAGAATA
Source organism: Lacinutrix sp. WUR7 (assembly GCF_016864015.1). NCBI lineage: Bacteria > Pseudomonadati > Bacteroidota > Flavobacteriia > Flavobacteriales > Flavobacteriaceae > Lacinutrix > Lacinutrix sp. WUR7. The sequence goes on along the minus strand of NZ_CP045067.1, from coordinate 2,008,084 downwards.
ATTAATGCTTCGACCAAGGAAACAACTAAAGTTAGGATTACAATGACGGATACTTCGCCAAAAAATTCACCAATTCTACTATCTAAAAACAAAAACAATGAAAATGCTAAAAGGGTTGTTATAATTGCGGAAACTACCGGCGGAATCACTTCCATAGTACCATCAATAGCAGCGTCGATAGGTGACTTTCCTTTTTCGTAATGCTGATAGATATTTTCGGCAATAACAATACCATCATCTACCAAAATACCAATAACGATAATCATTCCGAAGAGGGACAAAACATTAATGGTTACATCAAATTGTCCTGCAAACATAAACATTCCTAAAAACGAAATAGGCAAACCAAATGCTACCCATAATGCCAAACGTGTATTTAAGAATAGGGATAAAAAAATTAACACCAACAGCATTCCTACAATGGCATTTTCTGTTAATAAATCGGTACGTTGTTCCAGTGTTTTTGAACGATCGTCAATAATACTTAATTGTACATTATTATGCTTTTGATTATATCCTTCAATATACGTTTTCACATTTTCTGCAGAGGATATTAAATCCTCGTTATTCGTGCTAGTTACCGTAATATTTACGGATAAATTTTGGTTGTAATACGTCGCATTTGGAGTCTCTGAGAAACGATCACGAATAATAGCTACATCTTTTAAACGAATAACTTTACCATCATTGGTAGCACGAACCACAATATTAGAAAGCTCATCCCCATAATACGAACGATTATTTGCTCGAATAAGGTATTCTTCGGCATCCGTTTTTATAGTTCCTCCAGTGGTTAAAATATTAGCTCTACTTACGGCTTGCGAAACTTCAGTAAAGGTTAGATTATATGCTAACAAACTAATTTCATTTACTGCTATTTCAATTTCTTCATCTGGATAACCAGAAATAGATATTTGCGAAATACCTTCAATAGCTCTTAAATCATTTTCAACTTGCCTCCCTAATTGTTTTAAAGTTGCCAGCGGAATATTATCGCCACTTAAAGCAAAGGAAATAGTTTCTCTTACTACCTCTTGTTTCGCTACAATTAAAGGTTCCATTCCAGAAGGAAAAGAAGGCACGCGATCTACCGCATTTTTAACTTCTAATAACATGAAGTCAATGTTCTCTCCTTTTTCTGTTTCTACCGTAATGGTTCCACTGTTTTCTCTAGATACCGATGTAACACGATCGACACCCTTTAAACCTTTTAGATTATCTTCTATTTGAAGTACAATCCCTTCTTCAATTTCTTGAGGTGATGCTCCAGGATAGGTAACACTAATGTTGATTATTTTAGAGTCTACTAAAGGAAAAAAGGAAGATTTTAAGGATAGTATTCCTAGAATTCCAAAACCAATAAAAGCTAAAATAAAGATGTTGACAGCTACGTGATACTTAATAAAATACGTTATTAGTTTTCTCATATTTACTGCTTGTCTTTGGTATTACTTTTTTCTTCAAAAGCTTTCACTAACATTCCTGTATATGCTCCAGGAACAGATTTTTTAAGAATAATGGTTCCGTTAGGCACTTCTTTTAAGACTACTTTTGTATCTGAAAAATATACAGGTTTCACATCTATTACATCTAACAGGCTATCTTTAACTACAAATATTTGCTGACTTTCTAAAAGCAAGTTTCTATCTATTTCAATAGCGTCACTTTCTTGTTTTGCATTTAGATTCGCTTCTAAATACATGCCTTCTTTTAGATTTTCGTGCTTCACTTCTATATACGCAGTAATGGTTTGTGTGGTGGCATCAATACTTCCGTTAACACGCGATACTTTACCCGAATAGGTTTCGGTTTTATCTAAATTATTTAAAGCAACGTCTTCTCCTACTTTTAGCAAATTAGCGTAGGTTTTACTAATTGCAACTTCCATTTCGTACACCGAAGGATCTATAAACTCCCCTAGTTTTTGTCCGCTTCTAACTAAGGTACCTTCCGTTACTAACGCTTCGGTTAAGATTCCTGAAAAAGGTGCAGAGATATAATACTTAGCCAAACGTTGTTCTAAGTTTTTTACGTTGTAGTAATTAGATACAATACTTCTTCCTGTAATGAAATAGTTTTCCTTATCGGAAGTCATTTGAGGTAACTTTGGTGTTGTTTTATCCAAATCAAAACTAGTAAGATAGTTTTGCCATTTATCAAATATATCTGGAAAATCTAAACGAAGATCTGGCATGATCGCAGCAATGGAGTTGTACAGATTACTTTTTGAAGACTGTACACTTGCGTAATATTCTGCAGCATCTATTTTAATTAATGTTTGTCCTGCTCGGTATTCTTGACCTGGTTTAAATAATTTACTTCCTGGTTTGAAAATTCCTTGCACTTCTGCATAAATTTCTAATCTACGTTTTGCTTCTAGGCTACCATTTGCTGCAATAACTATTGGAATGGTGCTGTTTTGTACCGTATCTGTAAAAATAGTTTTTACAATTTTAGCTTTAACTGGCTTTGGTTTGTTTTTATCTGCTATCAATTTTTTAGCAAATAAAAAGGAGCCAATTATAAGTAGCACACCTATAATAGATAGTATAATTTTACGCATTGGTATAGTTTTGTAATTAGACTACAAAACTATGTTATAGTTTAACGGGGAAACGTTAAAGAAAACCTAAAAAAACTTATGCGTAATCTTCTAGTTTCAATGTGATATCTTCCCATTCTTGCATGAGTTGGGTAAGTTTATTTTTGTTAGCTTGATACGTATCGAAAAAACCAGGTTTAGAAGAAACTTCGTCGTAATTTACAGCGAGTTCTACATCTGCCTCTTTAATTTCTTTTTCTAACTGATTTATTTTAGACTCGGTATTACTCAACCTGTTGTTTAAAGATTTTAGTTTCTTTTGGTCGTCGTAAGACTGGGTTTTCTTTTCTTTAGGAGCAGATTTTATAACGGTACGTTTTTCTACTTCACGTAAATTCTCCACATTACGTTGCTCTAAATAATAATCGATATCTCCTAAATATTTTTTTACTTTTTCGTCTTTAAATTCATAAACCGTATCTGTTAATCCTTGTAAGAAATCACGATCATGCGAAACCAAAAGAAGTGTGCCTTCAAAACGTTTTAATGCATCTTTTAAAACGTTTTTAGATTTAATATCTAAGTGATTGGTTGGCTCATCCATAATAAGCACATTAAAAGGTTGCAACATTAATTTTGCCAGTGCTAAACGGTTACGCTCTCCTCCAGAAAGTACTCTAACATATTTCTCTGCTTCGTCACCACGAAATAAAAACGAACCTAAAATATCACGAACTTTACTTCTATTGGTTTCGTTTGCTGCATCAATCATAGTATCTAAAACAGTTTTGCTACCGTCTAAATATTCTGCTTGGTTTTGTGCGAAATAACCAATCTGTACGTTATGTCCAAGTTTTAAGATTCCGTCGTGTTTTAAATCGCCGACCAAAATTTTAGCAAGCGTCGATTTACCTTGACCATTCTGACCAACAAATGCCGTCTTAACATCCCGTTCAATCATTAAACTCACTTCCGATAAGACTTGGTTTTCACCGTAATTCTTAGAAATCTTATCTGCTTCTACTACTACTTTACCAGGAGTTATAGAAACTGGAAAATTTAAAGTCATTACAGAATTATCATCTTCATCGACTTCAATTCTATCAATTTTGTCCAGCTTTTTTATTAGCGATTGTGCCATGGTTGCTTTACTCGCTTTAGCTCTAAACTTTTCAATTAGCTTTTCCGTTTGTTCAATCTGTTTTTGCTGATTTTTTTGCGACGCTAATTGTTGTGCTTTAATTTCATTTCGAAGCACTAAATACTGTGTATATGGTTTTGGGTAATCGTAAATTCTTCCTAAGGAAACCTCAATGGTTCTATTAGTTACATTATCTAAAAACATTTTATCATGCGAAACAATAACCACTGCACCTGTATAATTTTTCAAGAAACCTTCTAGCCAAATAATAGATTCTATATCCAAGTGGTTTGTTGGCTCATCTAATAAAAGTAAGTCATTATTTTGAAGAAGGAGCTTTGCCAATTCAATACGCATTCTCCAACCTCCAGAAAAAGTATCGGTAAGCTTATTAAAATCTTCGCGTTTAAAACCTAGACCTTGTAATATTTTTTCGGTTTCTCCTTGGTAGTTATATCCTCCAAGAATTTCGAATTGATGTTGTAAATCGTTAAGATCAATCATTATTTGATTGTATCCTTCACTTTCATAATCGGTACGTTCTACCAATTGCGTGTTTATTTCTTCTAACTGTGCTTCTACTTTTTTAATTTCGGTAAAGGCTTGGTAAGACTCTTCCAATACCGTTCTTCCTAAAACGAAATCTATATCTTGTTTTAAAAAGCCAATCTTCAAATCTTTATCTGCAGCTAATTGTCCAGAATCTGGTTCCAGCTCCTTAGATAAAATTTTAAGCATGGTAGATTTCCCTGCTCCATTTTTACCTATTAACCCAACACGATCGCCAGAATTAAGTTTAAATGTAATTTCTTCGAATAAATATTCGCCTTGAAAAGATATAGATAGATTGTGTATGTTAAGCATAGTTTGGTAACAATTGTTACTTTAATTTAATAAATATTGGCTAATTTTGTTTGATTGAACACATTTAATAACCAGTTTGCAAAAGTACATAAATAATATGTTTAAAAAAGGTTCTAAATTATATAGTATTTTAACGGGTGCATGCCCAAAGTGTCATCAAGAATCTATGTATTGTGATACCAATCCGTATCACTTATCAAAGACATTAAGCATGAACGAGAAATGCTCTCATTGTGGTATCAAATACAAGATAGAGCCATCGTTTTTTTATGGCGCCATGTATGTTAGTTATGCTGTTGGTATTGCTTTTGCTGTCGCTGCTGCTGTAATTAGCGGGGTTTTTCTAAAAGCTTCTATTCATTATGTTTTTGCTTCTATAGTTGGAACATTAATTGTTTTTGCTCCTATAATAATGCGTTTATCCAGAAATATATGGATCAATATGTTTGTTCATTATGATAAGAATGCAGTAAAAAAACAATAAGTATTTGGGCGTTACCACAAGGGTCGCGCTTTCCATTAAATCTTTTTACTTTTATATCCTGTAATGAATAAGGAAATCTATATTCCAGTAAAAAGGATACCATTGCAATCGCTAACGCAGTTTCCTATTCCAAAACAAGGTTAATGCTACTAGAAATACTAGTACTTATTTAAACCTTGCAATATCAATGTCGTTTTCTAAGGCAATATTGTTTTCAATACAATCCAATAGTTGTTTTGCTACATAAGGCGCTATCATCACACCACGTGTTCCCAAACCATTAAGCACATACATGTTTTTATGTATTTCGTGTTGTCCAACAAGAGGTCTTCTATCGGTAACTGTTGGTCGTATACCTGCAACTTGATTTACGACTTCAAAATCGCATTTTAAAAACGTTTTAAGCTTTTTTAAGAGGGCTTCTCTAGCTTCTGCTGTTATGTTGTTGGTTTTATCTTTCCAATCGTAAGTTGCCCCAACAGTGTACAAATCGTTTCCTACTGGTATTAGAAAAACACTCGATTTTAAAACGTAGTCCATTTTTAAATCTGGAGCGTGAATAGTTAGTAATTCTCCTTTTACTTCTTTTAATGGAAGGTCTTTAAAAAACGGATTCTTTTTAACACCGAAGCCTTCCGCAAAAACGATATGTTTTGCAGTAATATCTTTATATTGAATAGTGTCTTCTGTAAGTAAGTCTTCATAATGAAAACCTTCTTCTAGTAGTTGATTGTTTTCTAATAGTTGTTTTTTATAGCTTTCAATTAATAGTTTAGTATCAATTCTTCCGGTTTCTAAAACTTTTCCAAAGCCAAAAGTAGCATCAATAGCGTCGTTATTATTTTTAATAATCTGTGTAGAAAGATATTCGCTAAGCTCAGGCTTGTCGGAAGCTGTAAACCATTCGTTTTGTTCTTGCACAGAAGTGAACCTTCTATAGACTGGTGTTTTATGATCTAGGGTTACTTTTAAATCGTTTTCTAATTTACTATAAATAGGAAGTGCCAATTCTAACTGTTCTTTACTTTTCCAAACGGAAGTAAATCGTTTTAGAACCACAGGATTATACAAACCTCCTGCTACTACAGAAGAATGCTGTGATTTATTATCAAATACCACAAAGCTTTTATTATTGGCTTTTAATTGCTCACAGAAATGAATTCCTGCAAGTCCACAACCTACAATTATGTAATCTACGTTCATACGCTTATAAAAATAACAAATATACATATTACTTAACCCTTCTATCTTTTCATTTAAAAAAATGAAAACCCACTTTCCCTTAAAAAGTGAAGGAGATAAAATAATACTATAAAAAAATGTTTCGGATTTGTTCAAATAAAAAACGCCCACTATTTCTAGTGAGCGCTATTTTTATTTTAAGAAAGTTTTAGTAAGACCACATGTCCATTTCAAAGTTTCTAATTTTATCTTTAATTCTATCAGATTCTAATAGTTGCATTAAAGCATTTTCAGTAATATACTCGTCTACTGTTCTATCCCCAAACACGTTTTCTTCTTTAAACACATAGCCGTTAAAACGTCTAGAATTTAAAATATGATCGAATGAAAATGGTACAGCACTATTTTTATTATTGAATGATTTTGCTTCATGTAAAACTTCTCTTGCATCTGGAAAAAATATCCAATATAAAGCGTTTGGCTCTTTATTCTCTTCGTCATCACTATCAATAAAGTTTACATCGGCTGCTGCTGGAGCAAGACCTAGTAATCTATATTTAAGTTCTCCTTGACGTTTGTCAAAGTACCAAAGACCTTTTATTAAATATGCACTTACATCGTAAGAAGATATTTCTCTTTTAGTAATATATTCTGCATCTACAAAGCCATCTGCATTTAATTGGTCATAACCAATATCTAAAGTATCTACTTTAGAAGTTATGTCTTTTAAATCTTTTAAGCTACGTTTTGCAGTAAAGTAAGAATCGTCATATACATTTTCTATTTTACCTTGTTTGATTGCTTTTGTTAAAACATCATATAGAGAACGTCTGTTACTTCCAATGTTATTGGTATCAATAGGATAGTATAAAGGAAAGTTTACACGCTCGTCTAAAACCACTTTTTCCCAAGTCATTTTAGAGTACATAATGTCTCTATCATCTACATAACCGTATTCTAATGGTTTATCATTATCTACAGCTTTTTGTGCTTCGGTTCTAACTCCAATTTCTTGAGGTGTTTTCGCATTTAAAATATTCGCTTGCGAAAAACCTGTAGTTGTTAGCGCTACACTAAAAATGGTTAATAAAAAAGATTTATAATTCATCTTACAATAATTAATTTTAATTAATAATACTATTGAGTTGGTTAGTTAGACAACTGAATAATAATTGCTGCTGCTGGCTTAATTCTTGGTCCATTACTACTTGATTTAATATCAAATATTTGTACATCTGAACCACGTTTTGCTTTACGTAAAGCAGATTTAGCTTGCGAATTAAGTCTGTTACCTTGACAAGTTACACTAGGTGAACCTGGTACTTTAAATTTGAATGATGTTACTTTTAAAGGTAAATCAAAATCGAAATCTTCTAAAACAGCTTCTACTTTACCAATCTCCACATTGTTTCTTGGTAAACTAAATTGTCCTGTTTTACCTGCCATTTGACCTGAAGGTTTAGGAATATCTTTAATTCTAAAAGTCTTTCTATCTGAAGCTGGAGTACCGTCATCTAGTTTAGCTGTAACGTTAATAGTTACTTCTTTACCAGTAGTTGGCACCATGTTGTATTTACCTGTTCCAGAACCTTTACTTAGACCTGCTCCACTAGCAGATACTTTATTATCTGGTACACCTGCAAAAGAAATAGTCATTGGGTTTGTTACACCACGATACACTACATTCATTTTATCAGCAGATATAGTTGCAGAATTTGGTCTTGGTACTACAACGTAGTTTGCGTTAACAATAGGAATTTCTAATTCCTTACCATTCTCAATAAAAGTAAATTTACCTTCTATTTGGTGCTCACCAACATTTCCAACGTTGAAATCTAAAGTAGCAGCTCCTGTTGAATCAATAGCTTTAGATAAATCCACTTCATTCCCTTGAACAGTTAATTTAGTAGGTGCAACATTAGCATACTTACCAATAACCACTCTTCCTTGGAATTTCTCACCTGCAAAAAACGCAGACTTGTCAGCCAATACAATTGCTTTATAGTTATTTAAAGTTGTAGCTTCAGAAACAATGTTTCCTAAAAACAGACTAAACATATCTGATTCTGTAACTTTAATATCATTTTGCATTGCTGTTAATTTCGTATAAGAAGCAATTGCTGGAAAACCTTGATAGTTATATGCTAACCAATCAATCTTTTTTCCATCTTTATTAGGAACAGCTTCTGTACTGAACGTTTTAGCGAAAGCTTGTGCTCTACCTCTATAACTTTCATCTTTTGCAAGAATATCATTAATCGCTTTTTTATAAGCATTAATATTATCCATTACCTCTTGACCTTTCTTAGTTAAACGATCTCCTGTAAACCAAGCTTCATCTAAGATGTCTGTTTTGTCCATTGCTTCAAAAGGCAACTTCCCTTGTTCATCTAGTTTATACTGACCTGCTTTTACTAGATCACTCTTTAAAGATTCTACATACTTGTAAAATTTATCTGAAGCAATTTTAACTTCCTGCGCTCTTGCAGCAGGTATTTTAAATTCCTTTGGATTTTCATCAGATTTAATTTCTAATGCAGCAAGTAACTTATCATTTCTGTCTGTAGTTGCTTCGTTAGAATCTGCGAATTTCGCTTCCATCAGTCCAAATGCTGAAAGTACCTCTTTAGACATATTCATAGCCATCATTGCGATGAATACTAAATACATCAAGTTAATCATTTTCTGCCTTGCGGATGCTTTTCCTCCTGCCATGTTTAATTAGTTTTTATTGGTTAATAAATATTAGTTAATAAAACTAATTAGTTTTTGTTCATTGCAGAAAGCATTCCACCATATACTCCATTTAATGAAGATAAGTTTGAAGCTAGTGATTGCATTTGCTCTTTTAATTTAGTTGCATTTTCAACAGCTTCTTCATTAATACTAGCTTGTCTACTTGCACTTTCCATTTGTACTTTATAAAGACTATTTAAAGACTCCATTTGTGCAGCAGCTAAAGACATTTCTTCGCTATATTTCTTTTGTGCTTGAATTCCATCTACAGTTGGAGAGATTCCTTTAGCAGCACCTTCAAAATTTTTGATACTTGCTCCTAAACTTGCCATTAATTCACCATCAATTTTAGCATCCTTTAATAAGTTATCTAATTTTTTAGAAAGTAAACCTTCAGCATCTTTAGGTTCTTCTTTTGTTTTCTTAGCACCTAATGAAGCACCACCTGATAATTCAGGATATACTAAAGACCAGTCTAAATCACTTGATTGTCTTTCAAAAGCTGAATATGTAAATACTAATGCTTCTACAATCATACCTAAAGTTAGGATTTCAGAACCATAAGGCCAGTGCTGAATTTTAAATAAAGCTCCAACGATTACAATTGCTGCTCCTAATCCGTAGATCATATTAGTTACTGTGATTTTACCTTTTTGTGCCATAATTTTTAGTTTTTTTTTATTAAGTATCTCTACTTTAGTTGGTTAATATATTATTAATTTGGTTATTCTATTTTTATCTAGCATTAGCTGTTACATCTGTTCCCATGTAATCTTGAACAGTTCTAAAGCCAATATAACTTCTTGCAGAATCCGCATACTCATAATCTCTTGAACTTACTTGTAGGTAGTAAGCAACATCTTTCCAAGATCCACCTCTAACTACTTTTCTTTGGTTGTTTACATCATTAACACTAGGGTTAATTGTAGAAACATACTCATAAGAACCAGGATCGTAAGATGCACTTACCCATTCTGAAACGTTTCCAGCCATATTATATAAGTTATAGTCGTTTGGTTCATAAGATTTCGCTTCTACTGTATATAAAGCTTGATCTGCAGCATAGTCACCTCTTAAAGGTTTAAAGTTTGCCATGAAACATCCTCTATCGTTTTTAGGATAAGGTCCTCCCCAAGGGAAAGTTGCTCCTTGTAAACCTCCTCTTGCAGCATATTCCCATTCTGCCTCAGATGGTAATCTATACTCATTAACAAAATGTTGATTCTTTTCTTTTCTATATGCATTGTGATATAAAGTTCTCCATTCACAAAAAGCTTTTGCTTGTTTCCAAGAAATACCTACTACTGGATATTCTCCATAAGCATCGTGCCAGAAATAATCATTGTGCATTGGTTCGTTATATGAATATGCAAAATCTCTAATCCAAGCAGTAGTATCTGGATAAATCTCTACAGCTTCTGTAATTAAGAATTCAGATCTTCTTTTTCCTTTATTACTAACTTTTGCAGCTTTTTCAATATCCATGTATGTATATTGAAATTTAAATTTAGAAACATCCCAAGTACGTTGTCCATTATAAGACTCTTCAATAGGTAAGTACATCGTGTCCATTACTTCCACATAGTATTCATCTGGATATTCTGAAGTATCAAAAAGTAAATCAACATCGTGATTTAATTTTCTTCCCTCGTAACCAGTTTCACCCATTCCACTGTAGTTATCATACATGTACTGCTCATAAGCATTCATGTTTTCTGGATCTGCATCTTTAAACGCAAAATCACCAATACCACCATCTCCAGGAGTTGCTCCTACCTCATCTGCTAATATTGCAAGTTTGGTTCTAATAGTAGAATCTCTAACCCATTGTACAAATTTACGATACTCACTATTTGTGATTTCAGTTGCGTCCATATAGAACGATCTTACTGTTACCGTTTTTGTTGGCGCATCTTGAATTCCAGCTAAATCATCATCTGATTTACCCATAATAAATGCTCCTCCAGGAATTAATTCCATTCCGTAAGGTTTTTCTGGATGCCATTTTTTTCCTTTAACACCTACTAACTGCCCTCTGTCTCCAGAACCACAACTTGTAAGGAATGCTAAAACTACTGTTAATAAAAGAAAATTCTTCATATTTATTGAAAACTCGAGGTTAATTATTCTATGCTCAAAATTTAAGAGCGTAAACATATTTATATATTTTTTAAAAAACAACTTTTTTGTCAAAAAAAATTACGCTTCGTCGTAAAAATAAAACATTTAAACGACAAAACATGGATTTAATTACGTTATTCTACTTATACACAATTCTTTTGAAATGCTTTGTACCATCTCTCTGGTATTATATTGTTACAAGCGTCCACATAATCTTGATGCATGCATGGTAATAACGTATGTCTTTTTAATTTATTATTCATTTCATTTAAAAAAGGTATTTCAATCCACCATCTACCCGTTTTAACACTTTTATAAAACACTAAATCTTGATCTTCGATAAGTGTAATAAACTTTTGATAATTATTTTCATCTTTAAAATCATCATCTTTAACTCTATAATTAACACCTTCTATAAAGTACCAGATTATCTGAGAGATTAACATAGATGTGATCTCGTCATCTTTAGAAGGCTTATACTCCCAAAGACCAAAAGAAGTTACCTTATTACTTATTCCAGCATAACGCGAAATAGCACAAACTTCTTTACCATCTAAACCATTTGGTGACATTTTCTGGCTTAAACTAACTTCAGATGATTTAACGGCTCCTAAATCTATACTTACAATATTTGCATCTCGCATTATAGGTTCTACAACAGTAATATCATTAGAAACTTCACCTAAGCGATAGGCATCAAAATACAATCGCTCCATTAAATCTATTTCTTCTTGCGAATTGAAATAGGTTTGATACCCGATTGCAGAATAGTTAAACAGATTAAAAGGTTGGTCTAATATTATTTTCCCAACAAAACTGTTATTTTTAATTGGTTTTGCAGAATCCCCTAAATCAAACTTAGCATCTACATTAACAATATTCACCATTGGTATGATATCGTCATAAGCACGATAATTGGCGTAGGTTAAATCTTGACTTCCTCCAATAATTATTGGAATAATACCTTTTTGAACTAAAATGGTAATTGTAGTCTTTAAAGCAAAATAAGTATCTTCTACAGATTCTCCTTTATTAATATCGCCTAAATCGGCAATAGTTGTATTCCAACTTCCAGGAAAAAGAGCATAAAAGGATTTTCGTATTTCGTTTAAGCTGAAATCTTCTCCTATATGATTAACATCATTTCTGGTTTCAAGAACTCCTAATATAGCAAGCTGGACGCCATCTAAATCTGGAACACCTTGTTGCTTAGAATGTATTTTCAATTTTCTACCTAAAGCCTGCACGGGTAACAACTCGTTATGCGCTAAAACTAAATCGGAAACTGGTGAAAGAAAATCAAAATTCATGTATTATATTATTTCTTTTTTGCTGTTGTTTTTTTCTTTGCAGGTGCCTTTTTCTTTGCTGGAGCTTTTTTCTTTGCTGGAGCTTTTTTCTTCGCTTTCTTCTTAGGCGCATTTTGTTCGATGATTCCTTTTACTTCTTCTAAAGTTAAAGCTGGAGCATCTGTTGTTTTAGGCAATTCAATTTTCACTTTACCTTGTAATATATTGAATCTTCCCCAACGTGCTTTTTCCACACGAATGCCTTCATCTTCCCAATTATGAATAACCTTATCGATTTCTTTTTGGATTTTTGTTTCAATTAATTCTACAATATCCGCATCGGATAAATCATCCCAGTCGTACTTTTTGTTTACGTTAATAAACATATCGTTCCATTTTATAAATGGACCAAAACGACCTTTTCCTTTTTGTACTGGTAAATCTTGATAATGATAAATTGGTGCGTCTGCTTTTTGTTTTTCTTTAATTAAAACAATAGCATCGTCTAACTCTACCGTTAATGGATCGGTTCCTTTTGGTAGCGAAACATAGGCTGTTCCAAACTTCACATAAGGACCAAAACGTCCATTATTTACTTGCACTTCTTCTCCTTCGTAAGTTCCTAAATTTTTAGGAAGCTGAAACAAGTCCATCGCTTCCTCAAAAGAAATAGTTCCTAATTGCTGATCCGGACTTAAACTAGCATAGGTTGGTGTTTCTTCATCGTCTGGTTCTCCCAATTGCACCATTGGTCCAAATTTACCTAAACGTACACTAACACGTTTTCCTGTCTTTGGATCTTTTCCTAAAATACGTTCTCCAGATTCTCTTTCGGCATTTTCTTGTACGTCTTCTACTTTAGGATGGAATGTTTTGTAGAAAGATTTCATCATCTTTTTCCAATCCTTCTTTCCTTCTGCTATATCATCAAATTGATTTTCAACTTTCGCTGTAAAATTATAATCTAAAATACTTTCAAAATGATTTACTAAAAAATCGGTTACAATCATACCAATATCTGTTGGTACTAATTTTCCTTTATCCGATCCTACTTTTTCTGTAAGTATTACATCTTTCACTTTCCCACTACTTAAGGTAAGTTGTGTATAATCGCGTTCTACACCATCTACAGTTCCTTTCTCTACATAATTTCTATTTTGAATAGTAGAAATAGTTGGTGCATAGGTAGACGGTCTACCAATACCAAGTTCTTCTAACTTCTTCACTAAAGAAGCTTCTGTATATCTTGCTGGTGGTCTTGTGTAACGTTCTGTTGCGGTAATGTAATTATTTAAAAGCGTCTCGTTTACTTTCATTGCTGGAAGCATCCCGTCTTGCTCTACATCTTCATCATCTGTACCTTCTAAGTATACTTTTAAAAATCCTTCAAATTTAATAACCTCTCCATTTGCTGTAAAGATTTCTTTATTTGTGGACGATTCTATTCTAACATTGGTACGTTCTAATTGCGCTTCACTCATTTGTGATGCAATAGCACGTTTCCAAATTAAATCGTATAATCTTGCTTGATCTCTGTCTATATCCACAGAGTGCGTTGCAAAATTAGTAGGACGAATCGCCTCATGCGCTTCTTGAGCACCTTTAGACTTTCCTTTATAATTTCTTGGTTTGCTATATTTTTCACCATAAGCAGATTCAATTTCTGCTTGTGCGCCATTTTTTGCTTCGTCAGATAAGTTTACACTATCTGTTCTCATATACGTAATCAAACCGGCTTCATATAGACGTTGCGCCATATTCATGGTTTTACTTACTGAAAAATATAATTTTCTTGCTGCTTCTTGTTGTAAAGTCGAAGTTGTAAAAGGTGCTGCTGGTGATTTTTTTGCTGGTTTTTTCTGAAGATCGGCAACTTTAAAATTGGCATTCGCATTACTTTCTAGAAACGCATAGGCTTCTTTTTTTGTTGCAAAATTCTTAGGAAGCTTCGCTTTGAAAGACTGTCCAGCTTCATTAGAAAATTCTGCATCAATTCTATACGATGCTTCTGCTGTAAAATTGGTAATCTCTCTTTCTTTTTCAACAATTAGACGCACAGAAACCGATTGTACACGTCCTGCAGAAAGACCTCCTTTTACTTTTCGCCATAACACAGGAGAAAGTTCATAACCTACAATTCTATCTAAAACTCTACGTGCTTGTTGCGCATCTACTAAATGGTAATCGATATCTCTAGGATTTTCAATTGCCTTTTTAATAGCCGTTTTAGTAATCTCATGAAAAACAATACGTTTCGTCTTCTCTTTATCTAGCTTTAGCGTTTCTGCTAAATGCCATGCAATTGCTTCTCCTTCTCTATCTTCATCACTAGCTAGCCAAACCATGTCTGCTTTTTTAGCTAAATCCTTCAGTTTTTTTACAACTGCTTTTTTATCTTTAGATACTTCATATTTAGGTTCAAAATCACCTTCTACATCTACCCCTAATTCCTTAGAAGGTAAATCTGCAATATGTCCAAAACTAGACTCTACTTTAAAATCCTTTCCAAGAAATTTTTCAATAGTTTTTGCTTTCGCAGGTGACTCTACTATAACTAAATTCTTCGCCATATTTCTATTTTTTCAGAGTGCAAAGGTATGTGAAAAAAAATTCACGTTCCTAATTTATTCTTTCCCGAGACGTTAATTCCTTAAAAATAGACTCTAAAAAAGCCCGAATTAACAGGGTTTTTCACAATATATACGCTATTTTAAATATTTTTTATTTGCTTATTTTCTTCTTGATAATCGAAACCAACAGACTCCTTATTATATAGTACACAGAAATATATGCGAAAAATGTGGCTTTTAGAACTCCAATAAAACAGAGAATCACACCTATTTATATATACAAAAGGAGAACTTACTATTACCAATTGAAAAGTAATTCACTATTTTTTTATATTTCTTGAAGCAAGACTAGGTTTTACCCTTTTCTTTCAAATTACTGAAATATCTTATTTGTATTTTGGCTAGCCCGTCAAAAACGAACAATTATTAACAGCAATTTTAAGAAATTTACACACTGTCACTTTGTCACTTTACTTAAAATATTTGTACCTTTGCATTCTTATTGACAAAGATTAATTTGAATTAACAGACTTCCGTTTTAACGGAAAATGCGATATTCCGTTTTAACGGAACACTAAAGATGGAAAAGACAATAGACGAAAACAAACAAGGTGAAAATCTTGTTATAGAAAATAAAGAAGGGAACAAAAAAAAGCTTTTTATTGAAAGTTACGGCTGCGCTATGAATTTTAGCGACAGTGAAATTGTAGCTTCCATACTTTCTGACCAAGGATATAATACCACACAAAACCTAGAGGATGCCGATTTGGTTTTGGTGAATACCTGTTCTATTCGAGATAAAGCAGAACAAACCGTTAGAAAACGCTTAGAAAAATACAACGCCATAAAACGCGATACCAACCCAAATATGAAAGTTGGTGTTTTAGGTTGTATGGCAGAACGTTTAAAAAGCAAGTTTCTAGAAGAAGAAAAAATTGTAGACCTTGTTGTTGGTCCGGATGCATACAAAGACATTCCTAACCTTCTTGCAGAAGTAGAAGATGGTAGAGACGCTATAAACGTTATCTTATCTAAAGAAGAAACCTACGGTGATATTTCACCGGTACGTTTAAACACAAATGGTGTTACAGCTTTTGTTTCTATAACACGTGGTTGTGATAATATGTGTACCTTCTGTGTGGTTCCTTTTACTAGAGGAAGAGAACGTAGTAGAGATCACCAAAGTATTATTGAAGAAATTAACGATTTATGGAGCAGAGGCTACAAGGAAATCACTTTACTCGGACAAAACGTAGATAGTTACCTTTGGTATGGTGGTGGTTTAAAAAAGGATTTTGTTAAAGCTACAGATATGCAAAAAGCAACTGCTGTAAACTTCTCAAAGCTTTTAGAATTATGTGCACAAGCACAACCAAAAATGCGAATTCGTTTTTCTACTTCTAATCCGCAAGACATGACGCTAGATGTTGTAGAAACCATGGCGAAATACAATAACATTTGCAACTATATACATTTACCGGTACAGAGTGGAAGCAACCGTATTTTAAAGGAAATGAACAGACAACATACTCGTGAAGAGTATATTGATTTGATAAACAATATCAAACAAATCCTTCCAGAATGTACCATTAGTCAAGATATGATTACAGGTTTCCCAACAGAAACTGAAGAAGACCATCAAGACACCTTAAGCTTAATGAAAGAAGTAAGATATGCCTTTGGTTATATGTTTGCGTATTCGGAAAGACCGGGAACTATGGCCGAACGTAAATTGGAAGATGATATTCCTTTAGAAGTTAAGAAAAGACGTTTACAGGAAGTTATCGATTTACAATTAGAACATAGTTTCGATAAGACAAAATCCTTTATCGGAAAAACCGTGGAAGTTTTAATCGAGAAAGAAGCTAGAAAGGGAGACCAAGATTGGTCTGGACGAAACGATCAGAATTTACTTTGTGTGTTCCCAAAAGACAAGTATAAAGTTGGCGAGTTTGTAAACGTGAAAATTATACGTGCTACAAAAACCACTTTAATTGGTGAACCTGTTGGTTATTCTGAAAATAATTAACAAATTCCTGCACAGGCAGGAATCTATTAAAAATTAAAAGAAGTTAAACTAAAAAAGTTCCTGCCTTCGCAGGAAATGATATGGAATCCATTCAAGCAACAAAACAACGTTTCGGTATTATTGGTAACGACCCAACACTTAATCGTGCCATAGAAAAAGCCATTCAAGTAGCACCAACAGATATTTCGGTTTTAGTAACTGGAGAATCTGGTGTTGGTAAAGAGAGTATTCCCAAAATTATACATTCGCTTTCACACAGAAAGCATGGTAAATATATAGCAGTAAACTGTGGAGCAATCCCGGAAGGAACCATAGACTCTGAACTTTTTGGTCACGAAAAAGGAGCGTTTACAGGAGCAACATCGACCAGAAATGGGTATTTTGAAGTCGCAGATGGAGGAACCATTTTTTTAGATGAAGTTGGCGAGCTACCATTAACTACACAAGTACGTTTACTTCGTGTTCTTGAAAATGGCGAATTTATAAAAGTAGGTTCTAGTAAAGTACAAAAAACAGATGTCCGTATTGTTGCAGCGACAAACGTAAATATGTTTGAAGCTATTAAAAAAGAAAAATTTAGAGAAGATTTATATTATAGATTAAGTACTATTGAGATTCACCTTCCAGCACTTCGGGAACGTAAAGAAGACATACATTTACTATTTAGAAAATTTGCTAGTGACTTTGCATTAAAATACAAAATGCCAACTATTAAATTAACAGAGGATGCGATACCTGTATTGTTGAAATTTAGATGGTCTGGTAACATTAGACAATTACGTAATGTTGCAGAACAAATTTCGGTTTTAGAGAAAAATCGTACCATAAATGCCGAAGTACTTCAAGGGTATTTACCAACAGGAACCACCAACCTACCTGCTGTTATAAAAAACACCAAAGCAGAAAGTGATTTTAGTAATGAGCGCGAAATATTGTACAAGGTTTTATTTGATATGAAAGCAGATTTAAACGACCTTAAAAAGCTTACTATGGAACTCATGAAAAATGGTAACGCAACAGAAGTACAAGAAAAAAACGAAGGTTTAATTCAGAAGATATATGGTAACGAAGAGGATACCGATTATGAAGAAGAAGAAAAAGAAGATTTAAAAGTACTTTCTATTTCGCAAAATGCAAATCCAGAAACTCTTCAAGATGCATCGGACAAGTATCATTTTGCAGAAGAAATTGAGGAAGAGGAAACACTTTCGTTACACGATAAAGAATTAGAATTAATTAAAAAATCATTAGAACGTCATCAAGGAAAACGCAAGTTAGCAGCTGCAGAACTTGGTATAAGCGAGCGTACTTTATATAGAAAAATAAAACAATTCGATTTGTAACAAAACTTTAAGTAAATAAAAGTTTAAAAAAGTTATTTTTGAATAATTATAGCATAGATGAAAGCAGTAGAAATATTTTTAATAAAAAAATCTTTTCGTCCTAATAGTTCGGAAGTCATAAGACAAGAAGCCGAAGACCTAATTAATGAAAAACACTACCAAGGTTACCGACTTATTAATGCCGATTTTGATGTTGCAGATAATGCAGGGTATATTTATGCATACATAACAATGAAAAAACCAAACACGTATTAATTCATTCCTGCGAAAGCAGGAATCTTATTATTGTAACTTAATGTTAAAAACAAAACACATATTCCTTTTACTACTAACAACCACCTTTTTTGCATGTGGACCATACTCCTTCACAGGAGCTTCGATAGCTTCGAACGTAAAAACATTTCAGGTAAATTATTTTCAAAACAATGCTATTCTAGTAGAACCAGGTTTAAATAGAGATTTCACTATAGCATTACAAGATCTAATCACCAACCAAACCAATTTAAGTTTGGTGAATTCTAATGCAGATTTGATTTACGAAGGTGAAATTATAGAATATAGAATTTCTCCAACCACAGCAACTTCGGAAAACACAGCAGCACAAAACCGTTTAACTATAGGTGTAAACGTGCGCTTTTTTAACAAAAAAAACGAAGAAGATGATTTTGAGCAACGCTTCTCTTTTTACTATGATTATGGAGGAAGCGAACAACTTACAGGCACGATAAAAACAACAGCTTTTGAAGAAATATTTGAACGTTTAACACAAGATATTTTTAATGCATCACTAGCAAAGTGGTAGTGAAAAAGTTTACGGTTAGCAGTCGCAGTTTACAGTAAAAATAAATTTGACTTAGTCCATGAATAATACAGATTTCATACAATTATTACAACATCCACAACAGGTTACAGCTTCAGACACCGAAGCATTAAAAACCGTTTTGGATGCATTTCCGTATTGTCAATCTGCAAGAGCCATTTATTTAAAAGGATTAAAAAACAAAGAAAGTTTTAACTACAACCAAGAACTTAAAAAGACAGCAAGTTACACTACAGACAGAAGTATTTTGTTTGATTATATTACTTCTCAAAAATTTCTTCAAAACGAAATCTCGCAGCACATCAAACAAAACACCGAACATGTAAAAGATATCACTGTGGATGTAGAAGATATTTCGGTAAACAAAAATGTTACTTTAGATGATGCTTTAAGGCAGCAAATAAAAGACACCACTGGTGTTTTAGATCCTGAATTATTTCAGCCAAAAATAGAACGCTCCAAAATTGCTAACTTTAGTTTAGAGGTTTCAGAAAAAATCGAAAAACCGGAAGAAAGTATAACGACAAAAGAAACTTCACCTAACGAGGTTTTAAACATTGGCAAACCTTTAGAGTTTGAAAATACAGAAACACATTCGTTTAACGAATGGCTAAAACTTGCAAAGTTCACTCCTATTCAACGCGAAGAAAAACAAGAAGTTGTAGAAGAAATAAAAACAGAAAAGGAGAAGAAATTTGATCTTATAGAGCGTTTTATAACAAAAAATCCAAAACTAAAGCCTACAAAAACAGCTAAAGTAAATGTTAATATTGCCGAAGCGCAAATGATACAACCAGAGGCACTAATGACCGAAACATTAGCGCGGATTTATGTGGAGCAAAAAAACTATAAAAAGGCATTACAATCTTATAAAATATTAAGTTTGAAATATCCAGAAAAAAGTGGTTTCTTTGCAGACCAAATTAAGGCAGTAAAACAATTACAAGAACAAAACAATAAAGAATAACAACATGTTTACAGTATTTTTAATATTAATAGTAGTGGTAGCATTTTTGCTAGTTGTAGTAATAATGGTACAAAACCCAAAAGGTGGCGGATTATCTTCATCCTTTGGTGGTGGTGGAACACAACAGTTAGGTGGTGTTCAAAAAACAACCGACTTTTTAGACAAAAGCACATGGACGCTTGCAACTATTTTAATTGTATTAATTTTAGTTTCTAACGTTGCCATTAACGATGGAACAACAACTACAGAATCTAAAGCTTTAGATACAGATAACATTGTACAACCAATAGAAGTACCAACAGCTCCTGCTCAAACAGAAGATACTGCAAAGTAATCTGTTTTAAAAAATATTCAAGATGCCAACTTTTTTAAAGTTGGCATTTTTTTTTGCCTAAAATCTACTTTCCGAGTTTATAACATGGAGACATTCGGCAACTTTGTCAGTCCTACTCTATTGGCACATTTTTAGCTTCGTTAAAAACAACAAAACTATTTTTAATAAATAAAAACATATACAATGAGTAAAGTAAACATCAAACCACTTGCAGATCGCGTTTTAATAGAACCACTTCCGGCAGAAACTCAGACAGCATCAGGTTTATTTATTCCAGATTCAGCTCAAGAAAAACAACATAAAGGTACAGTTATAGCAATTGGATCAGGTAAAAAAGACGAACCTCTAACTGTAAAAGTTGGAGATACTGTTCTTTACGGAAAATATTCAGGAAACGAATTAAAATTAGATGGTCATGACTATTTAATGATGCGTGAAGAAGATATTATGGCTATTATCTAGGCTGTCATTCCGCAATTGATGCGGAATCTACTCAATAAAACAATTAATTTCAATTAAAAAGATTCCTGCTTTTGTAGGAATGATAAATAAAATTTTAACGATGGCAAAAGACATAAAATTTGACATAGATGCACGCGACGGTTTAAAACGTGGTGTAGATGCATTAGCAAACGCAGTAAAAGTAACACTAGGTCCTAAAGGACGAAACGTAATTATTAGTAGAAGTTTTGGTGCTCCTCAAGTAACTAAAGATGGAGTTTCTGTTGCAAAAGAGATTGAATTAGAAGATCCTCTTGAAAATATGGGAGCGCAAATGGTAAAAGAAGTTGCAAGTAAAACAAATGATCTTGCAGGTGATGGTACTACTACAGCAACGGTTCTTGCACAAGCAATTGTAAAAGAAGGTTTAAAAAATGTTGCAGCTGGCGCAAATCCTATGGATTTAAAAAGAGGAATTGACAAAGCAGTAAAAGCGATTGTTGAAGACTTAGAAAAACAAACACAAAAAGTTGGTAACTCTTCAGACAAAATAAAACAAGTGGCTTCTATTTCTGCAAATAACGATGATGTTATTGGAGATTTAATTGCAATGGCTTTTGGTAAAGTTGGTAAAGAAGGTGTTATCACTGTAGAAGAAGCTAAAGGAACAGATACCTATGTAGATGTTGTGGAAGGTATGCAGTTTGATAGAGGTTATTTATCTCCTTATTTTGTTACAGATAGTGACAAGATGATTACCGATTTAGAAAATCCTTACATTTTATTGTATGATAAAAAAGTATCTACAATGAAAGATTTACTACCTGTTCTTGAACCTGTTGCACAATCTGGAAAACCATTATTAATTATTGCAGAAGATGTAGATGGTGAAGCACTTGCTACTTTAGTAGTAAATAAATTACGTGGTTCTTTAAAAATTGCAGCAGTTAAAGCTCCTGGTTTTGGAGACAGACGTAAAGCAATGTTAGAAGATATCGCTATCTTAACTGGTGGAACTGTTATTTCTGAAGAAAGAGGATTTACTTTAGAAAACACAACATTAGAAATGCTTGGTACTGCAGAACGCATTACAATAGATAAAGACAACACTACTGTTGTTAATGGAGCAGGAGAAAAAAGTTTGATTAAAAACAGAGTAAATCAAATTAAATCACAAGTAGAAACTACAACTAGTGATTATGATAAAGAAAAACTTCAAGAACGTTTAGCGAAACTTGCTGGAGGTGTTGCTGTACTTTATGTTGGTGCTGCTAGTGAAGTTGAAATGAAAGAAAAGAAAGACCGAGTAGATGATGCTTTACATGCTACACGTGCAGCTGTAGAAGAAGGTATTGTTGCTGGTGGTGGTGTTGCTTTAGTGCGCGCTAAAAAAGTACTAGAAAAAATTACTACTGAAAACTTAGACGAAACAACTGGTGTACAAATTGTAAACAGAGCAATTGAAGCTCCTTTACGTACCATTGTAGAAAATGCAGGTGGTGAAGGAAGTGTTGTTATAAACAAAGTATTAGAAGGTAAAAAAGACTTTGGTTACGATGCTAAAACAGATCAATATGTAGATATGCTTAAAGCTGGAATTATAGATCCTAAAAAAGTAACTAGAATCGCATTAGAAAATGCTGCTTCTGTTGCTGGAATGATCTTAACTACAGAATGTGCTTTAATAGATATTAAAGAAGATACTCCTGCTGGAATGCCAGGAGGAATGGGTGGCGGTATGCCAGGAATGATGTAACAGCAATTCGCTGTAGACTGGTTAACTCACTCTTACGGATATAAGATGAGACTTCCATGAATCACCAAGACACGCAATTATTAAAAACGCTTCTAGATATATTTCTAGAAGTGTTTTTTTATATAAGCTTAATATTTTTAATATCACTTTATACTTTAGGAGCAAAAGCAAACTAGAGGTAAGTTAGATTCTAGACTATTATCTTTTTAAAGTAAAATGTCCTGAGAAAGATTTACCATTCCCAAGATCTACTGTAAACCAATAATCATTTGTATTCAATGGATTTCCATTAAAAGTTCCATCCCAACCCAAACTACTTGTCGAAAGTTGTTTTATTATTTTTCCGTATCTATCAAATATCAATATTGTAGCATTAGGAAATTTAGTAACTCCTTCTATTTGCCAATAATCATTATATCTATCATTATTAGGAGTAAATAGTTTCGGATAATCAATAATGGTTATTTCTGTAGAATCCTGTCCGCAACCATCTTTATCTTTTACAAATACGGTATAAGTACCTCCTTCTACATTAGAAAAATAATTACTATTTTGATAATGAACACCATTAATGGAATATTCAAAATCACCATCACCAGACGCGATTATCTCCATATAATTGTTTCCTAATTCCCCATGGTTTACATTTTGTATCTCCGGCAAAACAGAGCGAATTAAATTAAAAGAGAATACATTCTCACAAATAATATTGTTCTCTAAATTGGTAACAGTTAAAACGTAGTTTCCTTCATTTATTATTTCTGCCGTAGAGGAAGAAGAAACTATAGTTCCATCTTCAAATTGCCATTGATAAGAAGAATAATTTGAATCTACAGATAACACCATAGAAGGTTCTAAATTACAGATAAAATAGCTTTCTTCTAAATCCGCTTCTGGAAGTTTATTTACTATTAAATCAAAGGATGTTTCCGAAAAACATAAGGTATTCGACGCATCTTCAATCTTCACATAAATAGTCTGTTGATATGGCTCTGTATTCTGAAATAAAGTGGGTAGCGGACTTGATAATTCAATATTACTAGCATCATAATAATGTATCGTTAATCCAGTTTGACTACCAATAATCTGTTCTTCTAATAAAGCAGTATCAAATTCGGTATAACCATCTCCCTGATTACAAGCATATAAATTATCTGGTTGGTTAATATTTGGTTGTGTTATAGTTTGTAATTCCAGAGTGGTTTCCTTGTAACAAGTGGTATTTATATTAGTAACTCGCACAATTATATTTTGATTATTTGGGATGTTGTTTGTAAACGGATTTGGTAGCGGACTTGGTAATGGCGTACCACTTTCTAAATAATACGTTACATGCATTCCTGTTTGCCCATTTAGAACTTGGTTTTCTATGTTTGATGTATTAAAATATTCGGATATACCATCTGCATTATCATCACATGCATATAAGGTGTTAACAGTATTTGCTATAGGTAATGGATCAACCACTAAACGAATAGTTGTTTCCGAAAAACAAGGGTTGATACCGTTTGCCACTCTTGCCACAACAAAATCTTCATTAGGATACATATTGGAATACGTTTGTAATGAGTTTCCGGGAATCACATTATTATCACTGTCATAAAAAGACACATTTAAACTCGATGAATTAGCGGTAAGAGGACCACTTACATTTGACAAATCAAACTCAGCAAAACCGTTACCAGCATCACATTCATGAATGTCTGCAATTTGAAAAATTTCGGGAAGATCTTCAACAATTAAATCGAATGAGACTTCAGTATAACATGTAATATTATCAGTATTAGCTATTCTTGCAATTATTGTTTCTTGACCTAATATAGAGTTTGACATTGGATTTGAAAGAGGACTTGGCAATTCATATCCATTTCCATCAAAATATTGAATAGATAGACCTGTTTGATTTCCAATTAAATCACTTGCAATACTAGCCGTGTCAAAAGAACTAGATATTTGACTTCCAAAAGTGTCTTCACAGCTATACAAATCCCCTATTTGATTCACTGTAGGACTATCGCTAATAACAACTTCCAGAGATATAGTTTCAGATTCCGTTCCACAAGTAACTAATACAGTAACGTTGTAATTCCCTATACTTGAAAAGGTATGGCTCGGCGCATTTAAATTAGAGATATTATTTAAACCAGATGCAGGATCATCAAAGTCCCAAGCTACTGAATCAAAAACTCCTGCTAAAGAAAAAATACTAGCATCATTAATGCATGTATTCTCAGAACTAAGAACACTACTAATATCATTTTGGTCTAATTTATATTTAAAGAGCATGACATCTCTTGCGTTATTACCACTATTATTGGCAATGTTTACACCATTTATTTCCATCGGATGGCTCATGAATGTAGAACTTAAATAAATGTCGTTATCTTCTATAGCTATAGATGCAGGAAAATCATTAAAAGCAACCCCAGGCCAATAATTATCTCCAGCAGAAGTTAATAATAAGGTTGAACTAAAATCATTTAAATCAATATAATAAAGAACTAAATTTCTATTAATAACGCCATTACTATTTACGGAAAACAAATTATTGTTTCCTAACATTACATCGCCTCTAAAACAAGATAGTACATATAACTTATTATCTTTATGAGTCATAAATCCTTTTTCAAAAACGTTAGTAATTCCATTTCCAGAAGAACCCGAAGGTCCACAATTGTCAAAAATGAAATGATTTTCTAAACTACCATCATTTGTACTTAACTCTATAACAAAACTGCTTGTTTGATTAGAACCACAATTACTAGCTGGGAAATTCACACCCAAGATTGTTGTAGCCAATGCGTGTCTTCCCCAAATATACAGCTTGTTATTAGTCTCATTATAATAAACCTTTGTAGGAGAGAATCTAGAATTATTATCATTATTGAATCGGTTTTCCCACTGTATTTCTAAATTCGAATTTATTTTGGTAAGATAATTAAGGTTACTATTACTAGGCGAGCTAGTATAGTAAATGTTTCCATTATTATCAATCTCAGACGCATAAATAGAACTCCCTAGACTTCCTATTTGTAATTCATTTAACAAATTGCCATCCGTATCCATTTTGGTGATGTAACCTCCTACAATAAACAAATTACCATTCCAATAATGCATACCAACTTGCCCTCCGTAATTAAGAAAACTAATCCATTGAACAATTCCATTACTGTCAATTTTAATAACATTCATTCCATACGGAATTTGGTTTCCATTAAATGTCTGAATGCCTAAAGTATTATAAGGATTATCTATAATTGCGTAAATATTGTCATTTTCATCAATAGCTGTTTTGTAAACACGTAAACCAAAATTAGAATTGTCTGTTAGTAATTCTATTGACCAGATTAAGTTACAGTTAAAATCATATTTTTCGATAAGTCCTTCATCATAATTATTTAATACACTAGATAGGATAATTCCATCTGAAGCTTTAACCAAGTCTCGAGCGTGATCATCTGCCCATCCTCCAATATTCTGCCCACAATCAAAACATTGTGAAAAAGAAAAAACAGCGTATAGTACTATAATTAAAAATAATTTATATTTCATATTTTTTTATGGAATCGGGGCACTTCTTGACTATGTTTATCAACAAATTATATAAGTTGCAAACGAATTTACAGGATTTTTTTCACATAGTCAAAACCATTCAAACCAAACCGCATACTGCTATATAGGCAACTCTAAAACTAGAGTTTTTTCTAGCTTTAAAACTGCTGTTATAATAGTAATTAGAACTATATACTTGTATAAAC
This sequence comes from Lacinutrix sp. WUR7, assembly GCF_016864015.1. Taxonomy (NCBI): domain Bacteria; kingdom Pseudomonadati; phylum Bacteroidota; class Flavobacteriia; order Flavobacteriales; family Flavobacteriaceae; genus Lacinutrix; species Lacinutrix sp. WUR7. The sequence goes on along the minus strand of NZ_CP045067.1, from coordinate 1,981,707 downwards.
TCAGACGAAGATTAAGCCCGCATTTACATACCCCTTTCTATGCTTATACAATTCATTTTAAGCCACACAAAACGTGCATTAACTGATTTTTAAATTTTATACTAATGTGCAATTAGTACAAATAATTTTAAAAAAAAAGAGATTGACAATTAAGTCAATCTCTAATTATAGTCACAGATTAATAGCACATTACTCAATAACTATCTTTTTATTTAGTGTTTGATTTTCTTGTGTTTTTATACTTACTATGTAAATTCCAGTTGCTAAACTTTGTATAGACATTCCGTTTTCTAATGTATTATAAGACACATTAGATTTAGTATAAACCGTTTGCCCTAACATGTTTATTAAACTTACATTACTCGATGTATTTAATCCTTTTACATATAACAAACTACTTGAATTGTTGTAATAAATTACAGTATTATTATTTACCGTTACTTCCTCTGTGCTTAGTCTTTGGCTTGTAAATACAATTTCAAAACGCTCATTAAATACTCCAGCTTCCGATGAAAATGTATATGCTAGATCTTGACGTAAGTTATAATACGTATCGGTAAGATTATCTTTTAAATAAATCTCTTGGTCTTCTGCTATATTATCTATTTCAGATATTTGAATGCTATAACTATTGTTTCCAGATGTTTTTAATGCTAAAGGCACTACTTTATCTTCCGTTATTGCAGCATACGATTGTATGATCATATTTTCACCATCTAATAACAGGTTTAAATCATCATGATTATCGTCTGTGTTTTTTGCTTCGTATCCATAGTCATAGCCATCTGTAGTAGCATCACTAAAACCTAATAATAATTCTCTTCTTGTAGCTTGACCATCTAAGGCTTTAAACTCCAATCGTAATTTACTCATGGTTGATCCATTGGAAACACCTTCTGTTGTTCTAAAAAACACAGAACCATTATATTCAGATCCATCTGCATCTGCTTCTTTAATAAATACACGTTGGCTATTTTTAAATACTAGAGACCCCGTATTCTTTATTTCGGCCATAAAACTCTGACCGACTGGTAAATATTTGGTTGGTGCTTTGGTTCCATCTTGTTCGTTATTATTTGCACCTAATCCTCCAACAAACTGGTATGCTTTTACAGCTCCCGTTTTATTTACTTGTGCATAACCACCTTCATATTCTGTAGTTACATGTGATATACCCGACCATTGTTGCCATAATTGAATACTTCCTTCTAAAACAGAAGCATTATCATCTATAAATTTATGAATATCTATTGCAGATGCATACGGGTTACCTAAAAGGTATTCGGTTTTAGATACTCCTGGTACAGATCCTGATCCTCCAACATCATCTACTCCTATTTTTATGGTTCCATTGTTAGGTTTCCCTTCAAATATATATTGTTGTTCTGTTCCTGTTCCTTTATGAATATAACCAATTCCTGGGTTTATATTTGTGCTTGGTGTTACGGTTCCCCAATCGTAATAAGTTACTCCATTTTCATAGGTATACATCCACCTGGTACTTAACTTATTTATTTGATGATTTGCACTTGTAAATAACATGTTGTTTGCGTCCTCATCTTTTAACATATTTAAGCTAAACACGGTGTTATTTGCATTATCTCCTAAAGCATTATTATCTGTTAAACTAGTAGCTGCCGTTACTCCTACAGGCGAACTCCAATAGTTATACCAATAATAGCTTGATGCTCCTTCTTGACGTCTTAATATTTTACCTATTTCAGAGGTTACTAAATCACTATTTTTTGTCTGAATTAATTGTGAGTCGTTATCTAAATCTAGTGTTCCATTTAATTCTAAATACCAAGAATTTTTTACTTGATTACTCCCATTTATAGTCAAGGCTTTATGTTCTTCAACAAACAAACCTAAAGTCTTTACTGGATGATTTGCATCTACATCATTTTCTATTTTTACGATGCTCCAATCTTTATTGGTAGCAGTATCTGTAATATCCCATACATGACCATGTAACCATGTGTTTTCTGTTGTCCATGATCCATTAGAAGTAGAAACATAAGGCATAGGTGCTGTTTGCTCTACAATAGTTTTTATATTATGAAGTTTTAAATCGTTATTATTTGAAGAATAATCGGATGTTGTAATATTAGTGATATTAGACATTGGGTAATACCCTTTTAAATTACTCCATGACACTTTTGCTGAAGTATTTAAATCTTGAATATCTTTAGGTATGATAGTACCTCTTAACACTCCTGAATTATTTTCAATTTCTTGGTACACCATTTGTTGCACTTGCTCATCTGTTAAAGCAGCATCAAAGACTCTTACTTCATCGATATCTCCTTTAAAATGTCCAGAACCAGCAACACTTGTGTTTGTTGGATATCTTCCTATTGTAAATTCTCTTGTTGAATAAACATGAGGGGTTCCATTAAAATTTTCAGTTATTAATTTGGAGTTTAAATTAGCATCTGTTGTGGTTCCAACTAATTTTCCATTTAAATATAACTTCACCGTTTGATCTGCAGAATTAAAGACACCAGCTACATGGTACCATAAATCATTTTTAAGCTTCACATTAAAGGAAGGATCTGGTTGTACTTGAATATTATTTGCTGGGTAACTACTACCTGCAGTAACCTGATCTTGTGTTATAACATAAAACGCAGGTGTTCTACCAGCAGTTACATACAACCTCATATTTTCTTGACCAGCAATACTGTATAGGTTTGGCAAATTTCCATCTGAGGTATGCTCAATTTTAACCCAACTCATTATGGTACCATTTCTCCAGTTAGTGATATAAGGATCTGTATCTAAATAATCATCTACACCATCAAAGTCTAAAGTTGCAGATTCTATAAAAATCTCGATATCATCCCTATAATCTAAATCGCCACCAGCAGATAAATCACCATCTGTATCTGGCAAAATAGTAAGATTTGTAGGATCATTTATTTCATCGTTTACATCAAAATAGTCATTGGTATTACTTCCTTCAAAGATATTATCTAAACCATCATTATCGGTATCATTATTCACAATAGCATTTGCCATACCATTCTCTTGAATATCTGGAATTCCATCATTGTCTGCATCTAAATCTAAATAATCTGGTAAGTCTGTTCCGTCTGTATTTACAGGAGTAATTCCTGTTCCATAATTATCCCATAAACCAGGATAAAGACCTGTAGTATTTACGGTTCCACTTGGAGCGATATAACCTACTGTAGGTTGTGCTTCAATATTATCTGGAATACCATCATTATCATCATCTAAATCTATTTGGTTCGCACATAAAAAACTATATGCAAAAGTATCCAATCCGTGAGGATCATGCGTTGCAGCAGCTAAGTTACCTGAAATAACAATATGCTTTACCGTAACTTTACTTATCATGTTTTCGGTTGCAAAACCAATCGTATTTTCTAAATTTTGACCAGCACGCAAAGAACCTTTTAAAACGCCATCCGCATCAAATATATCTATATTTCCTGTTGCATCATTTCCAAAATAGGAATCACTAAAATAAGCGACTAAAACATCATCAGCATAAACTTCATAATTAACTACAGCAGTATCTGAATTGGTATCATATATATCTACCATATCAAAACTAAAAGAAGCAACTGGTTCTGTAAAATTAATATCTACAGCGTAATAATCTCCTGTTTGATTTCCAACTTCTGGATATATATAGACAGCTGAGCCAGAGTCCCCAGAGACAAAACCACCAGCTGTTGTTGCTCTAAATTGGTCTATATCATAAGATCTGTATACATAATTATCTTCAAAAGACAAGGTTCCATTAGCAAAAGCACCAATACTTGTTGCTGCTGTTCCTGGTGTATAAGAACTAGAAGGAAACACATAATCACTAGCACCATTTAAAACGGTTAGTGTTTGTCCTTTACTATAAACTTCTTGTTGAAAACCCGATTCTTGATAACCTAACCCAGTAGTATTGTTCCCTATAACAAAAACATCCAATTCGTTTTTAGACCAACTTATTGCATCTGATTTTGGAGAAGCTGCTCCAGAAATTGCTGGACATTCTATAGTATCTAAAATACCATCATTGTCATCATCAACATCTATACTATTAATGACACCATCATTATCAACATCTTTTATATTTTGAGAATAGGTTACTAAACTGCAAGTAAACAAGCTTAAAAAAAGTGCAAAGAATCGTAAGTGATTTTTCATAAGTAGGTAATCATTTTAAATACAATAGCATGAAATCAATATCAATGCTAGATATTTAGGTTTGGGTTTAAGTTTTAATAGTTTGGGACTATTTAATTTAAAATTAAAATCTTGAGGGAAGATATCTAAAGCGATAAATTACAAACAGTTACAAACTGTATACAAAAATATCGTAGTAGACCACAAACATCTTCATTTAATAATCTATAAATTAATTTACTCGATTACTCTCTTAAAAAAAACGACAAACGGTAACTTTTACCAAAAACTTTACTTAGTTAACCTCCACATAATAAAAAAGTTAGAACAATTGTTCTAACTTTTTTATTGAATTACACTTAATAATAACCAATTGAATCTCCTTATCTATTCTTAGATACACACTTTATTTAAGATGTAAATTTCCATACAAGAATAAATTATAAAATTCTTTTCAATTAAACCAAACCGCATAACGCTGTCTGCGTAACTCTAAAGCTAGAGTTTCTTCCATTTTTAAAGCTTCTGCTCTGGATGTAATTGGATCTATGTGATTATATAAACTCGGACGAAGATAGAGTCCGTATTTCTCAACAATATTGGAAGATAGCTTATATCCTTTCTTATTTCTGTAGCCTGTTTTATGTTGTAGAAAACGTTCTTTTGGTGTTTTGCTAGTCATACCAACATACAAGCATTGCAATACGCCATTAAATTGCGGATTGGCATTTCTAAACTTGGCATTTTCGGTAAACACCCGTTTCGATAATTCGATAACATAAATTCGGTATGGCATATGGTAAAAATATAAAAGCCTGAATTAATATTCAGGCTTTTATAATATCTATTTACTCTTTTTACTATTTATGATCTTCTTTAACTTCCTCATCTCTATATTGACAACAAGGATGTACGCTATTATATGCTTCATCTGTCGCTTTTAAATCTTTAGTATCATGACCTACTGCTGCAATACTAGTATGAATTTCATTTAAATTGGTTTTCGCCTCATTATAAATAAGTTGCAACTCATGTGTTTCTACACTCCAAATTGCAGATTTAACACCTTTAATTTTGAAGCATGCTTTTTCAATTCGGTCTTTACACATACCGCAAACGCCATCTACTTCAATCGATGCTTTTGCATTTTTGTTTTGCGCAAAAGTGGTTACTCCTACAAATAATAGAACTAGTAATGCTATTGTTTTTTTCATAATAATCTTCTTTTTTTTATTTCCACGAAGGTGGAAATCTTTTTATTAAACTTATTTTTATTTTTTACTGTATTTTAAATCGTAATCCGGCATAATAGTTAGATCCATATATAGGACCGTATACAAATGTGGTATCAAAATTTGCGCCAAAAGGATCGTCTGCTCCCAAAATAGGATTGTTCTGCCTAACATTGGTCACATTTTCTCCACCTAAATATACTTCAAATTTTGGAGAAAACACTTTGGTTATTTGCAGATTTAAAGTCCCTACTGTTGGTGAATATTCTGAAAGTTGATATTGCAAAGGATTGCTCGCTGTAGATGAAAAACGTTGTTTCCCTAACCAATTAAAGGTAGCATCCATTTTCCAATGTGCCGTTTTTCCTTCTTTAATACCAGTTTCATAAGATGCATTTGCAAAAAATCTATTTTTTGAAACTAAAGGTTTTTCTAGTTTTTCTGAACCATATTGCGTTTGCACGTCATAATATTTATACGCTATACGCAAATCGAAACGTTCGAACATATTATAATTCATTTCCGCCTGAAAACTATTCGCATAACTATCTCCTTCTAAATTATAGAAGTTTACTTCTTGGGGATTTTCATAATCTACAACCACTTGGTTTTGAAAATCGGTTCTATAATAATCCAAAGTAATATCTGCTTTTCTATTAAACAGATTAAATCCTTGTAAAAAGGAAACTCCGTAATTCCATGCTATTTCCGGATCCAGTCCATAGATTTTTCCGTCCGTATTTAAAATATTTATAGCTCTTGAAGTCGCAAAAACGTTTTGATTTTCAGCAAAAATACTAGCACTACGTTTCCCTCTTCCAAAGGAAGCACGTAAGGCAGATTTCCCCCAAGGGCTATATCTAGCATGTACTCTTGGTGTAACAAATGTTCCTAATAAATTATGAGAGTCTACACGTATTCCTGCGGTAACATTTAAGTTTTTTAAATTATCATAAGCATATTCAAAAAAGGCACCAACAGAAGTTTCCATTCTTCCGTAATCTATAGCATTTACCATTTCATCATAATGGTCATAAGTATAGCTTATCCCCGTTTTAAACTTACTTCTAGAATCTCCAATAATAGAGTTATAGATAACATTTGTATACAAACTGTTTTGGCTAATATCATAGTCATTTAATCCAAAATAAGAATCTTGTTTATGACTACTAAAAGCTGTTTGTACGCCAATGGTTTGCCAAGGGATTTCGGGATTTACATAGCCAAGCTTTGCAGACACTTCATATCTTTGCGTATCTATTTCTCCTCCCCAAGCATTGGTGGTTCCTCTATCTGTTTTTGGATCAAAATCTACTTGTCCCGTTTGTTTTTCGTCATTTAAAAACTTAAAATTAATAAAGCTTACAAATCCTTTTTCTTGATTCGTGTATTGCCAACGGTTCATTACATTTACTTGATTGTATGTTGGCATATCCATAAAGCCATCCTCATTAACATCATGTTTTTTATTGTGCATGTTACCATGTAAATAAATTCCTGTGGCCCATTTTTCACTCACTTTAGTATTAAAATGCGTATTTAATTCTAAACGTGTATTACTTGCACCATAGAGGTTTACAAACAATTTATCATCTGTTGTTGGTTTTACGAGCTCTGCATTTATTTGTCCGGCAATACTTTCAAAACCATTAACCACACTTCCTGCTCCTTTGGTAATTTGAATACTCTCTACCCAAGTTCCTGGAATAAAACTCAATCCGTAAGCCTGTGAAGCGCCACGAATAGATGGAATATTTTCTGTTGCAATTAGTAAATACGGACTTGTTAATCCTAACATTTTAATTTGTCTTGTTCCGGTAACCGCATCGGCAAAATTCACGTCTATGGAAGGATTGGTTTCAAAACTTTCCGACAGATTACAACAAGCCGCTTTTAGCAATTCTTTACTACTTACGGTAAATGTATTTGCTGCATTTAAATACGATTTAGCTGTTGCTTGTTTTCTAGAGGTGATGGTAACTTCACCAAGTTCACTTTTTGCCTCTAATTGTATTTGAATCTTTTTTGGCTTAGTTATAGTTAAGGTATCTGTTTTAAAACCAACATAGCTAATCACTAATTTTGTATAGGAATTTTGGTACGGAATTGTAAAGTTTCCGTCATAATCTGTAGTGGTACCAACAGCGGTATCTAGCCAATACACATTTGCTCCAAACAAAGGTAACTGTTCGTTTTTTTCATTGGCTTCCGTAACTGTTCCGCTAATTTTCTCTTGCGAAAAGATAGCAAACGGAAGTATGAATAGTATATATAATATATGTTTCATGTATTTTATTAAGTAATAGATTATTTTTTTTATGCGGAAGGGTTTCGGCATAAGTAGCTACTTCAAATAAATTGAAGTCAAAAAAAGGCACTTAATATATCAAATCAGGAAAGTATCATTCATTAATTGTATATCTACAATTATGTTTGGTGGCGCGTAATCTTTATTCGGAATAATTTGTTTTGGTAGACCTTCAAAAAGATTAAGATAAGCATAGGTAAAGGATGCTAAAAATACTTGTTGCTCAAATTCTAAATCGTCAAAAGTTTTTATAGCTAAGTCCTTTTGACCTTGCACTACATCTACTTGATTTTTACAACAATTCATTTTGGTAATAGCAGCTTTTTGGATTTCTAAGGTCTTCATACCACAATTTTCTCCTTCCGAAAATATAGAAACATCGACTAAAACATCACCACAAAAATGCTTTTCAATAGTAAGAGATACCGTTGAAAACAACACCAAAAAGGCTAATGTTATAGAAAAACTTTTATGTAAAATCTGTTTTATCACATGGCAAAATTACAAAAAACAAAATTTAAAACCTTGCTTTACAAAAGCATTAATAATTACTCCTGTTTTTTATAATTATAAAAGGCAGGAATTAAGAGCAATAAAATTAATGGCTGAATTAAAAATCTTCTAACATTAAAAAACAAATAATAGTCTTCTTGCCTCGGACTTATTACAAAGTACAGAAACAATGTTAAAAGTATAACTAATGAAATGGTGTATATAAGTACCGAAAATTTAACGATGCCCTTATCTTTAAAAAGAACAAATAAAATAGCTAATGAAATTACGGTATTAATAACATATCGTAAAACGGTAAACATGGTTAACTTAAACGTTTCTTGTCTTGGCGAATCTAAATACAAATAGTCGTTTTTAAAAAAAGACAAATATGGATCGTAAAAAAGTTGTTCTTCAAATACTCTAATTAGTATGAGTAAAACACCTAAAAGCAACAACAAACCATATTTTACTAGTCTATGCATCTTGTTTTTTTGTTTTAGAAAAACCATTTACCCAAATAACCCAAAGCAAACAAACCATACCATAAATAATGGCTGGAAAAATCACCGTATGTAAAATATCTTTTCGCCAAGGATAATGATACAGACCAATGGACAGAATAACTATTCTAACCAAATTAGCAATATAAATTAATACACTTCCTGCTAATATGTAAATTGCTGTAGTTTTAAATTTACTTGCAAACGCGATAATAAAGGAAATAAACAAAATAATAATACTTACAGAATTACAACCTTCTATAACTCTAGCTACATATTTTTCATTAATGATTAATTTTAAGGATGCTTCATTTGGGTGTGGTAAAAGCACAACTCTATAATCTAAAGCGTTTAGTATTTCTTTACTTTGCTTTGCTACCAAATTAGTCATGTAATCGGGATAATACTTGTCGCCTGAAGAAAATTGTAAAAAGAATTTATAACCAACCGTTAAAACAGCGTACACCAATAAAAAGGTTACGATAAATCGGATAACAGACTTGTATTTAATAAAAAGTTGCTTCAATATTGTTTTTAATTTACAAGGTTAAATTTATGTAAAAAGGGATTAATTATATTGGTTTTTCAATACTTTTGTCAAAAGTTTTTAAACAAATGAATTTAGAGCAATTAAAACCGCAAATAACCACAATAATTAACAACAAGGAAACGTCTGTTGACGACAGATTATTATCTATTTGTACGCTTCTTGAAGAAAATATTAGCTATTACAATTGGGTTGGTTTTTATTTTAAAAATGGAGATAAGAACGAATTAAAGCTAGGACCTTACGTTGGCGAACCAACAGATCATATTATTATTCCTTTTGGAAAAGGTATTTGTGGACAAGTTGCAGTTAGCAATGAAAACTTTGTAGTAGCCGATGTTGCTGCACAAGACAATTATATTGCTTGTAGCATAACTGTAAAAGCAGAAATTGTAATTCCTATTTTTGTGAATGGTGAAAATTTAGGTCAAATAGATATAGACTCTAATACTCCAGACCCTTTTACAGTAGCCGATGAACGCTTTTTAGAATTCGTTTGTGCACAAGTAGCTACGATCTTATAAAAGAGTAACAATTAAAATTAAAAAAATCCTCAGGATTCATCTATAAATGAAACCTGAGGATTTTTTTTGTGTTTATAATTTAAAAGTAGGCTTAGTTAAAACTTACATTCCAGTTCTAATCGCTTCTACAGGATCTAATTTAGATGCTGAAAGTGCAGGAATAACTCCAGAAACTAAACCAATAATGGTAGAGAGTATAAAACCTAGAAACATATTACCATAAGACAAGACAAACTCAAAGCTATCGGTAAGCTGCGTCATTAATATAGATACTAGCCAAACTAAAAACAAACCAACCAAACCACCAATGACAGCTAAAATTACTGCTTCAAACAAAAACTGAAACATAATGAATCTGTTTTTCGCTCCTAATGATTTTTGAATTCCAATTAAATTCGTTCTCTCTTTTACACTAACAAACATAATATTAGCAATACCAAATCCACCAACTAAAAGCGAAAAACCACTAATAATCCAACCCATAAAATTTAATTGTCCTGTTATATTATCTATTAAATCGGTAAAACCTTGCAACTCGTTTACAAAAAAGTTGTTTTCCTCTCCTGCTTTCAATCCTCTAAAGTTTCGTAACCCTTGTGCTATTACAGCGTTAAACTCCGACAAGTCTACTCCAGGTTCTGGTTTTACAACAATGGCAGGAAAAGCTCTTTTATTATTATCTCCTAAAAGTCTTCGTACAAAATTCACAGGTAAAATTGCTGCGGTATCTTTGGAACCTCCAAACAAACCAGAGCCTTGTTTTTCAAGGACACCAATGACAGTAAATTTTCTTCCGTAAAGCCTAACAATTTTTCCGATAGGATCTAAATTACCAAATAAACTACTTGCTATTTCATCTCCTAAAACCACTACTGGCGAACCAGAATTAGATTCCGATTCATTAAAAAAACGTCCTTCGCCTATTTGTAAACTTTCAATATCATAATAACCGCTAGTTACAGCAGCTATTTCTACATTTTCAACAGAAGCTCCATCATATTTAATCGTTTCTGGATTTACATTTAACGAAAAAGATGCCGCTCCTACATTTGGAATTTTATCTTCTATAAACTGAAATTCTTCATAAGAAACATCTGGAAACTGTTCTCTTTTCCATTGCGGAATGGTTGATGGTCCAAAGGAAAAACGCATAATATATAGCGTACTATTATCTAAGGAACTAATACTTCCTTTAATATCGTTTTTCAAAGAATCTACTGCTGCCAAAACTGCTATAATGGAAAATATCCCAATAGTAACACCAAGCAAGGACAAGAATGTCCGTAACTTATTATTTGTCAAGGCACTAATAGCAAACGAAAAACTCTCTTTAAAGAGACGTAAATACAATAACATATATAGAAATATTATACTTTTTTAAAGTGATATAAAGGTAAGACGTTTTTATATATTATTTGTTACAAATAAATGAAAACAAATTATTAGAATAGAGATGTTAATAACTCCGTCTTTTAGTTGAAAAAACAAATGTAATTTCACTTAGTAAAAGCACTTTATATTCCTATTTTTGCAGCCAAACAACACAACAACAATGAGTAATACAAAAACAATTAAATCGGCTCTAATTTCCGTTTTTAGTAAAGATGGCTTAGAACCAATTGTAAAACAATTAAATAGCCAAGGCGTAACGATCTATTCTACTGGTGGAACAGAAAAATTTATTACTGATTTAGGTATAGAAGTAGTTCCTGTAGAAGACGTAACTTCTTATCCTTCTATTCTTGGCGGACGCGTAAAAACATTACACCCAAAGGTTTTTGGAGGTATTTTAAACAGACAAAACCACAATGGTGATGTTGCAGAAATGGAAGAATACAATATTCCGCAAATTGATGTGGTAATTGTAGATTTATATCCGTTTGAAAAAACCGTTGCTTCTGGAGCAAGCGAACAAGACATTATTGAAAAAATTGATATTGGAGGAATTTCTCTAATTCGTGCAGCTGCAAAAAATTATGCAGATGTCATTTGCGTTTCTTCGGTAGATGATTATTCAGAGTTTTTAGAATTAATCACAGAGAAAAACGGAAGCTTAACAGAAGCAGATAGAAAACGATTTGCAGCAAAAGCTTTTAATGTTTCTTCGCACTACGATGCTGCTATTTTCAATTACTTCAACAAAAACCATGAGATCGCTTCTTTTAAACTTAGCGAAACGCAAGGTAAAGTTTTACGTTATGGTGAAAACCCACATCAAAAAGGATTTTTCTTTGGTGATTTTGATGAAATATTCACGAAACTTCACGGTAAAGAATTAAGCTACAACAATCTTTTAGATGTAGATGCTGCTGTAAATTTAATCAACGAGTTTAAAGGTGAAGCACCAACTTTTGCGGTTTTAAAACATAATAATGCTTGCGGATTTGCACAACGTGAAACAATTCTTGATGCTTATGTAGATGCTTTAGCTGGAGATCCAGTTTCTGCTTTTGGTGGTGTTTTAATTAGCAATACCGAAATAGATAAAGCTACTGCTGAAGAAATTCATAAGTTATTTTGTGAGGTAGTTATTGCGCCTTCATTTTCTGCGGAAGCTTTAGAAATACTAAAAGGAAAGAAGAATAGAATCTTACTTATTTTAAAAGATTTTGATTTCCCACAAACTACAGTAAGAACATGTTTAAATGGTGTTTTAGTACAAGAAAGAAATTCTAAAACAGATACGCTTGCAGATTTAAAAGATACAACAAACAATAAACCAACGCAAAACGAGTTAGATGATTTAATCTTTGCATCTAAAATTTGCAAACACACCAAATCGAACACTATTGTTTTAGTAAAAGGCAAACAATTATGTGCTAGCGGAACAGGACAAACAAGTCGTGTAGATGCTTTAAATCAAGCCATACATAAAGCACAATCTTTTAATTTCGATTTACAAGGAGCTGTAATGGCAAGTGATGCCTTTTTCCCGTTTCCAGATTGTGTAGAGATTGCTAAAAACGCAGGAGTTACTGCTGTAATTCAACCAGGAGGTTCTATAAAAGACCAACTAAGCATCGATTATTGTAATGCCAATAATGTTGCTATGGTTTTTACAGGAACTAGACATTTTAAACATTAACATTCCCAAAAAAGTGGGAATCTCATAGTAAATTGAGAAACATAAAAAAAAGCAATATAATTTCCGCGAAAGCGAGAATTAAAAGCTTAAATAAATCCTTGAAAATCTACATTTAATCGTGTAGATTTTCAACGATTAAAACATTAATTTTAAAATCAAATTTAGAAAGAGTTTTACTACCTTTACGAGATGTGATTTTTTAACGTACATAATTAAATAAAGAATGGGATTTTTTGACTTCTTAACCGAAGAGATTGCAATAGATTTAGGAACTGCAAACACTTTAATTATTCATAATGACAAAGTTGTTGTAGACAGTCCATCCATAGTTGCTAGAGATAGAATAACAGGAAAAATTATTGCTGTTGGTAAAGAAGCCAGTATGATGCAAGGGAAAACGCATGAAAACATTAAAACCATTAGACCATTAAAAGATGGTGTAATTGCAGATTTTGATGCTTCAGAGCAAATGATAAGCATGTTCATTAAGAACATTCCAGCTTTAAAAAAGAAACTTTTTACTCCTGCTTTACGTATGGTAATTTGTATTCCTTCTGGGATTACAGAAGTGGAAATGCGTGCTGTAAAAGAAAGTGCAGAACGTGTAAACGGTAAAGAAGTATATTTAATACACGAACCAATGGCTGCAGCAATTGGTATTGGTGTAGACATTATGCAACCAAAAGGAAACATGATTGTCGATATTGGAGGTGGTACCACAGAAATTGCAGTAATTGCTCTTGGTGGAATTGTTTGTGATAAATCTGTAAAAATTGCAGGTGATGTATTTACAAACGATATTATTTACTACATGCGTACACAACACAATTTATATGTTGGAGAACGTACTGCTGAAAAAATTAAAATTCAAATTGGTGCTGCAACGGAAGATTTAGACCTTCCACCAGAAGACATGAGTGTTCAAGGTCGTGATTTACTTACCGGAAAACCAAAACAAGTACAAATATCGTATCGTGAAATTGCAAAAGCTTTAGATAAATCTATTTTACGTATTGAAGATGCTGTAATGGAAACCTTATCGCAAACACCACCAGAATTAGCAGCAGATATTTACAACACTGGAATCTATCTTGCAGGTGGAGGATCTATGTTACGTGGTTTAGACAAACGTCTTTCTCAAAAAACAGATTTACCTGTTTACATTGCAGAAGACCCATTACGTGCTGTAGTTCGTGGTACAGGAATTACCCTTAAAAACTTAGCTAAATACAAAAGCGTATTGATTAAATAAGAGTAACACCCATTAAATCATGCAGCAAATAGTTAATTTTATACTACGTAACAAATCGTTTTTGTTATTTATATTGCTGTTTGCTATATCCTTTGTTTTTACCATTCAAAATCATTCATACCAAAAAAGTAAGTTTGTAAACTCTGCAAATTTTCTATCTGGAGGTATTTATAGTAAAGCAAATAATATTAGTCAGTATTTTGGTTTAAAAGAACAAAACATTCTACTTCAAGAAGAAAACAACAAATTAAAATCTGCATTATTTAATTTAGATAAAGAAATAAAAACTAGCTTTTTAGACAGTATTTCTTATACGTCTGTATACAACTTCACTCCTGCAATTGTAATAAAAAACAATTATACATTTAGCACGAATATTTTACTTATTGACAAAGGAAAACGCGATAGTATTAAACAAGATTTTGGTGTGATTACTTCTAAAGGAATTTTAGGCATTATAGACCATACCAGCACAAAATATGCAACAGTACTTTCTATTTTAAATACGAAAAGTAAGATTAGCGCACAACTAAAAAGAACCAACGACTTTGGTACTTTAAAATGGAATGGCAAATCACCAGAATTGGTGCAATTGGTAGATATTCCTTCTAAGGCAAAACCTATTCAAGGAGATACAATAATAACTTCTGGTCGTTCTGCAATTTTCCCAAAAGGAGTTCCGGTTGGTATAATCAAAGATTTTAAGCTAGATGCTGCCGAAGATTTCTACGAAATAAACGTGGCACTATTTAATGACATGACTACTATTGAACATGTGTACGTTATTGAAAATAAAGATGCTAAAGAAATTAATAACTTAATAAATCCTGTGGATGAATAGTATAATTTCTTCAAACGCCATTCGGTTTATTCTATTAGTCTTAGCACAAGTATTAGTGCTTTCACATATTAATTTTTTAGGTTATATAAACCCATACCCATATATTCTGTTCATCCTTTTATTTCCTGTAAAAAACAACAGGATGCTATTTCTTCTTTTAAGTTTTCTATTAGGTATTACCATAGACATGTTTCTAGATTCTGGTGGTATGCATGCAGCAGCTTGTGTAACCATTGCTTTTATAAGACCAGCGGTTTTAAAATTTTGTTTTGGTGCTGTTTATGAGCATCAAACTATTAAATTTAATCAGGTAGAATTTGGACCAAGATTAACCTATATAAGTATCCTTACAGTAATACATCACTTCCTATTATTCCTTTTAGAAATATTTAACTTTTCAAAAATAATTTTAGTGCTTCAAAAAACGTTATTCTCAAGTATATTTACTATTATACTATGTGTTTTAGTAACCATAATATTCAGCAGAAAATCTAAATGAGGCAAATACTACTTTTCATTTCCATAATTTTTGTTGGCCTTCTTTTTATTGCAAGACTTTTTTTTCTTCAAGTATATCAAGATAACTCCAATAATTTATATGAAGACAACGCCATACGTAAGGTATATGACTACCCAAAGCGTGGTTTTGTATACGATAGAAACGGAAAACTTCTAGTTTCTAACCAACCATCTTATGATGTGATGGTGATTCCTCGTGAAGTAAAACCATTAGATACTTTAGAGTTTTGTTCGCTTTTAAAAATAGACAAAGAGCAGTTCATTAAAACCTATAAAAAAGCATATACGTATTCTCCTAGATTACCGTATGTTTTTCTGCCGCAATTATCTAAAGAAGACTACGCAGTCCTTCAAGAGAAAATGCGCAAATTTGAAGGATTCTATATTCAAAAACGTTCTTTAAGAAACTACGAAACCACTATTGGCGCCAACGTACTTGGGGATATTGGTGAAGTAAACCAAAGAATCATGAGTAAAAATCCCTATTACAAAATGGGCGATTTAATTGGTATGCAAGGAATTGAAGCTTCTTATGAAAAAACATTACGAGGTGTAAAAGGAATAAAATTCATACAAAAAGACAGATTCAACCGAAATATAGGACCTTACAAAAAAGGAAAATTTGACACCTTACCAGAATCTGGAAAAGACATTAAAACCACCATTGATGCAACATTGCAAGCCTACGGAGAAATCTTAATGCAAAACAAACGTGGTGGTGTTATTGCTATTGAACCAAGCACAGGAGAAATATTATCTATGGTTGCCGCACCAACCTATAATCCAAATTTATTAGTAGGTAGAGACCGCTCTAAAAATTTCACCAAACTGTATAATGACTCTATTGCGAAACCATTATTTAATAGAAGTCTACAAGGTGTTTATAATCCTGGATCTCCATTTAAATTAATGAATGCATTGGTTGCTTTACAAGAAGGAGTGATATCTACAAACGAAAAATTAACTTGTTACGCGGGTTACAAATACGGAAACAGTTTTATGAAATGTCACTGTAGAAGCGGCACAAGAAATGATATGGTACATGGTATTCAAGAATCGTGTAACACCTATTTTGCAACAGTATATAGAAGAATTTTAGATAAACCAGAAAATGCTTCTATTGGAATTAATGTTTGGAGTAATCACGTAAAAAGTTTTGGCTTAGGAAACTTTTTAAATAACGATTTATACGTTGGTCAAAAAGGAAGAATTCCTAACAGAGAATATTACCGAGGTATTTATCCGAAAACATTTTATTCCACATACACTATTTCTAACGCTATTGGTCAAGGAGAAGTTGCTACAACGCCAATACAATTAGCAAATATGATAGCGGCTATTGCCAATCGAGGATATTATTTCACACCGCATATTATAAAGGAAATTAAAGATGAAACCTTAGATCTAAACTTTACAACACCAAAATACACAACCATAGACAAAGAACATTTTGAACCTGTAATTGAAGGGATGCTGAATGTTTACAAACATGGAACTGCCAAATATTTACAGATTCCGGATATTGATATTTGTGGAAAAACAGGTACTGTTGAAAATTTCGTAAAAATTGACAGTGTAAAAACACAACTTACAGACCATTCTATATTTGTAGCTTTTGCACCTAAAAACAATCCTAAAATTGCTATTGCTGTATTTGTTGAAAATGGTTATTTCGGTTCTCGTTTTGCTGGTAAAATAGCTAGTTTGATGATTGAAAAATATATTAAAGGAACTATCACTAGAAAAGATTTAGAAAACTTTGTCTTGAGCCATAGTTTAGAAGATGAATATGCAAAACCATATTCTGGTGTACCTTTCAAAATTAATAGAGAAACCAAGCTACAAACAATCTCGATAGAAGAAGTTAATAAATTAAAGGCACAACTAACCAAGTTAGAACATTAAGCATGTTTAGACAAACTGATAGACATTTTAAATTTGATTGGGTTACTATTATTTTATTTTTAATTTTAGTAGTTTTTGGTTGGATGAATATCTTATCCGCTTCACACACGGGTACAACCATTGATTATACTAATTTCTCCCAACCTTACGGAAGACAATTAATTTTCATAGGTTTAACGCTTATACTCATTATCTTTATTCTTTCTATTGACGCCAAGTTTTACGAACGGTTTGCGAGTTTAATCTTTATTGTTTCCATGTTATCCTTAGTTGGTCTATTCCTCTTTGGTAAAAACGTAAACGGAGCCACTTCTTGGTATGGCATTGGTGGAATGACCCTACAACCCAGTGAGTTTGCAAAAGCAGCCACAGCACTAGCCGTTGCTAAATACATAAGCGATTTAAACACCGATATTAGAACCTTTAAAGACCAAATAAGAATCTTTATCATCATTATCATTCCCGCTTTTTTAATTTTACTACAAAATGATGCAGGAAGTACTTTAGTTTATGCCTCTTTCTTTTTTGTTTTATACAGAGAAGGTTTACCAAAAATATACCTAACACTGGCATTAACCTTAGTTGCTATTTCCATTTTAGCATTAAAATTCGGACCAATAATCACTTCCGTTATAGCTATTGTTGTTATTATAACAAACTATTTTATTCAGAAAAAGAAACCGGTAATTCTACAGCCAATCCTTACCATTTTGGCTTGTATAGTAATTGCTTTCGGAATTAAATTTTTCTACCAAAACATATTGCAACCACACCAACAAGATAGAATTAGTCTTTGGTTACGTCTAGAAAAAGATCCGCAAAAGATTGCGCAAATGCGTAGAGATATTTTATATAATTTATACGAATCTGAAAAAGCAATTAGCTCTGGAGGTATTACCGGAAGAGGTTTTTTAGAAGGTACCAGAACCACAGGTAAATTTGTACCAGAACAGCATACCGACTATATTTTTAGTACCGTTGGTGAAGAATGGGGATTTCTAGGAAGTGTTTTTGTAGTGGTTGTATTTGTACTACTTATGCTTCGTATTTTAAAATTAGCAGAACTACAAAAATCGCAATTTAGTAGAGTGTACGGCTATTCGGTAGCATCTATTTTATTCTTTCATTTTATGATTAATATTGGAATGGTAATGGGCTTAATACCTACTATCGGAATTCCACTTCCTTTTTTTAGTTATGGAGGCTCCGGACTTTGGGGCTTTACCATTTTACTATTTATTTTCATTAAGCTAGATTCGAATAGAATTAATGAATGGTAAGTAAACACCTTTAAAAACAACAAAATTCTTACTGTTAATAGAATAAAACATTCACTTCATCTAAAAAAGTACGAATCTACTTTTTCTAAAAACAACAAAAGTAATTCAATTGCCTATATTTATATAATGTACTAATATATAGTGCATTATATAAATTAACTAAAAACTTATACGATGAAAAAATTATTAGCAGAATTTATTGGTACTTTCTGGTTGGTACTAGGTGGTTGTGGTAGCGCCGTTTTAGCAGCAGGAATTCCGAATATAGGAATTGGTTTAGCGGGTGTCGCATTGGCTTTCGGACTTACCGTTTTAACAGGAGCATACGCTTTAGGGCATATTTCTGGAGGACATTTTAATCCTGCAGTATCTATTGGCCTTTTTGTTGGAGGACGATTTAGTGCAAAAGATTTACCAGGTTACATTATTGCGCAAGTTTTAGGAGGTATTGCTGGAGCGGCAATTCTATATGCTATTGTTAGTGGTATGGATGGTTTTGCTGGTTACTCGCAACCTGGAGATTTTGCAACTAACTTTTATGGTGTAGAACAATACGGACATACCTTTAGTATGACTTCGGCGTTACTAATAGAAGTAGTAATGACCTTTATGTTTTTAATCGTAATTCTAGGTGCTACACATAAAAATGCATCCCCTGGTTTTGGCGGATTAGCAATTGGATTAGCATTAACATTAATACACTTAATTAGTATTCCGGTTACTAATACTTCTGTAAATCCTGCAAGAAGTACCAGTCAAGCTTTATTTGTTGGTGGTGAAGCCATGGGACAACTTTGGTTGTTTTGGGTAGCTCCTATTGTTGGTGCTATTTTGGCTGGACTTGTTTACAAGTTTATGGCCCCCAATAAAGACTAATACAAAATAGTATATATTAAAAAAGCGTCTTGAAGTTTTATTTCAAGACGCTTTTTCTATTTTTAAAAAGGAAAACTAATCCTTCTTCAATTCTAATTTTTCAGCAAAATAATCACAAAAATCTTTCATGGTTGCAGTCATTTTTTCGTCTTGTGTTGCTCTATTAAAAGTATCACTCATAGCAACCAATGTTTGATGAAAAAATATTTTCATTTCATCTACAGGCATATCTTTTGTCCAAAGATCTATACGTAACATTTCTTGGGTTTTACTGTCCCAAACAGAAAGCATCATCGCTTTAGCTTCTTGTTCACTAATGCCTCCATCTTCTGCTGTCCATACTAATTTTTCTGGAACTCTATTTTCGTCTAGTTCTATGTTTAATTCAATTTTTGAGGTGATTTTAGCCATTACAATTCTGGTTTAAAGTTGGATTTATTAAATATTTCATCGGCATTTTTAGCAAGCATTTCTTTTAAAGACACATCATTCCTTTTCATATAAGCACGTACCATTTGCCATCCTATATACTGCCCTATTCTTCCTGGAGATTCTTGATCTATTTCTACTAATTTAAACTTAGAAAAAGGTGCAGGATTTATAAACCGGTTTGGCAAATCAGGATCGGTACTAAACAATAATTCATTCTCTACAAAGTAGCTCCAAATTTGTCCTTCATTCGCTTTAGACCAATTTAATTGTTCTTCAGTATAGCCAATTTTTTCAGCGTCTGTTTTAAACGGAATCATGACATCTTTGAAATATAATTGTTTTCCGAAGTAAACCATTTCGTCTAAAAATGTTTTATTCTGTTTCGGAAAAATATAATTTTCGGCATACTTAGAAGCAAAATCTACCACAATCTGATCCTCTGTAAAATTAGCCGCTAAATACTTTTGAATACCATTATAAAAAGGATGATCACTTCCTAAATAGGTATCAATAGAAATAAGTGAAATCGTATCGGTTACAATCACTTTATTTCTATAATCTACAAACGAAGTAGCACTAACCAAACGTGGTATTTTAAATTCCGGAAAATAATATTTCATATGCTGAAAGAAGTTTTTCATCTCTCCTTCTACCAAATTCAGATTTGGATACACTTTTTCTACTTCTTTATTTAATTCTAATTGCAAAGTATCTTGCATTTTGGCAATCCAAAAAGAATCTACATATTTCTTAGAAAACATAAACGGAAAAGCTTTCTTTAACGTACTAAGATCTTCAGGTTTAGCATGTGCAAATGCCAAATCAAATCGCTCAATCGCAACAGAAATATCTATTTTAGAAATTTCATTTTCCATACTTGCATCCCGCTTACACGAAACACATAAAAGCGTCAAAAAAAGAAATAAAAAAATATTCTTCATAAACTTATTTTTATTAATTAAGCTATTGGTTTATTTTTGTTTGGCAAAGGTACTATTCTTTGTTTTAAAATCTTTAAAAATGCAAACAGAAAAAGTAGCACATCATATAGTAAATTGGTTAAAAGACTATGCTTTAAACGCAAAAGTGAATGGTTTTGTTGTTGGAATTTCTGGCGGAATTGATTCTGCTGTAACTTCCACTTTATGTGCAGAGACAGGCTTAGACGTTTTATGTATTGAAATGCCTATTCATCAAGCTGCAAGTCATGTGTCTAGAGGACAAGAACATATCAAACAATTAAAAGCGCGATATAAAAATATACGGGATATAAAAACCGACTTAACGCCTGTTTTTGAAGAATTTAAAACCGAGGTTGCATCCGATGCAGATAAGGCTACTGTAGATATGGCTTTAGCAAACACAAGAGCTCGTTTACGTATGACGACTTTATATTATCATGCAGGATTATACAAATTACTAGTTGCAGGAACAGGAAACAAAGTAGAAGACTTTGGTGTTGGTTTTTACACGAAGTATGGTGATGGCGGTGTCGATTTAAGTCCGATTGCAGATTTATTAAAATCGGAAGTATATCAAATTGGCGAATATTTACAAGTTCCAGATTCCATTATGAATGCAGCACCAAGTGACGGATTATTTGGAGATGCAAGAAGTGATGAAGACCAGATTGGCGCATCGTATCCAGAACTAGAATGGGCCATGCAAATGCATGATGAAGGCAAGACCGAAGACGACTTTACAGGAAGACAAAAAGAAGCTTTTAAAATATATAAACGTTACAATTCAGCCAATAAACATAAAATGGTTGCAATACCTATTTGTCTGATATCAAAAGATTTAAAATAAAATATTTTCTTTATTAGTAGGAATTCACTACTTTTACTAAACGACTAATAGCAAAACGTCTGTTGTTATCTCAACAGTTATAACAATTTTTAAAAAATTAAAGTTATGATTAAACTGTTGGTAGTTGACCATCATCCTATAATTAGGAAAGGTCTTGAGCTACTATTTCTTACGTCGTCGAATATTCAAATTGTTGGTACACTTGATGATGGTGAATCCATATTTGAATTCTTAAACAAGAACAAAGTAGATATTATTATTTCTGAAATTGATTTACCAAAGCTTAATGGCATCACTGCATTAAGAAGGCTTAACAAAGAATACCCTGAAGTTAAAGTAATTATGTTTAGTGCGCAACCGGAAGAGGTTTACGCCATGAATACTATAAAAGCGGGAGCTTCTGGTTATCTCTGTAAAACGGCTAATATTGTTACACTTAAAGAAGCTATTATTAAAGTGTATAGTGGAGGTGTTTATTTAAGTAACGATCTTGCACAACGTTTAGCTATTGGCAAACGTGTAAACAGATCTGGTAATTTTTACAAAAAACTTTCTACTAGAGAAATTGAAGTTTTAAAACTTATTTCGTCTGGAAGAAAAAACAAAGAAATTGCTAGCGAGCTTGCTATAAATGAAAAAACAGTAAGTACGTATAAAGCGCGTTTAATGAAAAAATTAAACGTTACCAATATTGTAGACTTAATAAATAGAGCGAAATTATTAGAGCTATAAAACTCGGCTTAGTTTTCTTGACAACAACATTTTTAAACTAGAGTAATCTTTTACTTCTTCTAAGACACTTCTGTTTACCTCAGATCTGTTGGCAAGTGTTTGTTGCATAAATTCCGTTACTTTCTGATCGATTAAAAAGCAACGTAAACTTAAAATAGTTTCGCTAACTAACTGTGCAATAGACTGATCTTTTTCTTTTGGAAATATATTTTTACTATGCCAATCAGACAAACTATAACGCTCATCATCCATTAAAATAGTAGAAATCTCATTAGCCACATCTTGCTCTACCGTGTTTACAAACTGCTCTATTGCAAACTCCGGATTCTGATTTAGTGTATCAATAATGGTATAATACAAGTTTTTAAACTGCGTATTAGTAAACTGCATTTCATCATCTTGCAAGTCTAAATATATTTTTTCAAAAACTTTTGCTTGATGTTTTACAGGCTCTAGAATCAGCTCATTCTTATCATTCTCTTTTAAAACTAAATCTTCAAAATCTTCTGTTTTATTTCCGTAAAGCAGTAGTATTTCAATAATTTTTCGTTCTAAAACATATTGCACATCAACCTTTTTCTTAGGTTGTTCATGCTTAATGACTTCAAAAGCGGTTTGCTGTTTACTCGCTTCTTTATGTGTTTCCTGAACGTCTTTATTGGTAATTTGTGCCAAGGTTGTAAACAACACTTGCTCACTAATATCCATAATTCTAGAACATTCTTGAATATAGATTTCCTTTTTAATTCTATCCGGAATTTTAGCAATACTGTTCACGATATCTCGAATAGTATCTGCTTTTTTAATAGGATCATTTTTAGACTCTTCATATAAAACCGAAGCTTTAAACTGAATAAAATCTTGTGCATGTTCCCTTAAATAATCGCTTAACTCTTCTAAGGTATTTTGTTTTGCAAAACTATCTGGATCTTCGCCTTCCGGAAACGTACAAATTTTCACATTCATACCTTGCTCCAGAATTAAATCAATTCCGCGAAGCGAAGCACGTAAACCTGCAGCATCTCCATCAAAAAGTACGGTAATATTTTTGGTAAGCCTATTTATTAACCGAATTTGGTCTGGCGTTAATGCAGTACCAGAAGAAGAAACCACATTATGAATTCCTGTTTGATGAAACTGAATCACATCGGTATATCCTTCCACTAAAAAACAATTATCTTCTTTAGCAATACTTTGTTTTGCCTGATAAATACCATACAAAACTTTACTTTTATGGTAAATATCACTCTCTGGAGAGTTTAGGTATTTGGCAGCTTTTTTATCGTTGGTTAAAATACGTCCGCCATAACCAAGCACACGACCACTCATACTTTGTATTGGGAACATCACACGACCTTTAAATCGGTCAAAGCGTTTTTCACCTTTCACGATAGTCAGTCCGGTTTTTTCTAAGAATTCTATTTTATAGCCTTGCTTTAAAGCTTCGTCTGTAAAGGCTTGCCACTCGTCTAAAGAGTAACCTAATGCGAACTTCTTAATGGTTTCGTCTGTAAAACCACGTTCTTTAAAATAGCTTAAACCAATAGCTTTTCCTTTATCGGTTTTTAATAATACCTTCTGAAAATAGGTACTCGCATATTCACTAACTAGATATAAACTTTCCCGTTCATTAGCCTGTTCTTTTTGCTCGTTGCTCTGCTCGGTTTCTTCAATTTCAATATTGTACTTTTTAGCCAAGTATTTTATAGCTTCTGGATAGGTAAAATGCTCATGCTCCATTAAAAAAGCAACGGCATTCCCTCCTTTTCCGGTACTAAAATCTTTCCAGATTTGCTTGACAGGAGACACCATAAAACTTGGTGTACGTTCTTCACTAAACGGACTTAAACCTTTAAAGCTACTTCCCGACTTTTTTAATTGCACAAAATCGCCAATAACCTCTTCTACGCGTGAGGTTTCAAATACATGGTCTATGGTGGATTTTGATATCAATTATGGAAGATTTTTCGCTTTCGCGGAATTACTCCGTAAATGTAATATAAAAGAAATTGGTTTAAAAATTAATAGCAAAAGGAAAGTTTTGTTTGTGAAAAAAACCTAAGATTTTATTGGGCTGGTTTTAGTCCTTAACAAAAATTACCTACTGAAAATCAACATTTACAGTTACAAATAAAAGCACTTTGTTAACTGCAATAAAAGAATTATATTTACAGGATAACGTCAACACAAAACTAACGATATCCTGATCTATTTACGGGATATAATCAATAAATGTGATGATATAACACGTTGCCAGTAATTTAAAAAAAATCGAGTTTCAATGAAAAAAATACTTTTATTTACCTTCTTTATTATTAATTCAACTCTTTATTCACAAGATAAAAAGATAGAAATTCAAGAATATAAATATGTGATAGATTCTATTTATTCTACAAATCTTAAAGATTATAGAACCATAAAAGTATTCTTACCTAAAGATTATTCGGAAAAGCAAAAATATCCTATCATTTATACTTTAGATGGAAAATGGATGTTTGAACCAACAGTTTCTGAATCAAAAATTTTAATGGATTTTGATGTTATTCCAAAGTCAATTATTATTGGTGTTTTTCATAAAAACAGAAATGAAGATTTAGGAATTAATTGGAATACAGGAGAATTTGACAAAAGTAGTTTGAATTTTTATAATTTTTTGAATCAAGAATTAATCCCAAAAATTAACTCGACTTATTCATCTTCTGGGTTTAATACTTTGGTTGGACATTCAAATTCAGCAACATTTTGTGCAAAAGTTTTAACTCAAAAAGAGCAACCCTTTAACGGTTTTGTAGCTTTAAGTCAAAATCTTTTTGGAAACCAATTACAAGAATATATAGAGTTCACAAAAAAAACATTTAATAATTTGGTTTTCTATTTTGTTGCTTCAGGAAAAAGAGATGCGACACCAAGGATAGAATCGGGAATGAAATTAGATAGTTTATTTAAAATTAACCAAAATGTAAATATTAAAACTCAACATTCAATTTACGATGCCGACCATAGTGGAATTGCTGGAAGAGGACTTAACAATGGAATTTCTCACATATTTTCAGAATACAAACATTATAATGATTGGAATGACAAATTAATTGACTCTTTACTTGCTAAAAATATCAGTTCAGTAAATTTCATAAATGAGCATTCAAAAAAAATGAAAAGTATTTATGGTATTAATTTTAAAGTAAATCAAGACGATTTGAGCTTAATGCAAGCAATGACTCAAAATGATAATGATATTAAATCTGTTCAAGACTACGAAATAGAAAATTTTGGAAAAACAAAAGACTTTTATGCAACCTATGCCCAATTCTATGAGTATTCTAAAAGTTATGATAAAGCATTAGAATATTGGAGTATAAACCTTGAAAAATATTATAAAGAAAATACAAGTTTCTTTTATTACAGAAGACCAATAGATTTGCTCAACAAAAAAATGAAGTATCCGAAAAAAGCTATTAAATTTGCAGAAAAGTGGAAAGAAAAAGCACCAGAATATTCTCAAAATTTTAATTTGAAAATTGCTGAAATAACTTTAGAAAGTAATTTAAAAAAGAAAGTTGGTTTAAAAGCAATCCGTGAATATTTAAAAAATTACAATAAAGAATCAGATACAGATTTAGAAAAAGCTAAAGAATTAGAAAAGAAACTAAAAGAATAAAAACTACTGGCAACAACGTGTATAATTAATGGCTAGTTCTCGCCTATTTACGAAAATCCTCGCAGATTTTCTATTCAGTAATTATTTACTAAATTAGTTGCTTAAACACGCCACTAATCATACACAAGACCGTTGTGCTTCATTATGACAAACCGTTAACCAATGATAAAATTCTTTAGAAAAATACGTTACGACCTTATGGAGAAAAACAAAACTGGAAAGTATTTTAAATATGCAATTGGAGAAATTATACTTGTGGTTATTGGAATTTTGATTGCACTTTCAATAAATAATTGGAACGAGCATAGGAAACAACAAAAAATAGAACAAGAGTATTTATTGTCTCTGCAATCGGAATTTAATAATAATCTGGATAAAATAAATTCATCAATTAAGGAGAATGAAACCATAAGAAACGGTATAAATGGTTTGTTGAATTTATTTGATAATGAAATCCTTGACACTGTTAGTGATAAATATCTGAATGAAAAAATTTTTGCAGTTCTTGGCAATCAGATGCAGTTTAAGCCTTCAAATGGAGTGTTAAATGACATCATAAGTTCAGGCAATTTAAATTTAATTTTGAATCAAAAGTTGAGACAACGGCTTGCATCTTTTGATAGCTCATTGGAAATTTTAAAACTTCAGATAAATTTTACTTTGGCTGTAAAAGAAAACCTGAAATCTATTATTTATAAGGAGGGTAGTGTTAGGAAATTAGCAAGTAAACAGTTAGATTTTCAAACCAATTCCATTTCAAAAAACATAAATAATAAATCGTTGTTTAATTCTGTAGAATTTGAAAACTACCTCATAGACTATGCATTGTTACATAAATCAGCTGCGGGAACAAATTTTTTGGGTGGAATAAAAAATGAAATTGAAACCATATTAATTGAAATTGAACAAGAACTCAATAAATAACGAAAGCACAACAACGTATATAATTAATGGCTAGTTTTAGCTTACTTACGAAAATCCTCGCGGATTTTCTATCTGGTGTTTATTTGCTAAATTAGGTGCTTAAACACGCCACTAATCATATACAAGACCGTTACCCAACATTTAACCAAAAATGCCGATAAGAAGAAATACAGACCAAAAAAGTAAAACTCTGATTGAATTTTACTCTGAATTAAAAAATGACTCTGATGTGATTTCAAAAGGAGTCGGAACTTTAATGTTGAATTGGATTGATAAAATAAACTCGGAATTTAAAGAAACGGAAATTTGGGGATTGACTTCTCATTATCATCTGACTTTACAAAATAAAAATGATTATACATCCAAAACTTATGTTGTTCTAACAACTGGAATGGACGAATATCATATTGAATATCTGATTCCAAAAGAATTGGAACCCTGGAAAAATGCATTCGTAAAAGGAGCAACAAAATCTTTAGACGAAGCAATGGAAATGTTAATAACCGCAATGATTAACTCAAGAGGTTGGTGTAAATCGACTGAATTAAATAAACTCAAAACCGATGAAAAAAAATTAAATCATTCATTTATGGATTGACAGGGATTTCATTGTTGTTTATTACTATTTTATTCATTTCTGGATTTATTAAAATTATATATATGATTTGGACTATGTTGAACTTTATAAACCAATAAAAACGTTGGGTAACAACGTGTATAAGTCATTGCTAGTGCTTGCCTACGTGGAAAATCCTTCGGATTGTCCACTGGTTCGGTTCATTTTTACTAATTTAGTTGCTTAACACGCAACGAAATCATACACAACACGTTGTAAAACATAAAAACCCAATCAAACATTATGAGTTTTGACAGACCTTTTCACAGAAATTATAGACCAATTAAAGAAGGCCATAATTCTGGATATAGTGATTGGGCTTACATTGTTGACCACCATTATTCAGACCATCCTGAACATTACACAAGAGCATTTGCGATACTTCAAAAAGATATAATCGGACTTTTCGAATATATTGAGCCTTCTGATATAAATTTGGTGACATATTCTTTTAGAATTCACGAATTGCTCGTTAGAACTTGTATCGAAGTAGAAGCGAATTTTAAAGCAATATTACGAGAAAATATTTTTAATCCTGTTTATAAAAATGGACCGAAACAAGGACAATCACGAACTGAAAAAAATTGGAACATAAATGACTTTAAAATAATTAATAAAACTCATCATCTTGATGACTATTCAATTATATTCCCTCATTGGCACGGAACAAAGAATGAAAGATTTCCATTTCGAAAATGGAAAGAAAACGAATCATTACCTTGGTATCAAGCCTATAATCAATGTAAACACGATAGGCTTCATAATTTTGAAAAAGCAAATTTAGGAAATTTACTAGATGCGTTTTCTGGACTTTGTGTACTTCTATCTTCTCAATTCAGAACTGAAAGTTTTAGCACTGGAAGTGATAGTTTGGCTGTGAATACTGACAATTATTATGGTGGAGGATTTGGAATTGGAGGCTTCTTAATGGTTGATTTCCCGGGAGATTGGAAAGACGATGAACTTTATGAATTTAATTGGACTGAATTACAAAAAGAAGATAATCGATTTAAGAAAATTGATTATGATTCTTACTAATAAATTACGTTTTACAACACCGTATATAATTTATTGCTGGTTCTAGCCTGCTTACGAAAACCCTCGCGGATTTTCTATTCGGTTTTTATTTGCTAAATTACGTTCTTAACCACGCAACAAACCATATACGTATTCCAAGATCAAATCCTAATAAATTAGTCTTTTTTTTAAGCCGCATATTGTTGAAGAACTACATAAGGTGTTCCTCTTTTTACAACCGCAAAAGCTCTTGCTATTAATTTATTTCTTACATTATTTATAGCAAGCATTTTATCTTTTCCTTCTGCTAATTTTCTCTGATAATACAATCGTAGTTCACTATCATGTTGTATAGCACTTACACTTGCCATACTTAATAAACTTTTCATCTTTCTATCTCCTAAATAATGACATTGTTTTCGTCGGTGAATACTGGTTCCAGAGCGATGCTCAAAAGGTGCTGTGCCGCAATAACTTGAAAACGCACGCCAACTATCGAAGCGTGTAAAGTTTCCTGTATGATAAATAAGCTGACAAGCGACAAC
This sequence comes from Lacinutrix sp. WUR7, assembly GCF_016864015.1. Lineage (NCBI taxonomy): Bacteria > Pseudomonadati > Bacteroidota > Flavobacteriia > Flavobacteriales > Flavobacteriaceae > Lacinutrix > Lacinutrix sp. WUR7. Next base: position 1,952,458 of record NZ_CP045067.1, on the reverse strand, counting down.
CAAACCAACACCTTTGAGGCTTGTAAGTAATTCGTGATTTTTATTCATAGAATCATCCCCTGAAATGATTTCCTTAATTCTAGACTCTATACCTTTTACTTGCTTTGACAAGTAGTCTATACTTCGTTTTAAGCTTATACAACCAGAATCGGTTGTTGGACTGGACAAAAGCACTTTCAGCTCTTTTAATGTTCCTTTAAGACCTGCATTGTTTCTTACTAATTGATCTCGTAAAGCTAATAACCTCCCTAACTCTAAATGAGACATACTTTTTACTGTACTTGGACTCAACTCTTCTCTATAAAGCCAAGCATAACGAGCGATTATACTCGAATCCAATTTATCTGTCTTTTCTTTTACAATCCCAGATGAACGCTTGATTTTCAATGGACTTTCTTCTACATAAACAACTCCTTGACCATGTAAATAAAGGGCTAGCTTTAAGGAGTAATAACCCGTATTCTCAAAACAATAAAAAACCTTGCTTGATTGTGTCTCTTTAGAAACCCATTTTAATAGACTTTTATAACCTATTAAATCATTAACAAACTCCTTGTGTAATTGCCCATGATAGCAATAAGCATCAATCGTCTTTTTTGATACATCAATTCCGACTACTTCTTCATAATTTTTCATATTTTTACAATTAGAGTGAATAAATATGTTGCTTTAACTACTTCCTTTATCGGGAGTTTATACTCCTGGTATTCCAAATGGTTCTTCGCAACTGTATAGAAAGAGAGGACTCGTACGTGTACTGGATCAGTATTCTAAAACACGTTATAGTTCTCCTCTTTTTCTATATAAAGATATTTATTACAAACTAAAGAAACACGTTAGCGGTCAGGCGAGGAACGAAATCAGACACAATAATTATATTACAGAATGGAAAATAGAAATTTGAAAACCTTCCCTATATTATCAACTGAAAGGTTGACTCTTCGACAATTATCGGACAGCGATGTTCAAGAAATATTTATTCTTCGTTCTGATACTTTAATAAACAAATATCTTGGAAGGCAGCCAAGCAAAACATTAGAAGACGCATCGAAATTTATTGAGAAAATAAAAAACAATAGTCTTTCTTATTGGGCAATTGCACAAAAAGGAAATGAAAAACTTATGGGTACAATTTGCCTTTTTGATGTTTCAGAAGAGCAAAAAAAATGCGAAATCGGATATGAACTTTTAACGGAATATCAAGGAAAAGGAATTATGAGAGAGGCGGCAAAAAAAATAATTGAGTATTCAATTCAAACACTCGGACTAAAAACAATTGATGCTTATACGCATAAGGACAATCAAAGTTCAACCAATCTTCTTAAAGAATTGAAATTTAAGATTGCAGATAGCATTGATATAACAAATTCAAATTTGATTTTATTCCGACTGAATATTGATACTAAAAATAAATAGGGGAATAAAGCCCGAACCGCTAACACCGTATATAATTTATTGCTGGTTCTAGCCTGCTTACGAAAACCCTCGCGGATTTTCTATTCGGTTTTTATTTGCTAAATTACGTTCTTAAACACACAACAAACCATATACATAAACGTTGTGCTTCATTATGAAAAACCACTAACCAATGATAAAATTCTTTAGAAAAATCCGCCAAAAAATGCTGACTGAAAACAAATTTAGTAAGTATTTGATTTATGCTATTGGAGAAATAATTCTTGTGGTTATTGGAATATTGATTGCGTTGTCAATTAATAATTGGAATCAAAATTCTACTCGAAATAAATTAGAATTCGAAGCACTAAAAAACTTAAAAGAAGATTTTGATTTTAATTTATCAGAATTACTTCGCATTGATAGTGTAAACACAAAAAATATAAAGTCTTGTTTAATAATACTTAACCACACAGGTAAGAGATATACAGAAGACTTTGTTTTAGAGAAATATTTAAATGATGCCGCTGCATCGCCAGATTACGTTGCCAAAAACGGATTTTTAAATGATTTAGTCAGTTCTGGAAACCTTGGCTTAATTAAAAATAATGCTTTACGTAACCTGTTATCATCCTGGCCTACGATATTAGATGAATTAACGTTGAGAGAATTAGCTTCAGAAAAATCTGATTTTGCATTGATAGATTTTATTATGAAAAATGGTAGTTGGTTGAATGTTGATGAAGTCATTGGTTTCAACAACAGCTTAAATATAAAATTACCCCAATCTGGCTTTGACATTGACAACAACCAAATGCTAAAATTACTTGAATTTGAAAATAGAATAGAAAACCAAATAATGTTTTTCAACATAGTAAAGGACAGATATAAAGATTGTATGGACTTGAACAAGGAAATTATTCAACTTTTAGAATCTGAATTAAAAGCGAGAAAATAACGAAAGCACAACACCGTATAAAAATAATGCGTAGTTTAGTGCTTAATCAAGAGTCCGTGCACTTTTGTTACGTCTGATTTTCCTGCGGAAAATCCTCGCACACAAAACCGCACTATTCTTATACATAAACGTTGTGCAACATTTAAAAAAACCGTGTGGAAGACATAACTAAAAATACGATTGACATTTTTGATGTTAATGCGGAATTGTATCAAAGTCAATATATGAATGTTGATTTATACGCTGACACATTGGATATTTTTTGTGAACAATTATACAAAATGGAATCTTCAATTTTAGAAGTTGGATGTGGACCAGCAAATGTCACTAAATATTTATTGAACAAAAGACCTGACTTAAAAATATTGGCGACGGATTTATCAGAAAAAATGTTAGAATTAGCAAAAAAAAATATTACTAATGTTGAGTTTAAAAAATTAGATTTCCGAGATATAGAAAGTTTAGGCAAAAAATTTGATGGAATGGTCTGTGCTTTTTGTGTTCCCTATCTTTCAAAGAATGAATTGGAACAATTTGTAAGTAATTCATCCGAAATAATAAAAGAAAATGGTGTTCTTTATATAAGCACAATGGAAGATGAAAATGAAAAGTCGGAATTTAAAAAAGCAAGTAATGGAAAAGGGAAATCTTTATTCATAAATTATTATACAGCCGATTACCTCATTGGAATTCTTGAAAAGAATAATTTCAAAATAACCGAATTGAAAAGAAAGGTTTACAGAGACAAAAACGAGAATAAAGTAACTGATTTAATCATAATTGCGAAAAAAACGTTGCACAACACCGTATAAAAATAATTGCGGTTTAGTGCTTAAACAAAGGTCGTTGCGTGTTTGTAACGTCTGATTTTCCTTCGGAAAATCCTCGCATACAAACCCGCAACTATTCTTATACATAAACGTTATATACAATTGCTCTGAAATTGTAACTCCTAATAAAACCGAATTACTAAAATCATAATTCATCGGAATTTTTTCTTACTCAAACTTTGAATTTGAAAACAAACTCTGAATCTCACTCAAACGGAATTTTAGCTTGTTTGTGAAAACTGAATATAATACTGATTTTACTTCCGCGAAAATATCACTCAAATGGAAAATCACTTATGCGGAAAAAAGCCTGGTTTTCTTTCCGCGATTTTTTTGAGTTTTAAGAAATTAAATCCAACTCTAAAAATCTTGGAAAACTATTTCGGAATTTTTTCAAAACGCTCTCACTCTACTCTATCGCAAAAGTATATAACAACGCATAAAAAAAATTGCTATATTTAGAACTAAATTTAAAGATCGTTGCTCTTTTGCTACATCTGATTTTCCTACGGAAAATCCTCGCACACAAAAACGCAACTCTTTTTATACAACCACGTTGGCAATAATTAAAAACAAAATGAAAAAATTAATCTTTTTAGTCATAATTGGCATCTTCTCATCAACAGTTTATAGTCAAATCGAAAAACAAAATGAAAAAGAATTAGATTCTTTGAAAACCAAACTCGAAACACTATTAATGGAAGACCAACTTTTTAGGGGATTTTATCAAGATGTTGAAAAGAAATTCGGACAGGATTCGGCTGAATTAGAATACTTTTGGAAAGTGGTTGAAGAACAAGATGAAAGAATAGAAATAGAGTTTATAAAAATTCTTGAAAAATACGGATGGCTTGGAATTAATCAGGTTGGGAGATTAGCAAATGGTGCTTTATTTAGTATAATTCAACATAGTTCTATTGAAACAAAAGAAAAGTATGCACCATTGATGAAAGAATCCGTTTTGAGAAACGAATCACAACCAATACATTATGCGAGATTGATTGACAGAATTCTCGTAAACGATAAAAAACCTCAAATCTATGGTTCCCAGACCACCCAAAATGAAAATGGAGATACAGTTTTCTTCGAAATTGAAAAGCCCGAATTTGTAAATAAACGAAGAAAGGAAATCGGATTAGATGGAATTGAAGATTTCGCAAAAGAACGTGGAATTGAATGGAAAATTACTCAAACGGAAAAATAACTATTGCCAACACCGTATATAAAAAATAGCGCGAGTCGTTGGTAACACAAAGGTTCGGGCATTTTTGGGAAGTCGCCAAATTTTTAAATTTGACAAATTCCCAAAAATAAAATAATTAGTAAAATTTAAAAATTCGGCTTGTGTTTCATCCGAAAAGTTATCGCTTTTTTAGCGCTACTTTTCATATACAAGACCGTTAGGCAACATTTGAGAAACACACTATGACAGAATTTATAGCAATCGTAATAATTATTGTAGTCATTGCATATTTCATTGGAAAAAGCAAATCAAAAAAGACTTCTAAAGTTCAAAGAAAAGTTGTTTCTCAAAAGCAAAATCCAAAGTATGAAATCAGTCGAATTGATACTATAGATGAGAAAATTCTTTACAAGAAAAAAGGAATAAAAACATTCGATATGAAAGGAATGTTTTATCAAAATTTAAATCCAGAAATTCATAGTGGAGATTTTATCGGAATTGGAAAATGCGAAGACAATTCACACGATATGTACGCAGTCGGAATTTATAACCAACAAAATGAATTACTTGGTTATACGCCAAAAGGAAACAAAAGACTGAATAACTCGCTTACTGAATGGAATAACGGAAAGGTTCCTGTTTGGGGCGGACTTTCTCACGATGATTATGACGATAGATGGTATGGAACTGTATATATTCCAGTCGGATTCACAACTGAACAAATAGAAAAAGTTGAGAGAATTTTGAGCCTAAAATCTGACAATCAAATTCAAATCAAGAAAAAAGAAAAGTCAACCGAAAAATATTTTGAGATTTTAAATAGACATAGAGAAATAACAAAATTGTTAACCGATTTAAAAAATCCAGAGGAATTTTATTACTCTTTTCCTAAAAATCTTGTTCCTTCAATTTCAAGCCATTTAGAAAAAGAAAAGAATTGGGAAAAATTATTGGAATTAGAAAAACATCAAGATTTGATTTCTGAATTAAGTGATAAATTTAGGGAAACGACATTAAAACGAATTGAAAAAGCAAAGAAAAACGTTGCCTAACACCGTATAAAAATAATTGCGGTTTAGTGCTTAATCAAAGGTCGTTGCGTGTTTGTAACGTCTGATTTTCCTTCGGAAAATCCTCGCATACAAACCCGCAACTATTCTTATACATAAACGTTGCCAACAATGTAAAAAAAATGAGAAAAACCGAACTAAATTTTTTTGAAAATGGAAATTGTCTTGCAGGTTATGATTATTATCCGTTCTATGAGATTTTTAAGTCAATCCGTTTTTTAATTGGAATAAAAGCTAAAAATGAAAAAGAACTACGTGGAATATATTATACTATAATAATTCAATGTACGACATTAATAGAAGGAATGAGTGGACAAATAATTAACTCATCAATTGAACATAGATTTTATGAGGTTGAAAATTTTTCGGAAAAAGACAAAGAATTTTATAAACGCATCCTTCAAAATTTGGAAAAGACAGTTAATAATTCATTTTTTCGTGAATTAGAAAAAAACTGGGAAGTTGTTTATGACCAAGATTTGAAAAAAGCAGTTAATGAAAAAGATAGTGAATTATGGAAAAGTATAACAACACTTTTTCAAATTAGAAACGCAATTTCTCACGGACATCTTTTGACTGTAGAATATCATCCAACTGGAAATAATAATGATTTTGACATAAAGGTTTTAGATAAATACAAAGGAATTTATTCATTCCTTACCGAAAAGAAGTTGATTGAAGCTGACAGACTTGGAATGGTTCATTTAGTAAATAAAAAAGTAGTTGAATTTTTTATCGAAGAAGCAACTAAATTTATCAATGCAATTATATTATCAATTCCAAATAATAGAGATAAATCATTAGCAATGAACAAATATCAATTCATAAGAGAACAAACACTGTAGGCAACACCGTATATAATTTATTGCTGGCTTATCGCCTACTTACGAAAGTCCTCGCGGACTTTCTTGGTCGGTAATTATTTACTAAATTAGTTGCTTAAACCACGCAACAAACCATATACAACAACGTTGCAAACTATAACTCGGAAAAATTACCAACCAAAATTCTGCCAAACTTTACGCTGAAAAAACCACTCAAAATCGGAATCAAATATTGCGGAATAATTTACTCGTTCGCTGAATTTACTCTTGCGGAATTTAGCAAGTTGCGGAATAGCCACTCCAACGGAATTAAAAGAACAAAATCACTTTTCGGACTTCACTCGGAATTGAGCAATTTAGCGGAATAAAAAAAACGTGATTACTCAAATGTCTCGCAACAGTTAGCAACAACGCATAAAAAAAATTGCTATATTTAGAACTAATTTAAAAGTCGTTGCTCTTTTGCTACTTCTGATTTTCCTACGGAAAATCCTCGCTCGCAAAAACGCAACTATTTTTATACAAAACCGTTATAAAAAATGCCTCCGAAAATATAACTACTAATAAAACGGAATTACTAAAAATATTATTCATCGGAATTTATTCTTACTCAAACTCTGAATTGTTTACTTACTCAAACTCGGAAATTAATTAGAATCGGATTCTCACTCTAACGGAATTTTAAGCTTGTTTGCGGAATCTTTAGCTTGTTTGCGGAATCTTCACTCAAAAGGAATTAATAATCACTCAAACTCTCGGAATTTTACGACTCTTACTTCAACAAATTAATAATTCGTTTTTACTCAAATCTGTCGGCACTTTTAATAACAACGCATAAAAAAAATTGCTATATTTAGAACTAATTTTAAAAGTCGTTGCACTTTTGCTACTTCTGATTTTCCTTCGGAAAATCCTCGCACGCAAAAACGCAACTCTTTTTATACAAGACCGTTGTGGTTAATTTTTACCAAACCAACAAACATTTTTATTAACTTTAAACGATTTTGTACTTATGAAAAAACAACACTTAAAAAATTATCTGAAATTTGGAGTTCTACTCTTTGGAATTTCTTTTTTGCTTACCAATTGCGAGAAAGAATCTGTAGAAGATTTAGAATATCAACAGAAATCAAGATTTAATGTTAAAACTTTAAATCAGGAGCAAGTTCAACCCAATTCTTCAATAAGCAGAAAACTTAATGAATTAAATCCAAAAGAGAAAGGTAAACATTTAACTAATAGTCAAGCTAGAGAAATTTACAGTTCAGAATATGGTTTTACAATTAACACCGATTTTGTAAAATATATTGAAGATACCGAAAATGGAAATCATTCTTATAGTTTTACAATAACAAGAGATAATCAAACTGATGATAAATTAGAAAACCTTTTACTACATTATAATTTAGAAAATGAATATGATGCATATATTATACAATATGGATTTACAGCAAATGAATATATTTCTCTAGATGAAAATAGTATAAATAATTATAGCACCTTACTATTTCCTATAGATTTTGACACTTCTGTTTTTAATGAAGGAGAATTGGCAAAAATGGTTTATGGTTGTAGTGAAACTTGGGAATGGGTGGTTGTAAATGATGGTGATGAAGGTGAATTAAACCCTAATTTAGGTACTCATACAATGGGGTGGGCATTAACAGGAATTTCTTGTGGTTATTTTGATAATGGTCCTGGTGGAGGTGGCGGATTTCCATCTGGAACAGGTTCTGGTGGCGGAGGTGGTTCATCTGGTTATACTCCTCCTGGAAACAATTACGATCCATCTGACCCAAATAATCACGGAAATAGTAACCTTCCTATACTAACTAGTCCTGCTTTGCCACAAAACCCACCTTGTACAAGTGGTTTAAATAATCTTGTCAATAAACCAATAGCAAATCAAACTACTCCAAAAACCGTAATTGATAATTTAAATCATCTTAAAAATAACCTAAATCAAAATAAAGAGATGATGTACTTTATGTCACCAACAACTACTGCTGAAACAGAATTTGTTGAAAATTATAGACTAGGTTTACCTAATGCAGATGAAATACAAATAAATTTAGGTACAAATAAAGTGAGCATGTTAATGCACTCACATTACAGCACTACAAAACACTTATCTGTATTTTCATTATCTGACCTCTACCAAATTTACACCTCCAGAAATGCTGGCAATATTTTTAGCCCAAGCACATTTACTTCGATAGTAGTTACTGCTCATGGCACGACTTATGCAATAAAAATTTCTGACACTCAAGCTTTTCTCAATTGGGGAAATACTTTTTTTACTGGTTGGGATTTACAATTACCTCCTAATACCAATAATCCATTTATTGATGCAAGAGAAGATGATTATAAGTTATACGTTACAAAAAAACAAACAAATAACAAAAACGAATTCGGTATAGCTAACTTTTTTAGCAAAAATAATTTAGGATTAGAATTATATAAAGCGGATAGTAGTTTCTCAAATTGGTCAAAGATAACACCTAATCCAAATGGAACAACAACAGCAACACCTTGTCAATAAATTAAAAATTATAAAACTTATAACAATGAAAAATAAAATTTTAATAATCGTGTGTATTTTAGCTGTTTTTAGCTGCAAAGCACAAACAATATCTTTAACAACTGTAGATTACACAAATGTACCAGATAATGCATACGTAAAAGATATAGATGGCAAACTGAATCCTTTCATAGGTACTTGGAAATGGATAGATGGAAATTCTGAATTCACAGTTGTTTTCGTAAAAAAAGAAATGTATGATGCTGGAGGTACAAGTAGAATTAAACAAGATAAAATTATAGGTGGTTATAAATACATTGAAAATGGAATTGAAATAGTTAATACATTAAATTTCACAACAGATTTTGACCCAAATGATATTTCAACCTTTGATAATTACGCAAAAATAATTACTCAAATTGACAACTCTTTTCTTGAGCTTTCGTTTGGTTTATTTGATAAGGTTAAAGATAAATATTGTGAAGGCACTTTAGAACTAATTGACCCATTAGTTTTAAATGGTAATTTTGTAGCAACTACCGCACAGTGGAAAATGTGGCAAAGAGAAACTTTTACAGAAACTCCATCAGCACAAGGTTTTTCAATTCCAACAGACATTGTATTAACCAAACAATAAAAAAAACTAACCACAACCACGTATATAAAAAATAGCAGTTAAGAGCTAAAATTAAAGTTTGGTTCTTTTCTGCTATCTTTGTTTTTAACTGAAAAGTAATACACATAAATCTGCTACTTTTCATATACAAAACCGTTGGCAACAAGCTGAAAAATGAGATACACATTAATAATTTTGACTCTAATTTTGACTTTTTCCTGTAAAGTGAAAGCTCAAAAAAATGACTTAAAAATAGTCTGTAATGAATCGACAAAAAATGATTCTGATTATTCAGATGTTGTTATCATAAAATCCTGCGAATTTAAAAATCACTCATTTAAATCAATTGGAACTCCTGATTATAAAGGTCGTTATTCTTACGATTATGAGTTATTCTCGAATGACAAAGATGACACTCTGAAAGTAAATAATTCCGACTTTTTCAATCTTAACGCAAAAGAACTGGAAAAATTAATAAACGATAAGCTCAAAGCTGAATTTGAATCTAATTCTAAAATACCAGAAATTAGCGATTGTATGAGTTGGATAGATTTTAGATATTATAAACTGAACGAATTCGGAATTTCGTTCACCTATAAAAATCAAATGGAATTTAATATTGATTACGGAATTGGAAGTGCGTGTTTTAATGTCAGTTCAAGTTCTGTAATTATGGAAATTTCTGAATTAGAAAAATATTTAAAATAAAGCCAGTTGCCAACACCCGTATAAAATAAATAAAACATAAATCTCCCCTTACTATTACGCATACTTTCATAAAATAAAAACCATTCCATTTTAGTTTTCAGCAACTATAAGCATCTCCCATTAGAAGAAAAATAGTTAACTTAGTTAATGATAATTACAATTCACAGGATTGAAAATCAATACTTAAGACTTTTCATTTCAAACCAATGGCAAAATACCACATGGAAACAAAGAAGCAATTTAAGGGCAGAATACAATTACCTTTTACGTTTGATGTAGAAAAAATGGCTGCAGAAGCAAACGCTTTAAAAAAAGAACATTACGAATATTATAAAGTCATTACATTGCGTTCTCCTGCGCATTTGGTAGATACCTCTTTACCTTTTCCTCCGCCTGCAAGTGATTACGCAGATGGTTCTTGGACCGATTGGATGGACACACCTAACTTAGAAAAATCACCATATTTAAAAAGCGTTATCGATACCTTTAGTCAGTACACCACCGTTAATTTGGTTCGGTTATTATTTTTGGCGCCTAATTCTGTAGTAAAAGAACATACCGATCCTACTTTAGGTTTAGAAGAAGAAAAATCGATGATTAGACTAACCATTCCCATAGATAACAATAAAGATATTTCCTTTTTTCTGAATGACACTATAGTGCCAATGAAAACAGGAGAATGCTGGTATTTACGTTTAACAGATAGACATCGCGTTATTAATAACGGAACCACAGATCGTATTAATTTAACCATAGACATAATACCTAATGATACCATAGTAGAAATTATTTCTAATGCAAACACACTAATGAATACACAAAACGAACCGAAGCATGAAAACTAGAGAAAATGCTATTGAAATGAGTAATGCCGAATTTCGAAAAATTGGCTACCAACTTATTGACACCCTTTCAGATTTTTTTGATGAGATTCCTAATAATCCAGTAACAACTACCAAGACACCATTAGAACTGCAACAAACATTAGGTGCTTCGTCTTTGCCAAAAAATGGTTTACCTGCTGAAGAGCTGCTTGCTTCAACTACAAAATTATTATTGGATAATTCTTTATTTAATGGGCATCCTAAATTTTTTGGTTATATAACCTCTTCTGCTGCACCCATTGGCGCTTTAGCAGATTTGCTAGCTGCTTCTGTAAACCAAAATGTTGGCGCACAAATATTGAGTCCGATAGCCACAGAAATCGAAAAACAAACCATTAAATGGTTGTCCGAATTTATTGGTGTATCCCCAAATTATGGAGGTGTTTTAGTTAGTGGAGGAAACATGGCAAACTTTACCGCTTTTTTAGCTGCAAGAACAGCCAAGGCTCCAAAAGACATTAAAGAAAACGGACTTAGCAATACATCGAAACAATTAATTACCTACTGTTCTAAATCTACACATACTTGGATTGATAAAGCTGCTATCTTATTTGGACATGGTTCTAAATCGGTACGTTGGATACCAACCGATGCATCCAACAAAATGAATATTACTCTTTTAGAACAAACGATAAAAGAGGATATACAACAAGGACATCAACCTTTTATGGTTGTTGGTACCGCAGGAGATGTTAGTACAGGAATTGTAGATAACCTGGAAGCTATTGCAGCTATTTGCAAAACCTTTGATTTATGGTTTCATATTGATGGTGCTTATGGAATTCCTGCGGCAATTATTCCAGAATTGAAAGCACTATTTACAGGAATAAAAGAAGCCGATTCGATTGCTTTAGATCCACATAAATGGCTGTATAGTCCGTTGGAAGCTGGTTGTACCTTGGTGAAAAACCCAAAACATCTTATAGACACGTACAGTTCGCATCCAGAATACTATAATTTTAATTTATCAGAAGAAGGAGAATCTTTAAATTACTTTGAATACGGACTACAAAACTCTCGTGGTTTTAGAGCCTTAAAAGTATGGCTTGCATTACAACAAATTGGGAGTAATGGCTATACAAAACTGATAAGAGAGGATATTGAATTAGCGAAGTATTTCTATACATTAGCAGACCATCACGAAGCATTAAAACCAATATCTCAAAATTTAAGTATTACAACACTTAGATACATTCCAACAGATATAAAAGGAGACGATGAGAATAATGCGGCTTACCTAAACACCTTAAATGAAAAACTACTCAACGAACTACAAAAAGGAGGCGAGCTGTTTTTATCTAACGCTGTTATAGCCGATCAATATTGTTTAAGAACCTGTATTGTAAACTTTAGAACGACAAAAAAAGACATCGAAGAGTCCATTAAAATAATAGTAAAAGAAGGCCGGAAAATGCATCAAATGTTACAAAGTTAGATATCACGGAAGCAACTACTCCTCTTCTAAAAACAAATCACGTAACGAACCATTAACAAACATATTGAACAAAAAAAAAGCACCAATCCGGTGCTTTTTTTTCAATTAACTAACTCTATAAATTAATCTAAATCAAAGCGTAATCCTAAAGAGATATTGTTTTGATCTATTGCTTGGTCTTTAAATAATGGTGACAAATCGTACTTCGCATATACGGCAACATTACCAAAAGAAATATAACTACTTAGTCCGTAAACAAAAGGATTGGTGTTTAAATTGGTTTCTTTATCCTTTTCTCTATCACCATCTTGTTTGTATTTTATTTTATGCATAGAACTTAAGTTCACTCCTGCATAACCACCAACTCCGATTTTAAATTTATTGTATGTTGAATATCTAAAATAGGTATCGCGTTCTATTTTTTTAGATGAACCAAATTCAAAATGTATTGGCACCACTAAATTGGTAGTTCTAAACTTAGATTTGTTTAATTTAAAAGCACTTGTTTCTAAAGAGACAACATCATTATTTTCGGTAAGGAATTGATCGTCTTTTACATCTAATTTATTCCATTGAACCGACAGACCATACTTTAAACGCACTGCATTTGTATTTTTAAACAGACGTGTTTTCCAAGCCCAACCTAATTCTACAAATCCGGAACCTCCTAATTTATATGGCGAATCGCTTAACGATTGTCCTTCAATAATGGCATTATTAAAACCGATAGCAAAAACCATATCGCTAGTGGTACGTCTATCGTATATTTTCGGAATAGCTTTGTCTTTCGGACCAATATAAATGCCGCCTTTATCAAACTCATCCGAATCTTCTCCTTTCCCAATAGAAATGATAAGACCATCTAAATTCGCACCAACATCGGAAGTTACCTCTTCGTTTCTTTCCAATAAAGCAATTTTATTGTCTAGAATAGCAATTCTATTTTCAATATTTAACGCATGTTTTTCTGCTTCCGTTTGCTTTAATGCATCTGCTTCTTCACTAGTAATTTCACCAGCATCTAACTTGGCATTAATACTTGCTACACTTTCTTTTAAAAATTCCTTTTCCTGATTTTGAACTTGTTCTTTTTTGTTTTCTAAAAATTCAATTTTTAAAACATTTGGGTTTTCTTGTGCGGTTAAAAATTGTGTAGCACACACTAAAATAATACCGATTACGTATTGGGTTACTGTTTTCATTTTGTTCGTTTTTTAATGATGATTTATATTACTCGTTTCTAGTGATAACTGCTGTTGTTGCAGTCTTAAAATTCTTTTCTATCACTTTAAATATTTGTCCTCTTAAGGATGGAGGCATTTCTGTTTCTACATCTTCTAGCAATGCGTTTGCATCTACAGAAACGGTGTTTACCGTCCTATTCCCTTGTAATTGTACTTTCTTGTTAGCAACAGCTAATAGTGCTTCTATTTCAGAATCTGTGGTTTCTAAACTGGTACTTACCAGCTGATTTTCTTTGTTTCCTAAAACACCTTCTGTTTTAACAACGGAAGCAATCCCCTCATCTTTCACTTTTAGGTTTGTAATTAATTCTTTTGACGCTTTTCCATCTTTGGTTTGCGCTACAGCAATAGAAACTTTCGATTTTTCTTTTCTATTATTTGTTTCTGTTTTTTTTATTCTTGTGTTTTTTATTCTTGTGTTTGTAGTAGCAAGGCTATTTTTATTCGCTTCTTTTATATTTTCTTTTGAAATTTCTTTTGAAGTTTCTTGTACAATTTCTTGCGATTCTTTTATTATTGCAGGAGTTATAACGGAATTCGTATTTACCTCATTTTCAGTTTCTACTACTACAGGAGAAACAACGGTATTATTATTATCTTGAGTTATAAATTGCTGTACTACAAATAATAATCCTATAAAACTTGCTGCAACACCAAACCACCAAAACTTATTTTTAGTTTGTTTTTTAGCGTCGGCATTTAATTGTCCTTCCAAACGATGCCAAGCATTTTCAGATGGCGGAAGCGTTCGTTTTTCGAGCTTCTCTTTTATATTTTCTTCAAATTTAATTGGTGCCATAATCTGCTTTGTTTAATGCTTTAATTTTTTGCTGAAGTGCTTTTCGTGCTTTGAATAATTGGGACTTGGAAGTGCTTTCCGAAATACCCAACATGTTTGCTATTTCCTGGTGTTTATAGCCTTCAATGGCATACATCACAAATACTATTTTATAACCTTCTGGTAAATTATCTATGAGTTGCTGAATTTCGGCAACTTCCATATTTGTTTCTATAGGATTAGAATGATGGATATCATCACTTAGATCTTCGGAAGAAAATGGTATTTGCTTTTTTTGTCTTAAAAAGGAAATCGATTCTCGAACCATGATGCGTCTAATCCAGCCTTCAAAACTACCTTCATTTTTAAAACTTTTTAGGTTCTGAAATACTTTAAAAAAACCATTCAACATCGCTTCTTCAGCAAACTGCGTGTCTTTTATATAATAACGACAAACGCTTAGCATTTTGGGTGCATGCATTTGAAACAATACGTGTTGTGCCTCACGATTATTTTTGATTGCCTTTTTAATAAGCAAAGGTTCGTTTTTATACAGTTGTATTATTTTCAAAAAATAAGTATGTTTTGCTTTCTATTTATAAAGACGCAAAAAGGATGCAAAAGGTTGCCTGAAGATTATTTTTTTCTGTCAATTACATAATTCACCATAAGTTCTAGGGAATTTCTGTATTGATTTTCTGGATATTTTTGTAGTATTTGCAGAGCTTCGGTTTGAAATGCTTTCATTTTAGCAACTGCATAATCTAATCCGCCATTATCTTTCACAAAAGCAATAACTTGTTTTACTCGCTTTTGGTCTTTGTTATGGTTTTTAATAGAATTAATTAACCACTTTTTATCTTTTTTGCTCGCGTGATTTAAAACATGAATTAGAGGCAAGGTCATTTTTTGCTCTTTAATATCAATTCCGGTTGGCTTACCTATTTGTTCTTTACCATAATCGAACAAATCATCTTTTATTTGAAAAGCCATACCAATAAGTTCTCCAAACTTTCGCATGGTTTCTACATGTTCGGATTCTGGTTTTACAGATGCAGCACCAAGACTACAACAAGCAGCGATTAAAGTTGCTGTTTTTTGTCTTATAATCTCGTAGTAAATAGCTTCGGTAATATCTAATTTTCTAGCTTTTTCTATTTGAAGTAACTCGCCTTCACTCATTTCGCGAACAGCAATAGAAATGATTTTTAATAAATCGAAATCGTTATTATCTATAGAAAGTAATAATCCTTTAGAAAGTAAATAATCACCAACTAGAACGGCAATTTTATTTTTCCAGAGTGCATTGATAGAGAAAAAACCACGACGACGATTACTTTCGTCTACCACATCATCATGTACTAAAGTTGCGGTATGAATAAGTTCTATAACCGAAGCGCCTCTGTAAGTACGTTCGCTAATTTCGCCATTAGAAACCATTTTAGAAACCAAAAACACAAACATTGGTCGCATTTGTTTTCCTTTTCGGTTTACGATATAGTGTGTTATTCTGTTAAGTAATGCTACTTTAGAAGACATAGAAAGTTGAAACTTTTGTTCAAAAAGTTCCATTTCATAGGCAATAGGCTGTTTTATTTGTTCTACAATTTTCACAAGAAATCAAATATAATAAATACAATGATAGAATTAGCTTTTATTTGCTAGTTGTCCGCAAGCAGCATCAATATCTTTCCCTCTTGAGCGTCTTACAGTAACCGTAATATTATTTTGCTCTAATATAGACACGTACATATCTGTTGCCGCACTATCTGCTTGTTGAAACTCACCATCGTCTATTGGATTGTATTCAATTAAATTCACTTTACTAGGTGCAAATTTACAGAACTGTACCAATGCTTCGGCATCTTCTCTTTTATCGTTAATACCTTTCCAAACCACATACTCGTAAGTAATTCTGTTTTTGGTTTTTTCGAACCAATACACTAAAGCTTCTCGTAAATCTTTTAAAGGAAAAGTGGCATTAAATGGCATGATAGAAGTACGTACCTCATCTATTGCAGAATGCAGAGAAACGGCTAGTTTAAACTTCACTTCATCATCTGCCATTTTTCGAATCATTTTTGGCACTCCCGAAGTAGAAACTACAATTCGTCTTGGCGACATTCCCAATCCTTCTGGGGAAGTAATTTTATCTATGGCTTTTAGAACATTGTTATAGTTCATGAGTGGTTCTCCCATGCCCATGAAAACAATATTACTTAAAGGTTTGTTGTGGTATAATCTACTTTCTTTATCTATGGCAACTACTTGATCATAAATCTCATCTGGATTTAGATTTCGCATGCGTTTTAGTCTGGATGTTGCACAAAACCTACAATCTAAGCTACAACCTACCTGACTAGACACACAAGCTGTGGTTCTTGTTTTTGTAGGAATTAAAACAGACTCTACAATTAAACCATCATGTAAACGCACTGCATTTTTTATAGTACCATCGCTACTTTTTTGCATGGTATCTACATGAATATGATTGATAACAAAGTTATCTTCTAGCATTTGTCTGGTTTCTTTGGAGAGATTTGTCATATCTTCAAAAGTATGTGCAGACTTGCTCCATAACCATTCGTAAACCTGGTTACCACGAAATGCTTTATCCCCTTCTTTTACAAAGAATTCTCTAAGTTGTTCTTTGCTTAATGCTCTTATGTCTTTTTTTGTTGTTGCCATTGCTTTGCAAAAGTAGTGAAAGGAATTACGATTTACGAATTACTGTTATTGAATTTGTGTAAATGCCATTGGTACGTGCATTAGGGATTGCGCAATTGTTGGAGCTCTTTTTATGTTGTTGCGTATATGCAACATAAAAAAGCGACTTGCAAAAGCCCGACGTTTTGCGATCCTGCTAGGTATGAGCAAAAGGTAATGCCATAAAAAAAGCCTCTAAAAAAAGAGGCTTTATATATTTGATAATTTATTTGTTAGATGATTAGCATCGCATCACCATAACTATAGAAATTATATTTTTCTTTTATTGCTTCTTCGTACGCTTTTAAAATAAACTCATGACCTGCAAAGGCGGAAGCCATCATTAAAAGTGTCGATTTTGGCGTATGAAAGTTTGTAATCATACAGTTTGCAATACTAAATTCGTACGGTGGAAAGATGAATTTATTAGTCCAACCATCATATTCGTTTAATGTACCGCTTGATGAAACCGAACTTTCTACGGCACGCATTGCTGTGGTACCTACTGCACAAATACGTCTTTTATTCTTTTGTGCGGTGTTAATAATATTTGCTGCTTTTGCGTCAATAATTATTTCTTCGCTATCCATTTTATGCTTAGACAAATCTTCTACCTCAACGGCATTGAAAGTTCCTAAACCTACGTGAAGTGTTACTTCAGCAAATTGTACTCCTTTAATTTCTAAACGCTTTAAAAGGTGCTTAGAAAAGTGCATACCTGCAGTTGGTGCTGCTACTGCTCCTTCGTTTTTAGCGAAAATAGTTTGGTAACGCTCTTCATCTTCTGGAGTTACGTCACGCTTGATATATTTAGGTAAAGGTGTTTCTCCTAATTCGGTAAGTTTTCTTCTAAATTCTTGGTAAGAACCATCGTAAAGAAAACGCAATGTTCTACCTCTAGAGGTTGTATTATCAATAACTTCTGCTACTAAGGTTTCGTCATCCCCAAAGTATAATTTATTACCAATACGAATTTTACGTGCTGGATCTACAAGTACATCCCAAAGGCGTTGTTCTTCATTAAGTTCTCTTAATAAAAACACTTCGATACGCGCTCCAGTTTTTTCTTTATTACCGTATAAACGTGCAGGAAATACTTTGGTATTGTTAAGTATTAATACATCATCTTCTTCAAAATAGTCTATAATATCCTTGAACATTTTATGCTCAATCGTTTGTTTTTCTCTGTTTAAAACCATTAAACGAGACTCATCTCTATTTTCTGCTGGATGTTCTGCTAATAATTCTTCTGGAAGCTCAAATTGATAGTGAGACAACTTCATTTTAAAGTTCTGCATGTAGTAGTATTAGGTATTGTAATGTATTTTACAAGATTGCAAATATACAATCTCAAAGTAGGCGTTGTCAAGTAAATAGCCAATTATTATTCAGAAATTTTAAATCCGATACTTTTTAAGTCCGACCAAAATGTTGGATACGATTTAGAAACTACGAAGGCTTCTTCAATAATTATGGACGTTTTTAAAGCTAAAGGAGCAAACGCCATCGCCATTCTATGATCTTGGTAGGTTGCGATTTTTATATCTTTATTTATAGCACTAGAAGTTTCTAGTTGTAAGGTTTTATCTGTAATAGTTACGTTACCTCCTAGTTTTTCAATTTCTGTTTTTAGAGCTACAAGTCGGTCTGTTTCTTTAATTTTTAAAGTATGCAGTCCTTTTAAATCGCATGCAATTCCTAGTCCAAAACAAGTGACAGCAATAGTTTGCGCTATATCTGGCGCATTTTTAAGATCTAAAGTTATTACCGTTTCCGGAGCAACCGTTGCTACTTTTTGAAGTGTTATTTTATGATCTTTAAAAGTGGTTTCAACACCAAACTGCGTATAAATTTTAGCTAAGGATGCATCGCCTTGCAAGGAGTTTTCTTTATACGATGCTAATGTAATTTGGGTACCAACCGGACTCATTGCAGCAATACTGTAATAATAAGAAGCGGAAGACCAATCGGATTCGATAGTTAATTTTTGTTTCTTAATTTCAGATTGCGGAGTTACTTTAATTACATTATTTTCAAAGCTTGTTGCTACTCCAATATCGTTAAGTAGCGATAATGTCATGTTTATGTAAGGAATAGAAGTGATTTCACCATCTAAAGTAAGTTCTAAACCGTTTTCTAGTTTTGGCGCTATTAGTAATAATGCCGAAATATATTGGCTACTTACGTTTGCTTTTAAGGTTACTTTATTTTGTGTTATTTGTTTTCCTTGGATTTTTATTGGAGGATAGCCATCGTTTTTTTCATAACTAATTTCGACACCCAATTGGCTTAATGCATCTACCAAAATAGCAATAGGTCTTTCTTGCATTCTTTTAGATCCTGTAAGAATCACTTCTCTATTCTTTTGAATAGAAAAATATGCGGTTAAAAAACGCATTGCGGTTCCTGCGTGATGAATGTCTATGTGATTTTCTACAGAAAGTAATGCTTTTTGCATGACTTTAGAATCGTCTGAATTAGAAACATTATCGATTTCTAAATTTGGATACAAAGCTTGTAATAGCAATAGTCGGTTAGATTCACTTTTAGAACCTGTTACTTGTATTGTAGATTGCTTTGCAATGGTTGATTGTTGAAGGTGTACGTTCATAGGTACTTAAACTTTATGAGATATCTCGACGGTGCTCGATATGACAAAATAATTGTTATTTTAATTTTTCGTTGTTATGGTGGCGATCGTGATCGCGTTTGGTTTTAATGTCTAGCTTTTTGTCGAATGCATCTTGTAGATCGATTCCGGTTTGGTTTGCTAAACATAATACCACAAACATAACATCTGCTAGTTCTTCACCAAGGTCTTTATTTTTATCGCTTTCTTTTTCGCTTTGCTCTCCATAACGTCTTGCAATAATACGAGCTACTTCGCCAACTTCTTCTGTTAGTTGTGCCATATTAGTAAGTTCATTAAAATAACGAACGCCATGGTTTTTAATCCAATTATCGACTTCTAGTTGTGCGTTTTTTATGTTCATGATTTCTTTTCCGCGAAAGCGAAAACCTATTTTAAATTAAACTTTCTGTGAAAAACAAAGTTATCATTTTCTTTTATAAAAGTATAGTACCGCAAGGATTATAAAACATGGAATAGCGATATATTGTAATTCGCTAAAAATTACTTGGATTCCTCTTTCTGAAAAAAACTTTCCAATACCAATTGGGGAAACTTTTATGACTTGCCAAGGAAAGAAATATCTGGAATTATCTAAAGTAATAAAAAAAACAACTCCTTTCCCTCCTGTTGTCATGGCGTCTAAAAGTCCGTGAGATACTGTGGATAAAAACAGAACGATAAAGAAGATGTATTTTCTAGAATTGCAGCATTAGCATTTGGTTCTAATAGATGTTGCTTTTCCTCTAATTCTGCTTTACTTACTTTTCCAGATTTAAAATATTGAGAAAATGTGAATTGCGCGATTAATAACGTAATGATTACTAATATTTTATTCATTAACTAGATTTTAATACTATTTTAGATTTATCATGTTTTGCTACTAACAATAGAAAATCTCTAAATGCTTTATATTCTTCTTTTGTGTAATCTCCTTTTTTTAATTTAAATTTTCTATTAAACAAAAGTGTGTTTTCATCTTTTTGAATAATAGAAAAATGATAATCACCAAACTTATTAGAAATGGTAACACTGTCTTGCAACGCTTCTACTTGTAGCGTATTTGGTAGTTCTATTTCAAAGGTGCTTATATTTACTTTTCCTCTACTAATTTGAAAAGGTAATTTTCTATTTTTATAACGCGGAGGTACATACTCTTCCATTATAAAAACATTAGGTTTCAATAAAATTCTTTCTCCGAGTTTAGATGCATATTTTTTTGCTTTGACATCTAATTTTTCTGTAAAAACAATATCTTCTTTATTATTGTTAAAAGTTACACTATGGATTTCCAGATTATTAACCGTATTAAAACTTTCTTTGTAATGTAATTTTTGATCTTTTTCTAATTCGTTTTCTAAATAATAATGATGAGAATATCTTGTGCCTTTGGAAATAATTTCTACTTGTGCAGTAATATCTCCCGTTGCCTCTAGTTGTATTTTTGCTTTGTTCTCTGTTGTGTTTTCATCTGCAGTATATACTTTGGTGTGTACAATTTTTCCGCCTTCTGGAGTAACTACTAAAACATCTCTATCATCTGTAAAGTTTGCATTATATGCAAAAGGACTTGTTTGACTAGTACATTCTAACCATAAATAACCTTCTTCATCTGGAACGCTTAATATCACATGATTTCCTTGTAATGAAGAAAAACCCTTATCGATATCTATAATATCATAATCACCATGTACCACCGTATAATAAGACACTACTCCCACTTCTGTTAATAAGGATTTGGTGTAATTTGTTAATGCTTTACAATCCCCATAACCCAATCTATCTACTTCTGATGCTAACATTGGTTTCCAGCCACCAATACCTACTTGCACGCTAATGTATCGTGTTTTGTTTTGCATGTACGCATAAACAATTTTTGCTTTCTCTCTATCTGAAGTTGCTGTTGCTGTTTTAGCTCTTATTTCATCTTTTGCTGTTTGTGGTAATTCTTCGGTTCCAGAAATTAATTCATCATACATCCATTTTCCAAAATCTTGCCAATTGTTGTTCACTCCTCGAATACCTTCCATGTTAAAATCTGAAAGTGTAGCTTTTAAATATGGTACATAGGTTTTAAAAGAAGGACTGTAAGATTCACTTTTAATAGCCTTTAGATTTTCAGCAATAAAATGATACTCACTTTTCTTAGTAATATTATAATTTTCAAAATTTAACGTTTGTATCCTAACTTTTGCATCAGATAAATTTGTAATTTTATATTCTGCCTTTTCAGTACTAGCATAAAAACCTTCAACAGGTCTCCAACCATATAAAAAAGCAGTGGATTTATAGACCACTTCTGCTTCAAATTGAATAGTATACGGATAACTTATTGGTGTATATTTTAAATATTTAACACGATTATCTGAGTATAGTGTTCCTCCGCTTACAGCACTTACATCTAAAAAATCTTTTTCTTTAAATTTCTTGATTTCTTCACCTTGAGCGTTATAGATTCTAGCTTCTAATCTTTTAATATTTGTATTCTTATCGTAATATTGATATGTTCTTTGCTTGCTATCTCCTTCTTTATTTAGTATGGTAACTATGCGTTTATTAGTATAGACCATTTGATCATAATCTTTTATTTCAAAATGAATTATCTCTGACCGAATTACAGCATTAGCATTTTCCTTTAAAGCAAAAGGAATTGTTTTATACTTTAATAGGTTTTCATCCTGCGATTGTATTGAAAAAACAGAAATAATGAAGAAAAAAATAAGTAGGAATTGCCTTGAAATCATCTAGTTGGGTTTGCGATTTTAAAAGTACTACTTTTTACAAATTCACAAAACAAAATAGAGATTTTATTCTCTACTTTTAGTATCTATAATGATAGTAACCGGTCCATCGTTTAAAAGGGCGACTTGCATATCTGCACCAAATTCTCCTGTCTGAATAGATTTACCTAAATCTTTTTCTATTTGGGAAATAAAATCTTGATATAAAGGAATAGCAACATCTGGTTTTGCTGCTTTAATATAACTTGGTCGGTTTCCTTTTTTGGTATTTGCGTGTAATGTAAACTGACTAACCACAATGGCGTCACCATTACTATTTAAAAGTGAAGTATTCATCACGTCATCTGCATCATTAAAAATACGAAGGTTTACTATTTTATTAGATAACCACTGGATGTCTTCTTTGGTATCTTCTGGAACGATTCCTAAAAGAATTAACACACCTTGTTGGATGGAAGCTACTTGATGATTTGCAATAGTAACGCTTGCTTGAGAAACTCTTTGTATAACTGCTTTCATATTTATTTTCCAAGAAAGTAAAAATCTGTTCCTTTGTTAAGTTGGGTTCTCGATACAAAATACTTTTGCAAAGCATTTCACTCGAACTGACGTTAATTATAATTATCTGTTCTGTAGTGTTCGTCTTCGCCTTCAATAATACTTACGTAGCTTCGGTAACGAGATTCTGCAATAACACCTTTTTCTACGGCATCTTTTATGGCACATTTTGGTTCTTCGATATGCAAACAGTTATTGAACTTACAATTTTGTTTTAGTTCGAAAAACTCTGGAAAATAATCGCTTATTTCTTCCTTTTCCATATCTACAATACCAAATCCTTTTATTCCTGGAGTATCAATAATTTTAGCATTAAAACTAAGATCAAACATCTCGGCAAAAGTGGTGGTGTGCTGTCCTTGGCTATGTTGGGTAGAAATAGCTTTGGTTTTTAAGTCTAAATTTGGTTCTATCGCGTTTACTAATGTAGACTTACCAACTCCAGAATGACCAGCAAACATACTTACTTTATCATCCATCATGGCTTTTACTTTATCTACATTTTTCCCTGTAGTTGCTGAAACACCAATACATTCATAACCTATTTCTCTATAAATATGTGCTAGAAAACGCACTTCATCTAAAGTCTCTTTATCATAGGTATCTACTTTATTAAAAAGTAAAACGGTTTTTATAGAATAGGCTTCTGCGGTAACTAAAAAACGATCGATAAAAGAAGTCGATGTTGGCGGATTATCAATAGTAATCAATAAAAATACCTGATCGATATTAGATGCAATGACATGTGTTTGTTTAGAAAGGTTTACCGATTTTCTAACAATGTAATTTTTTCTATCGTGAATATATTTAATTACGCCTATCGGATTTTCATTATTATCGGTATCTAAATCAAAATCAACAATATCGCCAACAGCAATAGGATTGGTACTTTTAATACCCTGCAATCTAAACTTCCCTTTTATTCTACAAGGATATGTAGTACCCAGTTCTGTTTTCACTGTGTACCAACTTCCTGTCGATTTATAAACTAGTCCTGTCATTCATTTAATTAAGCTACAAAATAACGATTTTTATATTGATTTTATTAACCTATAATTGCTTTTTTAGTTGGTAATCTTTCATCATCTGCAATTATATTAATAATATAAATTCCTGAAGAAAACCTAGAGAGATCTAAACGCTCTATATTATTTACATTCTGATATATATTAGACTGTATTATTTGACCAGAAATATTAGCAACAAAAATCGCTACTTTCTTATATTTTTTAAGAAATCTTAAATTAAAATCTCCTGTTACAGACGGATTTGGATATAATTTAACTTGGTTTTCCTCTAATGTTTTATCCAAATACATATCGGCTATTTCACGATAGACACCACAACAAGCAAATTCACTTTTACACCTTCCAATACATCCTGCAATTACCACAACTTCTTCTATAGCATTATCTATTTCTAAAACGGTGTTTACACTTTTTTGATTTTTAATTACTACGTCTTTTGTAGTATAACCAATATAAGAAATTGAAATGGTGTCCTTTGGATTTACTTCTAATTCAAAATAACCATCGGGATTGGTTATTGCTCCCATTGTTGTTCCTTTTATTATAATATTTGCACCAGGAAGCACATCTATAGTATCGGAAACTAATCCTGTAATTTTCACTTGGGAAAAGGCTGTAAACGAAAAGCTTAATACTAAAAAGAATATTGTAATTTGTTTCATAACGATTGGTTTTTTGGTTTGTTAATCAAATATAAAACTAATCTGTAGTCTATAAAACCGATAATGAGTGAAACGTATTTTTGACTGCGTGAAAGAGCTGTACATAAAAAAGGCCCACATAATTGTGAGCCTTTTATTAAATTTATAGTGTAAACTATGCTTTTAGAATCTTTTCTTGGTGATTAATAGATTCTTGGTGAATTGCTTTAAACATACGTAAAATAAACTCTTCACTTAATCCTTTTTCATCTCCTTCAAGAACCATTTTACCTAGTATTTCGTTCCATCGTTTGCTTTGTAAAACAGAAACGTTTTTCTGTTTTTTAAGCGATCCAATACCATCGGCAACTTTCATTCTTTTACCTAATAAATCAATAATTTGATTATCTACCACATCAATCTGTGCTCTAAGGTTGTTTAGTTCGGTATTGTATTCTGCTTCTGGATCCGATTCTTTTCTAATACGTAAATCCGTCATGATTTGCACTAAAGTTTTTGGTGTTACTTGTTGCGCTGCATCACTCCAAGCATTGTCTGGATCGTAATGTGTTTCTACCATTAAACCATCAAAATTAAGATCTAATGCTGTTTGTGACACATCAAAAATCATTTCTCTATTTCCTGTAATATGCGAAGGATCGTTAATTAAAGGAAGGTCTGGAAATTTATTTTGAAACTCAATAGCTATTTGCCATTCTGGAATATTTCTATATTTCGATTTTTCGTATGTTGAAAAACCTCTATGAATTGCTCCTAAGTTTTTAATTCCTGCAGTATGTAATCTTTCAATTCCACCTAACCATAAAGCTAAATCTGGATTTACCGGATTTTTCACAAGTACAATTTTGTCTGTTCCTTGTAAAGCATCTGCAATTTCTTGCATGATAAACGGACTTACAGTAGAACGTGCGCCAATCCATAATAAATCAATATCATGTTCTAAAGCTAATTTTACGTGGTTTGCATTTGCAACTTCCGTACAAGTTTTCATTCCTGTTTCGGCCTTTACTTTTTGTAACCATTTTAAACCTAAAGCACCAACACCTTCAAAATTTCCTGGTCTTGTTCTTGGTTTCCAAATTCCAGCTCTAAAATAGTTTACATCAGTATCTTTTAACTCATGTGCAATTTTTAAAACTTGCTCTTCTGTTTCTGCGCTACATGGCCCTGCTATTACCAGAGGATGATCTAAATTCATGTCATCCAACCATGTTCTTAATTCTTTCTTGTTTTCCATACTCATTTTCCACAAAAGTGGAATCTTATTAATTCAACTTATTTTATTTACGCTTCTGACTTCCAATTCACATCTAAAGCCACCTTCCCATAAAAAAGGAAGGAATTTTGTTATTTATATTTACTGTATTCCGTTTAATATATCTTTAATGTAATTGGTGTTTTCCATTTCATTAAAAATGGTTTCAAAATCATCTGCTTTCATACTATCTTTAAAATGGGTAAGATTGCTGATGTATTCTTCTAAAGTTTCAATTACATTTTCTTTATTCTGCTTAAAAATTGGTGTCCACATTGCTGGAGAACTTTTTGCCAATCGTACTGTGGAAGCAAATCCACTTCCTGCCATATCAAAAATATCGCGTTCGTTTCGTTCTTTATCAATTACTGTTTTCCCTAGCATAAATGCACTAATATGCGATAAGTGCGATACGTAAGCAATGTGTTTATCGTGTGCTTCCGGATTCATATAACGAATACGCATTCCCATTATTTGAAAAATAGCCAATGCTTTTTCTTGTAATTTGAAGGCTGTTTTTTCTACTTCACAAATGATATTTGTTTTCTTTTGAAACAAACCTACCATGGCTGCTTTTGGTCCGGAAAACTCCGTTCCTGCAATAGGATGTGTTGCTAGAAAATTTCTGCGTTTTGGATGATTTTCTACCGATTTGCAAATATCTCTTTTAGTAGAACCTGCATCCATAACCAAGGCATCATCACTTACCATATCTAGTATTCCTGGTAATATTTTCACCGAAACATCTACAGGCACTGTAAGTATTACAAAATCTGCCTGTGCGACATCTTTTAATGTTGCTTCAAAATCAATTACATTTAATTCTAAAGCTTGTTTTAAATGCTCGGCATTAGAATCTATACCAAATATGCTAATACTAGGATTTAAGTCCTTCACATCTTTAGCGATGCTTCCTCCAATTAATCCTACGCCAACTATGTATATATTTTTCATTCCCATTTGTCTTTTCAAGACCGCTTCCTAAAAGGAAGCATTTTATCTTTTTTAGACCTACAATTTTGTTTTAAACCTTGCAGGTCATTTCTCTGTTATACTGTAAACGAACTAAATTCTAGCTAGCGCTTCTTCTAAATCCTCGGTCGAAGCACATAGTGAAAACCTTACATAACCTTCTCCTTGTGTTCCAAAAATGGTTCCTGGAGCAATAAATATGTGGTTTTCTTTGAGTAGCACGTCTATAAATTCTTCCGATTTAAAATGTGGCGGTAATTTTGCCCAAACAAATAATCCGGAAGCCTCTTTATTATAAGTACAGTTTAATGCATCTGCCAGTTTCCAAACTAATTTACGTCTTTGCTCATACACACTATTTAAACTCTTATACCACATGCTAGAACATTTCAAAGCTTCTATTGCTCCTTTCTGAATGCCATAAAACATGCCAGAATCCATATTACTTTTTACTTTTATTATCGCTTGAATATGGGTTGCGCTTCCTAAAACCATCCCTACTCGCCAACCAGCCATATTAAAGGTTTTACTAAGTGAGTTTAGCTCTAAACAAACCTCTTTCGCTTTTCTAACGCTTAAAATACTTCTTGGTGTATCGTTTAAAATAAAACTATACGGATTGTCATTTACAATTAAAATATCATGCTTTAAAGCAAAGGCAACCACATCTTCAAATAACTGCTCTGTTGCTTTTGTTCCCGTTGGCATGTGTGGATAATTAAGCCACATAATTTTCACTTTACTTAAGTCTGATTTCTCTAATTCCTTTAAATTAGGAAGCCATCCTTTGTTTTCTTCCAAATCATAAAAAACGGGTTTTGCACCAAGTAATTTTGTCACCGAAGCATAGGTTGGATATCCCGGATTTGGAATTAGCACTTCGTCACCTTCATTTAAGAAAGCCATAGAAATATGCATGATACCTTCTTTGCTTCCCATTAATGGCAACACTTCTGTCATAGCACTTACATGCACCGAAAATTGGTCTCTATAAAAACCAGTAATAGCTTCGCGTAATTCTGGTAAGCCTTGATAGCTTTGGTATTTATGCGCTGTAGCATCTTGAAAACTATTTGCTATAGCTGTTATTACTTTTGTTGGAGGTTGTAAATCTGGACTACCTATACCTAAATTAATAATTGGTTTTCCGTTTGCTTTAAGCAAGTTTACTTCACGCAACTTTTTAGAGAAGTAGTACTCTTCTACGGTATGTAATCTATCTGCTACTTGTATCATTGCTTTGCGTTTTTAAATTCGCCTAATATTTTAAAATCTTGTGCCATTATCTCTAATATCGATTTTGCTTTTTTATAATCTGCATACGCATCAAAAGTGATATCTACAAAAAAAGCATAGGTCCAAGGTGTTTCTATTTTTGGTAGCGATTGTATTTTGGTAAGACTCATCTTACAGTCGCTCATCACATTAAGAATTGCTGCCAAACTTCCTCGTTTGTGTTCTAGCTCAAACTTAATAGACGCTTTATTTATTTCGTTTTCCGGAATTTCGTGATTCTCGCGTTTTACAATTACAAAACGAGTTTCATTCAGTTTAATCGTTTGAATGCTTTCGGCTAAAACTTCTAATTCAAAAATATCTGCTGCTAAAGCACTTGCTATTGCTCCCACATTTTTTAAATTATTTTTCTGAATTCGTTGTGCAACCTCAGCAGTATCTTTATCTTCAATAAGCTTAATGTGCGGATGCTTTTTAAAAAACTCCTTACATTGTAATAATGCCATAGGATGCGAATATACTTCGGTAATATCTGCTATACTCTGATTTGGCAAAGCCATCAAATTATGCTGAATATCTAAATACTGCTCACCAACGATATGTAAATTATGATTATCTATCAATGCGTAATTAGGGATTATAGATCCTGCGATAGAATTCTCTAAAGCCATAATTACAGCATCCACTTTTTTATCTAAAAGGTTTTGAACTGTTTCGTCAAAAGACAAACATTCTTGAATAGCAACCTGGTTTCCAAAATATTGCTGTGCTACAATATGGTGGAAAGATCCTTGTACTCCTTGAATTGCTACTGATTTAATCATAATTATTTATTGTGATCCTTTTTTACAAAAAATGATGCAAAAAAAAAAGCCTCGATATATCGAGACTTTTTGTTTAATTTATATTTAAAAATACATATACAACGTCTCGTTCCTTTATCTAAAAAAGAAATATACCCAGCTATAAAATGTAAAGTTTGTTATCATGTTCATTATTACGTGGCTAAAGTAATTAATTATATGAATAAACAAAATTGTTGAAATAGTTTTTTGCCTTTTACCTTGAATTTTTAAAGATTTAGTAGTTATTAATCTATTAAATTATATAATTACTATTATTTTTGAAGAAACTATTTATCTATGTCTATTGAAGTTACAAACATTTCTAAAGTATATGGAACGCAAAAAGCGTTAAACCAAATATCTTTTAAAGTCAGCAAACCCGAAATAGTTGGTTTTCTTGGTCCTAATGGTGCAGGAAAATCTACCATGATGAAAATCTTAACCACCTATTTAGATGCTACAGAAGGGGAAGCAAAAGTAAACGGACATGATGTAAAAAGCAACACCAAACAAGTACAGCAAAGTGTTGGCTATTTACCAGAACACAATCCTTTGTATTTAGAACAGTACGTTAGAGAATATCTTGCTTTTAATGCGCAAGTGTATGGTGTTACTAAAAGTAGAATCGATGAAGTTATTACACTTACTGGCTTAACGCCGGAAGCACATAAAAAAATAGGACAGCTTTCTAAAGGATACAGACAACGTGTTGGTTTGGCAAATGCGCTTTTACACAATCCCGATGTTTTAATTTTAGACGAACCAACCACAGGTTTAGACCCAAATCAATTAGTAGATATTAGAAACCTGATAAAAAGTATTGGTAAAGAAAAAACTGTTTTCCTTTCTACACATATTATGCAGGAAGTAGAAGCGATGTGTGATCGTGTGATAATAATTAATAAAGGGGAAATTGTAGCGAATAAAACCTTGAAAGAATTACGTACCGAAAAAGAACAAGTAGTTATTGTGGAATTTGATTACCGTGTGGAAGATGCCTTTTTACTAAAACTACCAAAGGTAAAAAGTGTAAAAAACACACATGACTTTATTTACGAAATCACTTTTGCTACTACCGAAGATATGCGATCTCATGTATTTGATTTTGCTCATGATAATGAGTTGAAAATTCTACAACTAAACCAAAAAAATGCGAGTTTAGAGAGCTTATTTAGAGAGTTGACAAGCTAGTTTTTAACAAATTATAATTATTCCTAGAAAAGCCACACGGAATATAATCGAAACTATTTTCTCGTTTCTTTAATGGTAGACCTATTAAATAAGGACCAACATTCTGTTTTTTTTATAGTGATTTTTCTTACTTTAGTTCCATCTTTTAATCTTAAGAACAAAAGAAATATTCTTGGATAACAAATAAAAAAGGAAAATTTAAAACCATTTTAAAATGAGAAACCTAACCAAAACTCTTTTACTACTGCTTTTTGTAACGACCATACAAGGGCAAGAATTACCTGAAATGATAAAGATAACCGGAGGCACATTTACTATGGGAGCAGGACATAATGGTATGAACCCTACACCTCAAATAACCTTAAGTGATTTTAACATGGGTAAAACAGAAGTTACTATTGCCCAATATCGTTATTATTGTAAAAGTACAGGAATAGATATGCCGGAAAGACCGGATGGTATAAATTGGAATGACAATTATCCTGTGGTTAAAGTTTCATGGTATGATGCTGTAAACTACTGCAAATGGCTAACGGAACAAACCGGTAACACTTATAGCTTACCTACCGAAGCACAATGGGAATTTGCCGCTCGAGGTGGTACTAAAAGTAAAGGGTATAACTTTTCTGGTTCCTTTAACTTGAATACCGTAGGTTGGTACAAAGAAAACAGTGAATCTAACACAAATATAGTAGCTACAAAAGAAGCAAATGAATTAGGTCTATATGATATGAGTGGAAATGTAGGGGAATGGTGTCTAGATTGGCACGACAGAGACTTTTATTCTAAAAGCCCAGAAGTTAATCCTGAAAACACTACCGAAGCCAAATATCGTATCTTTCGTGGTGGCCATTTTATATCCAGCAAGGAACGTTCTATCACTAGATTTCGCAGTTTCGGGAAGCCAGAATCAGAATATGATCGCGTAGGTTTTCGAGTGGTTTCTTATTAAATTTAAATTGTGAAATGCCATGCTTCCGTACGGCATCTAAAAATAGCATCTTCTAAGCTTACAATTTGTAGAACAAAATGTTACACCGATACTCCTAATGAAGATTATTGAAATGAATATATGGATTTTACTATTTGCACTACTTTCAATACCGGGATATGCGCAATCCGAAAAGGACACCATAAATAGTACTATTATAATACCGTTAAAAACTGGAAAAAACCCAACCATCCATTTAGAGACAGTAGACATAGAACCCACCAACCTATTCGTTCAGTCCAAGCCAATAACTAAAAATGCGCCACATATTCAGTTAGCATTACACATCACAGAAAACGACACGAAACACATAACGTATCTCTGGCGCAAGAATGACGCTACAGATAGCCCAAAAACAAACTATCCAAAAGCATGTAGCAACTATACTTTTAATTTAAAAATCAACAAAGAAGAAGATAAAGTTGCATTGGTTATCGAAAAATCGGCTTTTGAAAAAGCTTTTTTTCTGGATATTAATCAGACTGCGGTTATAGGAAACCTTAGCATTTTGTTTGATCAATGTATAGGAGAATGGACAGAAGATATAAACGGAAATCAAGTAGCTGCTTTTAACACCTATTCTATTTCGCTTTCCGAAGAAAAGGAACAGAAGACTATTTCCTTTACTTCTCGAAAGGATCCTGTTAAAAATGAACTGTCGCTAACATGGAAAAATTATAAAATCTTGGTATTGGAGGATTCAGAAAAAGCATTACAATTAATGGTTTTCCAAAATGATTGAATCATAAATATAACCAATGAGATTGCGCTTTACTCAAAAATCAATCGTCCATTATAAAATTCTTCCACAGTAACCATTGCTGGTTGATTATAAGCAATAACATCGCCTGTACTTCTAATTTCTCCTGTAATAGATGCTTGCGGGTTTACAAGAATATCATTCGTTCCTCTATGGTAAACATCTACATCTTGGGCAATTAAATCTTTCCCTTCAAAACGTCCGGTTCCAGAGAAAAACCCAACATATAAATCTTGAGTAAAACCAGAAATATAAAAGGAAGAAATATTATTCCCTACAACTCTTATGCTTTGCGAATTCACTTGTAGCTTAAAATCGCCAACGGTAAAACTATCTGGAGCATTAAAATCTTCAGAAAACAATTCTAAATTATTAAAATTCAAAACACCATCACTAGAAATATCATACTGTGTAGAGCTTCTAATTTCAGTAATATTTGGTGCCGTTACATATACTTTGGTGACACCATAATCCCGAACGTAATTACAAGTATTATTATCGGTAAGTTGTAATTCATTGTCTACCACTTTTGCCTCCACATCCTTTAATAAATTTTCACCAGTTTCAATAACTACTTGAAAATCGATTCCTTGTTTTAGTATTAGTTCTACTTCTCTATTTACTAGAATTTTCTCAAACGAAGTAAGCATTACTTCCTCTTGCACGATTTTTCCAGTTTTTTGAAAGCAATCGTTTGCATCCTCGCTATCACAAGAAAACACCAATAATGTAATAAGTATGTATATGTAGTTTTTCATTTTCAATCTCATTCTTCGCTGCGACGCAGCATCTATTTTTAATACTATTATAGAATATTTATGTTTCCTATTACAATCTAATCCCAACACCAAGCTCTACAGCTTCCGCTTTTGCTCCGTGTGATTTTAACGTTAATGCAGCAAACCATTTTTCGCCAAAATAGCGTTTTAAACCAATTCTTAAATAAGTTCTTCCTTCAAAATCATAAGGGTAATACACGTAATAACCAAACTGTGTGACTAAAGACATTTTGTTGATAAACAACTCATGACCAGCAAAAACACCAACACGTTTGTAATCTGCAGATCCATCTTCTCCTTCTTCCGGAAAAGCAGCTGCTCTATATTTTATATGTTCCTTTAAAAAAGTAGAGAAGAAAACATCGGTTCCTAATTGAATGGCACTTTTACGATTCAAACGTTTGTCTGCATAAGCCGAAAGAATATAAAAAGGAAACTGTCCAGTACCAACAACATCACTTTCATTCACACCACTTCTAAAAACAACATTATATTTTATAGGCTGTTTAAATTTTTCTTTGGTTAACGTGTCGATGTATTCCGTTTCTTCTTCGTCTAAACTATAGGTCACACCAACATTAAAAGCAATAGTATTTACACTCGCATTTGGCGCTTTTACATTGGCATTAGAATAGTGAATTAAGGAAACTCCAGCCTGCAAACCAAACCGATCGAAAATGCGTTCTTTTTTATAGTTCAGCATCGCATAAGTACTACTTAAAAAACTAGACCCAAAAGCGACATTTTTATGGTTATCTACTTTATCATACGGATTGGAAGTATAGCCAATACCTTGCCCAATACGAAACATGAGGTTTCGCTTTAAAAAGTAAAAATTATAATGTGCATAAACAGATACATTATTACCAAGCACGCTATTTTTTAAATCTTGGTATACTAGAGAAAACCCGTAATCCGGATAGTTGTAGCGCTGTTGCCAAGATTCTTCTCCAAAGGTTTTCTTATTCCAACTTAAAATAAATCCTTCCGGATGTCCTTTAATTAAATGTGAAATATCATTATTATGTAACGCTATATTTCCTGCAAAATAATTCACATCAAAATAAGCATTGGTGTTTTTCTTTTCTTGCGAAAAAACACAAGCACAAAAAAGGCAAAGAATGTAGGTTAATAAACGCTTCATTAAATTTAGTTAGAGCGCAAAAGTATAAAAATTAAAATAAAGCCGAAGCAATCGTTTTTATATTATCACTTTTCCCCATAGAATAAAAATGAAGCACAGGAACACCTGCTTGCTGCAGCTCTTTAGATTGCTTTATAGCCCACTCTACGCCTACTTGTCGCACCTGCTTATTATCTTTACAATTCTCTACTGCCTGAATTAAATCTTCTGGTAAATCTATTTTAAAAACCTGAGGCAATAACTGCAAGTGTCTTTGTACGGCAATGGGCTTTATTCCCGGAATAATAGGCACATGAATTCCTGCTTTTTTAGCAGCTTCCGCAAACTCAAAATATTTCTGATTATCAAAAAACATTTGCGTCACCACATAATCTGCTCCCGCATCCACCTTTTCTTTCAATCGTTTTAAATCGGTTTGTAAAGATGGTGCTTCAATATGTTTCTCGGGGTATCCAGCAACACCAATACAAAAATCAGATTTATCATCCACCTCCAAAACGTCGTGTAAATATTTTCCGCAATTCAAATTCTGAATTTGAGCCACCAATTCACTAGCATATTTATGTCCACCTTTTTGGGCTTCAAAATATTTTTGATGACTCATCGCATCGCCACGTAAAGCCATCACGTTAGTAATCCCCAAATAATGGCAATCGACCAACAAATATTCGGTTTCCTCTTTACTAAAACCACCACACAATACATGCGGCACCGCATCTACATCATATTTATGTTTAATTGCAGCACAAATACCAACAGTTCCAGGGCGCATTCTTGTGATTTTCCGATCTAAAAGCCCTTGTTTTTCTATATAAATATATTCTTCTCTAGAAGTAGTAACATCTATAAAAGGAGGTTTAAATTCCATTAAAGGATCAATATTATCATATAAATCCTGAATGTTTTTTCCTTTTTTTGGCGGAATAATTTCAAAGGAAAACAGCGTTTCCCCTTTTGCGTTTTTTATGTGTTCAGTTACTTTCATACTTACTTCCCACGAAAATGGGAATCTGTTTAATTAAACTATTTTTTTCTTTTTGGGCGCCTGCCTGCCGGCAGGCAGGTTACCTTTTACTCATACCTGCTAGGTTTTTAAAACCTGCCAGGATCGCAAAACGTCAGGCTTTCACTACTCGCTCTCTTCGAGGAGCTCAAACAAACCGTTCTATCCTTAACGCGTCTACTTGCTACGGTTGGTTTCTAAATAAAGAATCCTTTCTATTTGCTAATAGATTCCTGCCTGCGCAGGAATTATTAATCCGCTACATTCGGACTCAACCATTTCTCTGCTTCTTCTAAACCTATAGCTCTTCGCTTTGCGTAATCTTCTAACTGGTCTTCTTTAATTTTTCCTAGTCCAAAATACTTCGCTTCGGGATTGGCAAAATAATAACCACTTACACTTGCTGCTGGCCACATCGCTAAACTTTCAGTAAGTGCTACGCTTATTCTTTTTTCTACATCTAACAATTGCCATATCGTTCTTTTTTCTAAATGATCCGGACAAGCAGGATAGCCTGGTGCCGGACGAATACCTTTATAGCTTTCTTTTATTAAATCTTGGTTGCTTAATTTTTCGTCTGCAGCATAACTCCAATATTTGGTTCTTACTTCTTTGTGTAAATATTCGGCATAGGCTTCTGCTAATCGATCTGCTAATGCTTTTATCATAATGGAATTATAATCATCATGTGCATCTTCAAATTGTTTTGCTAATTCTGCGGTTCCAAATCCTGTGGACACACAAAATGCGCCCATATAATCTTGAATTCCACTTTCTTTAGGCGCAATAAAATCGGAAATAGAAAGATTTGGTTTCCCTACTGCTTTTTTAGATTGCTGACGTAACGTTAAGAAGTTTAATTTGTCTGGTCGAGCGCAGTCGAGACCTTCTGGTAAACAGACCTCTATATCATCATCATTTACTGTATTTGCAGGAAACAACCCGAAAACAGCCTTCGCTTTTAAAAGTTTTTCTTGAAACACACGTTGTAATAATTCTTGTGCGTCTTTAAATAATTCGGTTGCTTGTTCGCCAACCACTTCATCGGTAAGAATATCTGGATATTTACCGTGTAAATCCCAACTTCTAAAAAATGGAGACCAGTCAATAAAATCTTCTAATTTGGTAATATCAAAATCTTGAAAATCTTGAATCCCTAATTGTTTTGGTTTTGTAATTTGAGACGTATTCCAATCGATAGCAAACTTGTTTTTTCTAGCATCTGCAATAGTTAGATATTCTTTCTTTCTGGTTCTGCTTAAAAACTGTTCTCTAAACTTATCGTATTCTTCCCTTATTTGTTCTTTATAAATTTTATTGTTTCGGTTTAATAACTCACCAACAACCGTTACTGCTCTAGACGCATCATTAATATGCACGACCGTATTGCTGTAATTCGGCGCAATTTTAACCGAGGTATGCGCACGAGATGTTGTTGCACCACCAATAATGATTGGGATAGTAATATTCTTTTTTTCTAGTGATTTAGAAACATACACCATTTCATCTAGCGAAGGTGTAATCAATCCGCTTAAACCAATAATATCTACATTTTCTTTAATCGCGGTTTCTACTATTTTTTCTGGTGGCACCA
Organism: Lacinutrix sp. WUR7; assembly: GCF_016864015.1. Taxonomy (NCBI): domain Bacteria; kingdom Pseudomonadati; phylum Bacteroidota; class Flavobacteriia; order Flavobacteriales; family Flavobacteriaceae; genus Lacinutrix; species Lacinutrix sp. WUR7. The sequence continues at coordinate 1,915,918 of NZ_CP045067.1, read as the reverse complement.
TAACGCCTAAATCGATAATTTCGTAATTATTACAACCTAAAACAACACTCACAATATTTTTACCAATATCATGCACATCTCCTTTTACGGTTGCCATTAATATTTTACCAGCAAATTCTTGTTTACCATCTTTTTCCGCTTCAATAAAAGGCTGTAAATACGCTACTGCTTTCTTCATAACACGAGCAGATTTCACAACTTGTGGTAAGAACATTTTTCCACTTCCAAAGAGATCACCAACCACACTCATTCCAATCATTAAATGCCCTTCAATAACTTCAATTGGTCTGGTAACTTCTTGTCGTGCTTGCTCTACATCTTCAATAATAAAAGCATCAATTCCTTTTACAAGTGCATGTGTTATTCTTTCTTGCAATGGATTGCTTCGCCATTCTAAAACCTTAGTAACATCTTCCTTTACATTTCCTTTTACGGTTTCTGCAAAGTCTAATAAACGTTCGGTTGCATCGTCACTCCTATCAAATAAAACATCTTCTACATGCTTTAATAAATCTTTATCAATCTCATCATAAACCTCTAACATCGTCGGGTTTACAATTCCCATATTCATTCCGTTTTGAATGGCATGATATAAAAACGCTGCGTTAATAGCCTCGCGGACGGTATTATTTCCTCGAAAAGAAAACGACACGTTACTCACACCTCCAGAAACATTGGCATAAGGTAAGTTTTCACGAATCCATTTGGTGGCTCTAAAGAAATCTAAAGCATTTAATCGATGTTCGTCCATTCCTGTTGCGACAGGAAATATATTAGGATCGAAAATAATATCTTGAGGTGCAAAGTGGACAATGTCCACCAATATTTTATAAGAGCGTTCGCAAATTTCAATTCTGCGTTCATAGGTATCTGCTTGCCCATTTTCATCAAACGCCATCACAATGACCGCAGCACCATAACGTTTTACCAGTTTTGCTTGTCGGATAAATTCTGCTTCACCTTCTTTTAAACTAATAGAATTTACCACACATTTTCCCTGTGCGACTTGCAAACCAGCTTCAATGATTTCCCATTTGGAGCTATCAATCATTATGGGAACACGAGAAATATCTGGTTCGGATGCTATCAGGTTTAAAAACTTCACCATGGCATACTTTCCGTCCAGCATACCTTCATCCATATTTACATCAATAATTTGTGCGCCTCCTTCTACTTGATCTCTAGCAACACTTAATGCTTCCTCGTACTTTTCTTCTTTAATTAAACGTAAGAATTTTCTAGATCCAGTAACATTGGTTCGTTCTCCTACATTTATAAAATTACTTTCTGGTGTAACCACTAGAGGTTCTAATCCAGATAAAGTCAGATATTTAGGTTTCATTTCTTTCATTATCTATAATGTTCTACTGTTGGAAATGGTTCGTAAAAATGATGTAATAAGTCTTTCCACACTTTATATTCTTCAGACTTTCTAAATCCTATTTCATGATCTTCTAAGGTTTCCCAGTTCACTAATAACAAATACTTATTTTCTTCTTCGATACATTTTTTGAGTTGATGAGAAATATATCCTTTCATTGAAGAAATTATTGCTTCTGCGCTTTTAAAAGTTTCTTCAAATTCTTCTGAAACACCTTCTTTTATCTTTAAAATTGCTACTTCTAATATCATTACGCTTGTGTTTGTAATTTTCTTGGGGCATATTTTTTAGCAACCTCAGCAATTGCTTTAATATGCGCTGGACTTGTGCCACAACAGCCACCAATAATATTGATTAAATCGTCTTGTAAATATTCTTCAATATATGCCTGCATTTGTTTTGGAGATTCTTCATACTCCCCAAAAGCATTTGGCAATCCTGCATTTGGATGTGCAGAAGTGAAAAATTCTGTTTTATCGGATAAGCGTTGTAAATAAGGCTTCAATTGTTCTGCTCCTAAAGCACAATTAAATCCGACACTTAATAAAGGTATATGAGAAATGGAAGTCAAAAATGCTTCTACGGTTTGTCCAGATAATGTTCTACCGGAAGCATCGGTAATGGTACCAGAAACCATTATTGGAATATCGATATTACGATCTTCTTTCACTTCTTCAATAGCGAATAATGCCGCTTTGGCATTTAACGTATCAAAAATAGTTTCTACTAAAAGTAGATCTACGCCGCCATCGATTAAAGCTTCTACTTGTTGTTTGTAAGCAACGCGTAATTCATCAAAAGTAATCGCTCTATATTCTGGTCTATTGACGTCTGGAGATAAGCTTGCTGTTTTATTGGTAGGCCCAATACTTCCGGCGACAAATCGCGGTTTGCTTGGGTTTTGTTTTGTGAATTCTTCCGCAACTTTTTTAGCGATTTTAGCAGACTCGTAATTTAGCTCGTATACTAAATCTTCCATGTCATAATCTGCCATAGCTATGGTAGTTCCAGAAAAGGTATTGGTTTCTACAATATCTGCTCCAGCTTCAAAATACTTCGCGTGAATGGTTGCAATTGCTTCCGGTTGTGTAAGCGATAGTAAATCGTTATTTCCTTTTAAAGAAGAAGGATAGTCTTTAAAGCGTTCGCCACGAAAATCTTCTTCAGAAAAATTATATTGCTGAAGCATGGTTCCCATCGCGCCATCGAGAACTAAAATATGTTTTTGTAAAATGTTTTTTATATCAGACATGTTATATTAAATTATATAAATGTCATCAGGAAAGTAAGTAAGAGAATTACTTGTGGTTATCTGTCTAATTCCTGAAAATACATTCAGAAAAAAGTAGAATTTAGCACCTTCTTTTTAATAAAGGGTTGCCAAGGCTTCAATGGGTCTATTCCCTCTGCCTTTCGTGATAACATTCAATACGATTAAGAACGAATACCATTTACCAATTGAAATTACAGTAATAATTTCAATTAACAACTAGTATTAAAGTGTAAATTAAGGGAATAAAAACAGGATAACCAATTTTTATTCGTATAAATCTGAGGAAATGTATCGATCCCCAATATCACAGATAATAGCAACAATAATTCCTTTTTCTATTTGTGCTGCAATTTCTAATGCCGAAGCAACAGAACCACCACTACTCATTCCTGCAAAAACACCTTCTTCTTTTGCTAGTCGGTTAGCAACCAATCGTGCATCTTCTTCACTAACATCTACTACTTGGTCTACTTTAGAAGCATTAAATATTTTTGGTAAATAGGCTTCTGGCCATTTACGAATTCCAGGAATTTTCGCACCATCTTTAGGTTGTGCACCAACAATTACGACGTCTTTATTTTGTTCTTTTAAATAGGTAGAAACGCCCATAATAGTTCCCGTGGTTCCCATTGCAGAAACAAAATGTGTGACTTCTCCATTGGTATCTTTCCAGATTTCTGGTCCTGTGGTTTTGTAATGTGCTTTCCAATTATCCTCATTTGCAAATTGATTCAGCATGAAATATCCTTTTTCTTTTTCTAGTTGGATCGCTAAATCTCTTGCACCTTCTATACCAACTTCTACCGAAGTTAATATTAATTCCGCGCCATAAGCACGCATGGTTTTAATACGTTCTTGTGTAGAATTCTCAGGCATTATAAGCACCATATTTAATCCGAAAAGCTGTGCTATAAATGCTAATGCAATTCCGGTATTACCACTTGTCGCTTCCACTAAAGTGTCTCCTTTTTTAATATCTCCACGTTTTAAAGCTTCGGTAATCATATTAAAAGCAGCTCTATCTTTAACGCTTCCACCAGGATTTTTACCTTCTAATTTTAAAAACAATCGCACACCTTCCTTTTTCAAAATATGAGTTGCTTCTACTAAAGGCGTATTACCAATTAAGTCTGTTATCGATTTCCCTTCTATCATTATTTTCTAGTCTTAATTTTAATTTCCGATTGATACGTTACCAACGAATTTGCTGGAACAGATTCTGTAATCCAAACATTTGCACCAATAATACTATTCGCACCAATCACAATATCGCCACCAAGAATAGTAGCGTTTGCATAAATAGTAACATTGTCTTCTATGGTAGGATGCCTCTTTGTAGATGCCAAGCTTTTTTTAACCTGAATACCTCCTAAAGTTACCCCTTGATAAATTTTAACCTGACTTTTAATAATTGCCGTTTCACCAATTACCACTCCGGTTCCGTGATCAATAAAAAAAGAATCCCCAATAGTAGCTCCTGCATGAATATCTATTCCGGTGATGCCATGAATATATTCCGACATCATTCTAGAAAGAATATATAAATCCAATTTATAAAACTCATGACTTAAGCGATGTACAGCAATAGCATGAAAACCTGGATATGCTAAATACACTTCCTCTAAACTTTTACAAGCAGGATCATTATCTTTTGCTGCTTTGGCGTCTAACTCAATATTCTTTTTAATTAAGGATAATTTATCAGAAAAAGTATTCCAAACAGCTTCACTATCTTTCACCGAAAGTGCTTTTGAGAAATTCAAAAAAACTGCTTTTAAGTACTTTAATTCTTCTTTTTGCTTTTCCTCTTTTTCGAATAAAGCATAAAACAAATCTTTGGTAAATACTGCTACTTCTTCTTTTAAACGAAGGTTAAAAATCATTCAAATTAATTAATGGATTGGACTACTGCTTTTGGCGCTTCTTTACGTGACCCATCAAAACCATCAATACCACTAACTGTTGTATATTTTAAAACATACTTTTTACCAGGATTAATAATTTTATATGCCGATTGACACATTAAAGTTGCTTCATGAAAACCACACAAAATCAATTTAAGTTTGCCTTCGTATGTGTTTACATCTCCAATTGCAAATATACCGGGAATATTTGTTTGATAATCTAATGTATCTACTTTTATGGCATTTTTAACAATTTCTAACCCCCAATCTCCAATAGGTCCTAATTTAGGAGACAATCCGAAAAGCGGAATAAAGTGATCCGTTTCCAACAATATTTTCTCCCCATCTTTGGTAACTGTAATTCCTTCCAGTTTATTATTACCATGTAATGCGGTAACTTCTGCTGGAGTGATTAAGTTTATTTTACCCAGCTTTTTTAATTCTTGCACTTTTTCTACGGAATCTAAAGCGCCACGGAATTCATTTCTTCTATGAATTAAAGTTACTTCGGAAGCCACATTTGCTAAAAACACACTCCAATCTAATGCAGAATCTCCTCCTCCAGAAATCACTACTTTTTTATCTCGGTATACTTCTGGATCTTTAATAAAGTACTCTACCCCTTTTTCTTCATAATATGCAATATTTTCAATCTTTGGTTTACGTGGTTCAAAAGAACCCAACCCTCCAGCAATGGCAACAATTGGCGCTTGGTGTTGCGTACCTTTATTAGTCGTTACAATGAAACTTCCATCTTCCTGTTTCTCGATAGTTTCGGCACGTTCTCCCATGGTAAAACCAGGTTCAAACTGTTTTCCTTGTTCTAATAAATTCGTGGTTAAATCTCCTGCTAAAACCTCTGGAAATCCAGGAATATCATAAATAGGTTTTTTAGGATAAATCTCAGAACATTGTCCGCCAGGCTGAGGCAATGCATCAATTAAATGGCACTTTAATTTTAGCAATCCTGCCTCAAAAACTGTAAATAAACCTGTTGGACCTGCTCCTATTATTAATATATCTGTTTTAATCATGATGTACTTCTTTCTTACTAATTAATCCTTTGGTGAACTCGTTTAACGTTTCTACTTTTTCTTCGAAATCGCCTTTTATTGTTTTTCTAAAAACGTTTAAATTCTTAACCATATCATCAATATTATTTGGAATGACATCTTCAAAAAACTGACGTAATCGTTTTGCTGTAGTTGGTGATTTCCCGTTGGTAGAAATGGCAATTTTCACGTTTCCTTTAGTAACAATACCACCCATATAAAAATCACAATACGGCGGATTATCGGCAACATTTACTAGAATATTTCTTTGTTTACAATCTTCGTAAACTTCTATATTCACATCGATATTATCTGTGGTGGCAATAACAATGTGTTTATTACTTAAAAACGCATTATTATAAATACCTTTTATCATTTCAATGCCAAATTTTGTGGCCAATGCAATGGTTTCCGCTCTAAAAAAAGGAGCTACCATCTGCACATTTGCATTCGGACTAGACTTTAGCAAAAAGCTTAATTTTTCTAATGCTACGTTTCCGCCTCCAACAATAAGAACGTTGAGTTGTTCTACTTTTAAAAATATTGGATATAAGTTATTTCTCTCTTCCATCTTAAAATAATCTTATGCAGAAATTAATTCTGGTTGCGTATTCACTTCTTTAAAAATAGAATCCAATTGCACGCGTTTTTCAACTACTTCTCCTATAACAATTATTGCAGGATTTGCTAGTTGTTTTTCTTTAACCACATTACAAATAGTTTCTATGGTTCCTACACCAAACTTTTCGTCTTTTGTAGTACCATTTTGAATGATTGCAATTGGTGTTTTTTGTTTTCCTTCCGAAGAAAAAATAGATACAATTTCTTCTAGTTTTCCCATTCCCATTAGAATAACAACGGTTGCTGTAGATTTTGCTGCAAGTGCTACATCACTAGAAATAGTATGTGCTTTTGTAGTTCCAGTAATTACCCAAAAACTTTCAGAACTTCCTCTTTTTGTTAATGGAATTCCTTGATATGCAGGAACTGCTAATGACGAAGAAATACCAGGAACCATGTACGTTTCTATACCAAACTGTCTTACATGATCAATTTCTTCGGCACCACGACCAAATATAAAAGGATCTCCTCCTTTTAATCGTACTACATGTCCGTGAGACTTTGCTCTAGCAACAATTAAATCGTTAATTTGCTCTTGTTGGTATGCATAACAACCGCGACGTTTACCCACAAAAATAAGTTCTGCTTTTGGCGATGCGTATTCTAATAAATCGGCATTTACAAGTGCGTCATATAAAATAACATCTGCATTTTTAATGGCTTTAATTGCTTTTAAAGTTATTAAATCTGGATCCCCAGGACCTGCTCCTACTACGGTTAACTTTGGTGTTGTTCTCTCTTTCATGTTACAAATAATTTAGCTTACTAATTGTTTTTCCTGTTCTCTGAACACACGAACCTCTTTTAAGAAATCGGTTGCGTTTTCTATATATTTTTTCGCAAATGCTTCGGTAGGTGCATTATTTTTTATCTGATATATTAATTCGGAAAAAGAAATCCCTAAATTAATTTTATTGCTTTCTACAAATTCGGCCTGAAACGTATTAATAATTCCTGCTTGTGTATTCACTGAAATATTTTCGGAAAGTAAAATTGCTTTCGCCGAATTCACCATCGAGCTATATGCAAAGTAGATTGCATTAGAAAACACTTTATTATCCAAAGCCTCTTTTGCTGTTTCTATTTTTTCTTCACTTTCTAAAAATAAAGTTGCAATTAAATCGATAACAACTCCTGCACATTCGCCAATTCCAATCGCTTTTACATACGCTTCATTGGTTCCCCAATCAATAAAATCTTCTTGTGTTAGGTTTGTAGCATCCGAAAGGTCTTTCAGCATTTCATAGAAATATTTTTCACCTTGTTGCAAGTAATAATCGACAAACAGTTTTTCGTTTCCGTTCGCTTCAAAATCGTTTAAAATTCTACGTAACGCTTCCGGCCCTCTTCGACTTGGCATTTTCACTACCTTATCTGCAAAAACTCCTTGTCCGTTTCCTCTATTCCCTCCTCCTAAAAGTACTTGTAAAGCTGGAGCAACTAATTTATCTGGCGTACGAATAGACATTCCTTGAAAACCAATATTCGCGGCATTGTGTTGTCCGCAAGCATTCATACAACCACTAATCTTAATGACTAAATCTTCATTTTTTAAATATTGTGGATACTCTGCTTTTATAACACGTTCTAGTTCATCTGCAATCCCGGTACTACTTGCAATCCCTAAATTACAAGTATCTGTACCCGGACATGCAGTAATATCTACCGCTTTATTATAACCAGCTTCTACAAAACCTAGCTTGGCTAATTCTTGGTAGAAAAATGGCAACAAATCCGCTTTTACAAACGGAATTAATATGTTTTGGCGCAGGCTCAAACGTAATTCTCCTGCGGCATATTCCTCTGTTAAACTTGCTAATAATCTTGCTTTATCTGTATAAAAATCTCCTAAAAGGACTTTAATTCCTATAGCGAAATATCCTTCCTGTTTTTGTGGAATAACGTTTGTTTGCTTCCAAAGATTATACGCTTCTTGGTTCTTGATTTCTACTTTTGGCGCTTCTACAGTAACTGGAGTAGAAACTGGATATGCATTAGCATCTATTACTACCGTTTTATATTCGATAGCACCTTGCTCTTCTTCTACAAGTCTTTTAAATTCTTCTAATCCAATATCTTTTATTAAGAATTTCATTCTTGCTTTGGCACGACTTTTACGTTCGCCATAACGATCAAAAACTCTTAAAACACCTTCCATTACTGGAATAATCCTATCGGATTCTAAAAAGTCATAAAACAAATCTGCATGTCTTGGCTGTGAACCTAATCCGCCACCAAGCATCACTTTAAAACCTCTAACACCATTTTGTATTTTGGCAATAAAACCTAAATCGTGCATGTATGATAATCCGGTATCTTCATCGGAAGCAGAAAAAGAAACCTTGAATTTCCTTCCCATTTCCTGACAAATAGGATTACGTAAAAAGAACTTAAAAATAGCATCCGCATACGGCGAAACATCAAAAGGTTCGTCCACATCTATTCCTGCAGTCTCACTTGCGGTTACATTTCTAACCGTGTTACCACAGGCCTCACGAAGTGTCACATCATCTCTTTCTAATGCTGCCCAAAGTTGTGGCGTACGATCTAGATCTACATAATGAATTTGAATATCTTGACGCGTAGTAATGTGTAATCTTCCACGAGAATATTCATCAGAAACATCTGCAATTCTATGTAGCTGATTGCTTAAAACTTTACCATAAGGCAGTTTAATTCGAATCATTTGCACACCTTGTTGGCGTTGTCCATAAACTCCTCTTGCCAAACGAAGACTTCTAAATTTTTCTTCGTCTACTTTTCCTGCTTTAAAGAGTTCAATTTTGTTGGCTAAGTCAATAATATCTTGCTCAACTACTGGGTTTTCTATTTCGGTTCTAAAACTTTCCATACGCTTTCTACTTTATTGTAAGTGTATTCCACACTCTCTATTCTCTAATGCTTTAATTGGATCAAAATACCCATGGTTTTTAGGCAAATTGTGGACTTCTAAATAATTATCTAAATCATAATCTGTCCAATAATAAAAAGGACTAATTTTTAAAATGTCATCTTTACTATAACTCAAAATGTCTTTTTTATCACGTAATTCGGTTTGACGAACTCTAATATTTGTAAACCATAAATCTGGTTGATGCTCTTGTAGTGCTCTTCGGAAAGGCTCTAGTTTTACTACTTCAGAAAACAATGCATGATTATCATCTTCTACATTTGGCAAACCTATTGTTGCATCTATTTCTTCTTTCGTTTTTAAAGACTGATACTTATTAATCTTTAAATTAAAATCTGTAATAAGGTTGTCTGCATGCTCATAAGTACTTGGCTGATTATATAAAGTATCACACCAAATCACTTTGATATCTTTATCATGCTTAGACATGGTACTTAATAATATTGCAGAATATTTACCAAAACTGGTAGTTACTATTCTGTTGTTGGATAAAGTTAAAGCCCATTGAATAATCTCATCTGGGGTTTTATTTTTTAACTCTTTATTTAAGGTATCAATATCTAATTTTATCATTCTATTTCATTTTAATCTATAACTCCTATCGACTTACTAGGAATATAAAACAAATGTATCATTTAAATATTTTTTAAGCACTAATAAAATGATAAAAATATTGGAGGATTTTTAATAATCTGTTAACGCGTTAAATCTGCAAGCGACGTATTTCTGAAAATATCTAATGTATTATCGCGGACTTTAATCATTAACAAATGCACAGCACAAGAGGCTTCGTCTGGACAATCGGAACATTTTTCGTAGAAGTTTAAACTTACACAAGGAACCATTGCGATGGGACCTTCTAAAATTCGCATGACATCCACCATTTGAATTTCATTTGGTTTTTTTAGCAGGTAATACCCGCCAGATTTTCCTTTTTTAGATCCTAAAAAACCGTTTTTACGTAAGCTAAGTAATATACTTTCCAGGAATTTTCTTGAAATATTTTCACTTTTTGAAATCGTTTCAATGGGTACAGGCGTATTTCCTTCTTGTTTAGCTAAAAAGGTGAGCGCTTTAATTCCGTATTTTGTTTTCTTTGAAAGCATCCTACAAAGATACTTATTTTACAGACTAATTTAGCGCTTGTTTTAAATCGTTAATAATATCTTCTACATTTTCTAAACCTACAGAAACACGAACCAATCCGTCGGTAATACCAACTTCTAATCTATTGGCTTCGGTTAATTTACTATGCGTTGTAGAAGCGGGATGCGTTACAATGGTTTTGGTGTCCCCTAGATTTGCGGAAAGTGATGCCATTTTAATTTTATTTAAAAAATTTCTTCCTGCTTCAATGCCTCCTTTAACTTCAAAAGCGACAATATTCCCCCCTTTTTTCATTTGCTTTTTTGCAATTTCATATTGTGGATGCGATTTTAAAAACGGATATTTCACTAGATTCACATTTGCATGCGACTCTAAAAATAGCGCTACTTTTTCTGCGTTTTCACAATGTCTATCCACACGAACTGCAAGTGTTTCTAAACTTTTAGATAAAACCCAAGCATTAAATGGAGATAAAGCCGGACCTGTATTTCTAGAAAATAGATATATTTCTTTTATCAACTCCTTACTTCCAACGGTGATTCCTCCTAAAACGCGACCTTGACCATCTATTAATTTTGTTGCAGAATGAATAACTAAATCGGCGCCAAACTTAATCGGGTTTTGTAAATATGGCGTTGCAAAGCAATTATCTATGATTAGTAAAATATTGTGCTTTTTTGCGATGTCTCCCAAACGTTCTAAATCTAAAATATCGACTGCTGGATTGGTCGGACTTTCGGCATATAGAATTTTTGTGCTTGGCTGAATTAAATCTTCAATAGCATCTAAATTATTAATATCGAAGTAGCTCGTATTAATATTCCATTTTGGCAAATAATTAGTAAACAATCCATGTGTAGAACCAAAAATACTTCTTGCAGAAATAATATGATCACCAGCATTTAACAAGGCTGCAAAGGTGGAAAAAATGGCAGACATTCCGGAAGCAAAAGCATAACCAGATTCCGCTCCTTCCATTTTGCAAATTTTATCTACAAACTCGGAGGTATTTGGGTTGGAATAACGACTGTAAATATTACGCTCTTTTTCTTCCGCAAAAGAAGCTCGCATATCTTCTGCATCTTCAAAAACATAACTAGAAGTTAAATATAAAGGAGAAGAATGCTCTAAATATTGGGAACGTTCTATTTGGGTTCTAATTGCTTCGGTTTCAAAATGCTCACTCATTATAACTACTGCATTAAAGGTTTAATTATTGTTTTCTACTAGTCTTAAAATATCTCCAAAAACACCTCTTGCAGTTACTTGTGCTCCTGCTCCAGCGCCTTGAATTACTAAAGGTTGTTCTCCGTAAGATTCGGTATAAATTTCGAAAATAGAATCCGATCCTCTTAAAGCTCCCAATGGAGAACTTTGCGGAACAGAAACTAATTTCACTTCTAATGCAGCACCATTTTCATCTTCTAAATTTCCAGATAAATCGCCTATATATCGTAAAACATGATTTTTTTCTTGATTATTTTTCAACTGCGAATACGTTTCATTCATTTGATCTAACGCCCCTAAAAACGCTGAAACATCACCACTTTGCAATGCTTCGGGGATTAAATTCTGAATAACAACATCTTCAATTTCATTATTTAAATCTAACTCTCTAGCCAAAATAAGCAGTTTTCTTGCAACGTCATTTCCGCAAAGATCTTCTCTTGGATCTGGCTCTGTAAATCCTTTATCGATGGCATCTTTTAGTACTTCGGAAAACGACTTGTCTTCCACAGAAAAACTATTAAACAAATAACTTAGCGAACCGGAAAACACACCACGAATTCGTGTAATATTTTCACCCGAAAGATGCAGTAATTTTATAGTATCAATTAAAGGTAAACCGGCACCAACATTGGTTTCGTATAAATATTTCTTCTGATGCTTATCTAAGTTGTTTCTTAATTCCTTATAAAATTCTAAGCCTATGGTATTTGCAATTTTATTAGAAGACACTAAATCAAATCCATTAGAAACTAAATCATTATAATGCTCTACAAAAGTTTTACTTGCTGTGTTATCTATCGCAATTAAATTCTCTAGATGGTGTTTTTCCGCGAAAGCGATGACATCTTGCATGGTATACGGGATACCTTGTTCCTCTATTTCTTCTTGCCAATTTTGCGTAAAACCATTTTTAGATAATGCTACTTTCTTTGAATTAGAAATAGCAAAAATATTCAATTTTACTCCTTTGCGTTTTTCAATCTCTTTTGCCGAAGAAATAATTTGATTAATTAATGCAGCACCAACTAAACCATGTCCAAAAATAGCAAGATTCACCTTTTTAGAACTACTAAAAACTTCGCCATGAATAACGTTTGCCGCTTTTAATAATTGCTCTTTTTTAACCACTAAGCTTACATTTTTTCCTGTAAACGTATTATTAAAAAGCAATGGTGTAATTTGATTTTTAATAAGTGCATTAAAGGGTTTATGAAAAGCACTTAACTCGATACCAATAATGGAAATTACAGCAACATCATCTACAACATCAATTTTATTGACGTCTTGCGAATAAAAATCATTTTCAAATTCACGCTCTAAAGCAATGACCGCTTGGGTAGCTTTATCTGCGTCAATAATTAGCCCAATTCCTCTTTCTGAAGAACCTTGAGAAATAATACTCACACTAATATCATGCGCACTTAATGCTTTAAAAACTCTAGCATCGACACCCACTTTCCCCAACAAACCTCTACCTTCCAGATTAATCAAAGCAACATTATCTAAAACCGATAATGAAGTCGCTTGTGTACTATCTTTTTTTGCGGTTATTAAAGTGCCTTCATCTTCTAAATTAAAAGTGTTTAAAATACGAAGATTTATATTTTTTTCTAATAACGGAATGATTGTTTTTGCATGTAAAATGGTCGCTCCAAAATTGGCTAACTCATTCGCTTCTGTAAAAGAAAGCTCTTTGATTTTTTTTGCATCTGGAACTAAATTAGGGTCTGCCGTATAAATTCCGTTGACATGCGTATAATTCTGAAGCTCTTCGGCATCTAGATAATTAGCCAATAAAGCAGCAGAATAATTACTTCCATTTCTTCCTAAAGTAGTGGTTTCATTTTTAAGATTGGACCCAATAAAACCAGTGACCACATTTACTGTTGTGCCATTATATTGTTTAAAATGTGCTAAAACATTTTCTTTAGTTATCGCATAAATTGGTTGCGAATTATTAAAATGACCTTCCGTTTTAATTAACGTTCTGGCATCTGTTGCATTCGCGTTTACATCTTGTTCTTGAAGCAATGCGGTGATTAATTTAGCAGATAAAATTTCGCCATAAGCCAAAACTTGATTTTCAATTTTCTCGCTATAATCTCCTAATAAGGATACACCTTCAAAAATAGTTTCCAATGCTTTAAATTCTTCGGAAAAATCAATCGTTTTTAAAGGTGCTATTTGGTATTCCTGAAATGCTAAAAAGGCATCTTTATACGCTTCTTTTTTGGAAGCTTTTTTAAGAATTGCCTCTAACTCGTTAGTCGCATTATCTCTAGCGGAAACCACAACGGTAATACGTTCTTGATTTTCGACTTTATTTTTTATAATAGAAATAGCGTTATGTAAACCTTCGTTATTTGCCAAAGATTTACCGCCAAATTTTAATACTTTCATCTTATTGTTTTTGGAATTCGGTCTAAAAATAGTTTCAATTATTTTTTCTAATTGTTCGAATTCTATTAAAAAAGCATCGTGTCCATGATCGGAATTAATCTCATTATACGTCACATTTGGATGTGATAATGCTAATTGTTTTTGTGTTTCTCTGTTTTCTTCCGCCGTAAAAAACAAATCCGAATCTACTCCAACAATAGTAATATTTGCTTTAATATTTTTTAAAACCGCATCGTAATCTGTTCTGTCTTTAGTGACATCAATACTTCGTAGTAATTGATTCATTAATTTATAAGCAGACAACTGAAAACGTTCTTGCAATTTCTTGCCATGATGTAGCAACCAGCTTTCCACATTAAAAATTTCTAGCTCCGCATTTCTGCTTCTTTTAAAACGTTCTTTAAAAGACTTTGGAGTTCTATAGCAAAGCATCGCGTGCATTCTTGCATCATGCACAGGATTACTAGAATTTAATAAAAACTGTTCTTGTATCTGGCAATTGGCAATGAGCCAATCGGTCGATTTCCAATCGGTAGCCACAGCAATTAAATGATCTGCTAGATTTGGAGAAAGCACAGCCATTTCCCAAGCTATTCCACCACCAAGAGAACCTCCTATAAGTGCAAAAACAGAAGCTATCTCTAGTTTTTCTAAACCAACTAAAAATAGTTTTGCAATATCTCTAGCTACAAAATCTTTGTAGTTTTCAATAACAAAACCATCGTATCCATTTCCAGGAATATTAAAAGATAAAACGGTATATATATTGGTATCAATGACTTTCTCCGGACCAATAACATCACGCCACCAACCGTCTTTTCCCGACACATTACTATTTCCGGTAAGCGCATGGTTGACCAATACAATTGGTGCTTCGTGTAAAGGCTGTCCAAAAATTTGATAGGATAATTCTATATTTTGAGATACGCAAGAAGCAAGCTCAAAACTAGAAACTGTTATATATTTTAATGCGGCCATTATTGGGTTTGGAATAGTAATACATGCTGCGCAAAAAAATTACACAGCATGTATTTATGATCACTAATTGATTTGTTTTAAGCTAGAACCGTTTTCTTTAAAACTTCAAAAGCTTCTTTTAAATCCGCTTTTAAATCTTCAATATTTTCAATCCCAACAGACAAACGAATTAAATCCTTTGTAACACCGGAAGCCTCTTGTGCTTGTGCATCTAATTGTTGATGCGTAGTACTTGCTGGATGAATGATTAAAGATTTTGTATCTCCAATATTGGCAAGCAAAGAAAATAACTTGGTAGTATCTGCTATTTTTTTAGCAGACTCATAACCGCCATCAACTCCAAAAGTTACCACTCCACTTTGTCCGTTAGGCAAATATTTTCTAGCCAAATCTCTATATTTACTAGTTTCCAATCCTGGATAATTCACCCAATTTACTTCTGGTTGTTCTTGCAACCATTTTGCTAATTCTAGTGCATTTTGACTATGCTTTTTAATACGTAATTCTAAAGTCTCTAAACCTTGAATAATTTGAAAAGCATTAAAAGGGCTCAATGCCGCACCATAATCTCTTAATCCTTCAATTCTAACTTTCGCAATAAAAGCTGCAGCACCAATAGCTTCGCTATAGACTAAACCATGATAACCAGCAGAAGGTTCTGTGAATTCTGGGAATTTTCCGTTGGTCCAATCAAAAGTTCCAGCGTCAATAATTACGCCTCCTAGGGAAGTTCCATTACCAGTAATGTATTTTGTTAAGGAGTGAATTACAATGTTTGCACCATATTCAATTGGATTTAACAAGTAAGGTGTAGCCACGGTATTATCCACAATTAAAGGCACTTTGCTGTTTTTGGCTTCTTTAGAAATGGCTTCTAAATCTAAAACATCTAGTTTAGGGTTTCCTAAAGACTCTACAAAAAATGCTCTTGTATTTTCTTGGGTTGCTTTTTTAAAATTTTCTGCGTCTGAAGGATCTACAAAAGTAGTCGTAATACCATGTCTTGGTAGCGTAACACTTAATAAATTGTATGTTCCTCCGTACAAACTGCTAGACGCAACAATATGGTCTCCTGCTTTTAAAAGGGTTAGTAAAGTTGTAGAAATAGCTGCAGTTCCAGAAGCGGTTGCTACGGCTGCAATACCTCCTTCAAGAGTTGCTAATCGTTGTTCTAAAATGTCGTTTGTAGGATTATTTAATCGGGTGTAAATAAATCCTGGAACCGAAAGATTAAATCTTCCTGCGGCATCATCCGAATCATTAAAAACATAAGAGGATGTTTGATAAATAGGGACTGCTCTAGTTCCTGCTGTTTGACTAACGTCGTGTCCTGCGTGCAATGCTTTGGTTGCGAATTTTTGTGTACTCATTTTTCTAAGTTTTGAATTAAAATAAATTAAACCAAAAGCCAATAAGCCTCGTGAGAAGCGTACTTAATAGAAAAATGTTAAAAAGAAAATACTAATTACAGATGAGTAATTAGATTTGAGTTATCTATCCAATATTTCGATTAATGAATCGAACATTAAGTAGAATTTAGCACCTTCATAGTAAATCTAAGGGTTGCTAAGGCTTCAGCGAGTCTATCTCTCCACCTTTCTTGATAACATTTCGGAAATTTTTTAATACAAATTTTTTCGTTACTTCCATATTTTTAAATCCGCATTTACAAAAGTAAACTGTGGTGTTAAAAATATTTTGTGTCTCAAACTTTGAGATTAAAAATTTTTCCTTTTCAGTAAGTGTTTGAACTTTGTGAGCACAAATATTGCATCACAAAAGTTTAATATCCAAATTTTTTTAAGCTTTTTTTATTTCTTTTTTTTGAAATCCGTAAAATATCTATGCATAATTTTCAAGATACTTGTCTTTGATAACCTGGCCTACAGGCTTATTTTCAATTTTACTTTCTAGCCAAGAAATAATATCTAAATATAAAAATGCACGACGCTCATACGGATGATCTTCATATTGTTTTAAAACTTCTAACAGTTTTTTGAACTCTTTTTTAAGGTCTTGCGGATAAATATCTTGTAAACCTCGAATGAATTTTATCATCTCTTTTTGCACTTCATGCAAATCGTTCATCTTAATTAAAAACTTATACGTACTTCTTAGCAAGGTTTCTAAATGATAATCTAAACCTGCTTCATAATGCGCTACAAGATTTAAAACTCTAGAAAAACAGAGTAAATCTTCTCGCATAGAAAGCGTTTTATTGGATATAATTTTATCTAAATATTTAATACATTCTTTATTATTTCCTGCTCCAAAATGCATACTTGCAAACTTGTAATAGAAAACCATTTTATGATGTGCATCAATTTTAGTTTTGAATGGAATTAACTCCATTTCTATTTGAGGAATAAGCGACAAACCTTCATTAAAACTACCGTCGATGAAATGTGCATTTATTTTATGAAAATTAGTATATAGAAAAACTAAGCTTGCTACATTTTCGTCTTTAGGAAAATTATCTGCATTTGCTGTAGTTTGAAACTCGGTTAATTTTTCAATAAACTTAGGCTTATTTCTAATAAAAAATATGGCTTCTAAAAGGTAATTATTTCCTTTTAAAAAGAATACTGGATTTAGATTTATCATACTAGGATTCTGATAAAATAAATCGACCCATTTGGAAGCATATTTATAACAATTTAAAAAATCTTGCAGTAAAAAACTATACCATAAATGTGCTTTATAAAACCATAATTTCTCTCTAAAACCGACTTTAGTTATATCAAAATTAGGGAGTCTTTTATTGAAATAATCGGTTACTAAAAGGCTTTCTTCTTCGTTTTTAACATAACCTGTTTTTAAAATAATACTATATAATTGTAGGGATAAATTTGACAACTTACTAGCAATAACATTTAAAGAACTGATCTCTTTTGCCTGCATTGCCAATTCATCTGCACGTGTACTTATACTTCGTGTTATGTATTGGGATTCTATTATTTTTTCTAACTCAATAATCTCAAAAGCAGCATTTTTTTCTTCATTAACAATAGCTAATTCCTTTGCTTTATCGAGTATTTTTAAACTTTGCTTATACAATCCTTTATGATATAAAATAGAAGCAAAATCTAATTGTTCTCTAATTTGAGAACGTATATTTTGGTGCGAAGGGTTTAGTTTTAAGCTAATTAAAATTTGCTTGTACAAATGTGCTTTTACATTCGCAATCTGCTGTTTTTTAACAATACCACTTTTTATAATAGCCGTTTCATCATATCCTGAAGCCTTATCCAATAAATTAAATAATTTTAAAAATTTAGAATCTGAATTCACCCCAAGTCTCCCCACGTACAACTTAAATTGTCGCTTTTCAGACTTAGTTAAAGATTTAACTAATAAAAATAAATTATCTTTTTGTTCTTTAGTTATCAATAGAATATTCTTTTAACTATTTGATTTTCAGTGTTTTGAATTTAGTTTGTGCTTTTGAGCATCGTAAAAGTAAATCAAAAACAAATAATAATACCCAATCAAAATATAAATTCGTAATACAATACTAAAAATATATTTTGATATATGTCAAATAACAATATACAAATCTTCGATACAACACTGCGTGATGGGGAACAAGTTCCTGGTTGCAAACTGAACACAGAACAAAAAGTTGTAATTGCAGAACAGCTAGACCAACTTGGAGTAGATGTCATTGAAGCAGGTTTTCCCGTCTCTAGTCCAGGTGATTTTAAATCTGTTCAAGAAATTGCGAAAATTGTAAAAAACGCTACCGTTTGTGGTTTAACTAGAGCTGTAGAAAACGACATAAAAGTTGCTGCCGAAGCATTAAAATATGCTAAAAAACCAAGAATACATACAGGTATTGGCACATCAGACTCTCATATTCTTCATAAGTTCAAGTCGAATAAAGAAGCGATAATAGAACGTGCTTATGATGCTGTAAAATATGCAAAGTCCTTTGTTGAAGATGTAGAATTTTACGCAGAAGACGCAGGAAGAACAGACAACGAATATTTAGCAAGAGTTTGCGAAGCTGCCATTAGAGCCGGAGCAACCGTTTTAAATATTCCAGATACTACAGGATATTGCCTACCTAGTGAATATGGCGCAAAAATCAAATATTTAAAAGAAAATGTTAAAGGCATAGAAGGCGCCATTTTATCTTGCCATTGCCATAACGATTTAGGTTTAGCAACTGCTAATTCTATTGAAGGTGTTATAAACGGAGCTCGCCAAATTGAATGTACCATTAACGGTATTGGTGAACGCGCAGGAAACACTGCTTTAGAAGAAGTCGTCATGGTATTAAAACAACATCCATACCTAAATTTAGACACCAATATTAAAACCGAAATGCTGTACGGAATCAGTCAATTAGTTTCTGATAGCATGGGAATCTACACACAACCAAACAAAGCAATTGTTGGCGCAAATGCTTTTGCTCATAGCTCAGGAATACACCAAGATGGTGTTATTAAAAATCGTGAAACTTATGAGATTATTGACCCTAAAGATGTTGGAGTAACAGAATCTGCTATTGTTTTAACAGCAAGAAGTGGTAGAGCAGCTTTAGCGTATAGATCTAAAAATATTGGTTATGAATTAACCAAATTGCAATTAGATGAAATTTATGCAAGTTTTTTAACTTTTGCCGACAACAAGAAAGAAATTAATGATTCAGATATTCATCAAATCATTGAATCAAGTAAAGTATACCAACAAATAATTAGCGCGTAGTTAATTAAAATTACCGCTTTCGCGGAAACAAATATGAGTAAGAAAACACTATTCGATAAGGTCTGGGATGCACATGTGGTAGATACTATAGAAAATGGTCCACAGGTGCTTTATATAGACAAACATTTAATACACGAAGTAACAAGTCCGCAAGCTTTTAATGAATTAGAAGATCGCGGAATTCCTGTTTTTAGACCAGAACAGATTGTTGCTACAGCAGATCACAACACACCAACACAAAACCAAGACCAACCGATTAAAGATGAATTGTCTAGAAACCAACTAGAACAGCTATCTATTAATTGCAAAAAAAATAATATTACACTGTATCAATTGGGACATAAGTACAATGGCATTGTACATGTAATGGCTCCAGAACTAGGTTTTACACAACCAGGAATGACGATGGTTTGTGGCGATAGTCACACCTCAACACATGGTGCTTTTGGTACTATTGCTTTTGGAATAGGAACAAGTCAAGTAGCACAAGTTTTTGCTAGCCAATGTTTATTACTTACAAAACCAAAAAGCTTAAGAGTTTCTGTGAACGGAAAACTAAAAGCTGGCGTTTTACCAAAAGATGTTATTCTATATATTATTTCGAAACTAGGTACCAATTCTGGAACCGGATATTTTTGCGAATACGCAGGAAATGTTTTTGAAGAGATGAGCATGGAAGGAAGAATGACCGTTTGTAATATGAGTATTGAAATGGGCGCTCGAGGCGGAATGATTGCACCAGACCAAACCACTTTTGATTATGTAGAAGGAAGAGAATTTGCTCCAAAAGGAGAGGATTTCAATAAAAAAGTAGCCTATTGGAAAACCTTACCAACAGACGAAGGCGCTACTTTTGACCAAGAATACTTTCTAGATGCAGCAGATATAGAACCAATGATTACCTATGGTACTAATCCTGGAATGGGAATTAAAATTACTGAAAACATCCCGACAGAAGACAATGCTTCATTCAAAAAATCTTTGGAGTACATGAACTTTAAAGCTGGGGAAAGCTTAATAAATAAACCTATTAATTTTGTGTTTATAGGAAGCTGTACCAATTCTAGAATTGAAGATTTTAGAGTGGCGGCAAATTACATAAAAGGAAAGCAAAAAGCCGATAATGTTACTGCTTGGTTGGTTCCAGGAAGCAAACAAGTAGAAGCTCAAATTATTGAAGAAGGATTAAAAGATGTTTTTGATGCCGCTGGATTTGAATTAAGACAACCAGGTTGTTCTGCATGTTTAGCCATGAATGATGATAAAATTCCGCAAGGCGAATATTGCATATCTACTTCTAATAGAAATTTTGAAGGACGACAAGGACAAGGTTCTAGAACCATTCTTGCTAGTCCGTTAGTAGCAGCAGCAACAGCAATTGCGGGAAAAATAATAGATGTAACGCAAGAGATTGAAGAATTAGAACTAACGTAAAACAAAAAAAGTGTCACCTCGAGCGCAGTCGAGAGGTCGCATAATAATTAACAAAATAGTAAGGTCTCGACTGCGCTCGACCAGACAACAGCTAAAAGATGGAAAAATTTACAACATTACAGTCTAGAGCAATTCCGTTACAAATTGAGAATGTCGATACCGATCAAATTATTCCTGCGCGTTTTTTAAAAGCGACAGACAAAAAAGGATTTGGAGACAATGTTTTTAGAGATTGGAGATATAAAAAAGATGGATCTGTAAACAAAGAGTTTGCTCTGAACAACCCTAATTATTCTGGAACAATTCTTGTAGCTGGAGATAATTTTGGTTGTGGTTCTAGTAGAGAGCATGCAGCTTGGGCTTTAACCGATTATGGTTTTAAAGTAGTTGTTTCTAGCTTTTTTGCAGATATTTTTAAAGGAAATGCTTTAAATAACGGTTTGCTACCTGTTCAGGTTAGTGAAGAATTTTTAAAAGAATTATTAAATACTATTGAAAATAATCCGGAAACTGAAATAATTGTTAATTTAGAAGCGCAAATTATTTCGATAGAGAACAGTAATATATCAGAAGCTTTTGAAATTGATGCATACAAAAAAACCTGTATGATTAATGGCTATGACGATATTGACTATTTACTTAGCAAAAAAACAGAGATTGAAGCCTTTGAAAATGCTGCTAGCATATAAGTGCGTTAGGGATTGCAGTGGCATCCTTTTTGAGGTACGAAAAAAGATATAACGAAAAGCGCGACCTTTAGGTAACGCAAAAAAAAGATATAAACTAATTAAGATTGTAGGGAGAGGTTCCTGCTTTCGCAGGAAATAATATGAAATTAAAAATAGCAGTTTTACCAGGAGATGGTATTGGCCCAGAAGTGACAAAGCAGGCAATTAAGGCTTTACAAGCAATTGCTTTAGAATTTGATCATTCCTTTTCATTTACGCATGCTTCTGTTGGAGCAATTGCCATTGACGAAACCGGAAATCCGTTGCCAGAAGAAACATTAGATGTTTGTGAAGCAAATGACGCCATTTTATTTGGTGCGATTGGAGCTCCGAAATACGATAACAATCCAGATGCAAAGGTGCGTCCGGAACAAGGTTTATTGCGTTTACGTAAATCATTAGGTTTATACGCAAACATTAGACCTGTGAAGGCTTACGAAACTTTAATTGATAAATCTCCTTTGAAAAAAGAGATTATTGAAGGTACAGATATTAGTATTTACAGAGAATTAACTGGCGGAATTTATTTTGGGGAAAAACAATTAAGTGAAGATGGTAATACGGCTTCCGACTTGTGTTTATACACCAGAGTAGAGATTGAACGTATTGCACATTTAGCCTTTAAAGCTGCAGGGTCGAGAAGAAACAAAGTGACTTTAGTAGATAAAGCGAATGTTCTGGAAAGTTCTAGACTTTGGCGAAAAGTAGTTAAAGAAGTTGCTACAGAATATCCTGAGGTTACTCTAGATTTCTTATTTGTAGATAATGCGGCCATGCAAATGATTTTAAACCCGAAACAGTTTGATGTTATTTTAACAGAGAATATGTTTGGCGATATTATTAGCGATGAAGCTAGTGTAATTGGCGGTTCTATTGGTTTATTAGCTTCGGCATCTGTTGGCGATAAATATGCCATGTTTGAGCCTATTCACGGTTCGTACCCGGAAGCAACAGGAAAAGGGATTGCAAACCCAATTGCTTCTATTTTATCTGCTGCCATGTTATTAGACCATTTTGGTTTATCTGAAGAAGCAGAATTAATTAGAAAAGCGGTTGAAAAATCGTTACTTCTTAATATTACAACGCCAGATTTAAATACAGAATACAGCAATGTAACAACATCTAAAGTTGGTGATTTCATTGCAGATTATATTTCTAACCCTAAAGATTCTAATCTTAACTTTAACAATATACATTTAGGTCAATCTACTATCATATAACATATGTCTATACAACCAAAACTTACAAGATTTAATCAAAACG
Organism: Lacinutrix sp. WUR7; assembly: GCF_016864015.1. Lineage (NCBI taxonomy): Bacteria > Pseudomonadati > Bacteroidota > Flavobacteriia > Flavobacteriales > Flavobacteriaceae > Lacinutrix > Lacinutrix sp. WUR7. Next base: position 1,892,926 of record NZ_CP045067.1, on the reverse strand, counting down.
TACTCTCAAAATACCAGATATACAATAGTATTTTCATGACGCTGCCTTTTGATTCGATTACAAAGACAGGTGTTTTGTTGCCATTGTTTCATGAAACTTGTAAAAATGGTTTTGAAAATGGAGAAGACCCAACCACTATTGTAAATACATTTTTTAAAAAATACCAAGCGCGAAGATCCTCCGATAGTCAGATTAGTTTGTTGTTTAAATTTATTCAATATATAGAGCGTCAGGTCGTATTATTTGATGCCATTGAAGATGCTGCATTTCCTATAGTGAATAACATGGACGGGATTGGTACTTTAAGAAGTTTAAAGGAGACCGCTTCTGCGGAAGGCAAACTAGAAACGCTTCAGAAATATCTAGAAGAATTTAAAGTCCGAATTGTTCTAACTGCGCATCCTACCCAATTTTATCCTGGTTCTGTTTTAGGAATTATCACGGATTTAACCGAAGCTGTTAAGGAAAACGACTTGCTACGTATCAATGATTTATTGGCACAATTAGGAAAAACGCCTTTCTTCAAACACAAAAAACCGACACCTTATGATGAGGCAGTAAGTTTAATTTGGTATTTGGAGAATGTATTTTATGAATCCTTCGGAAGCATTTATGATTATATTCAGCAAAATATTTTCGACGGAAAACAAATAGATAACGACATTATAAACATTGGCTTTTGGCCAGGAGGAGATAGAGATGGAAACCCATTTGTAACTCCAGAAATAACACTTAATGTTGCAAAAAGATTACAAGAAACCGTAATTAAAAATTATTATAGAGACGCAAGAAGGTTAAGACGAAAGCTTACTTTTCATGGTGTGGAAGACAAAATAGCCTCGATTGAAAAAGCCCTCTATAAAATGATTCTTAATGAAGCATCTTATTTAACCTTAGACCTTTTGGTTTCCGAATTAAAAGAAATTAAACAAATTATTATTGATAAGCATCAGTCGCTTTATGTAAGTGAAGTGAATAGTTTATTGAATAAAATTCACCTTTTCGGATTTCATTTTGCAAATCTGGATATTCGTCAAGATAGCAGAAAGCACGACCAGTTCTTTAATGATATGGTAAATGCTTTAATTAAAGATGGAAGTACTATTTTTCCAGAAAACTATCATTATTTATCGGAAACCGAGCAAGTACAAATCTTATCTAAAGTAAAAGGAAGTGTAGACCTATCTTTAATTAAAGACGAAGAAACTTTAAAGGCGTTAAACACGATGAAAGCCATTAAAACAATTCAAGAATCTAATGGAGAAAAGGCTGCAAATCGATATATCATTAGCAACAATCAAACGACATTAAATGTCATGCAATTGTTTGCCATGCTAAAACTAGTTGCTTTTCAAGACAAATTAACGGTAGATATAGGACCACTATTTGAAACGATTACAGATTTAGAAAATGCGCCTGCAGTTATGGAAGCGTTATATACCAATCCAGAATACGCCGCTCATTTAAAAGCTAGAGGGAACAAGCAAACTATTATGCTTGGGTTTAGTGATGGAACAAAAGATGGCGGTTATTTAATGGCAAACTGGGCAATTTATAATGCCAAAGAAAACCTAACAACCATTTCTAGAAAACATGGCATAACTGCTATTTTCTTTGATGGTCGTGGTGGACCTCCTGCACGTGGTGGTGGAAAAACACATAATTTCTATGCCTCTTTAGGACCTACTATTGAAGATAAAGAAGTACAATTAACCATACAAGGACAAACGATAAGCTCTAATTTTGGAACCTTAGATTCGTCGCAATACAACCTAGAACAACTGATTACTTCTGGAATTCACAATAGCTTTAGCGAGAACAGTTTAAGCATGCTTCCTGAAAATAGAGAAGTCATGGATGATATTGCCAAGCTAAGCTATGATGCGTATGTAAAATTTAAAGCACACCCTAAATTTATTTCGTATTTAGAACACATGAGTACTTTAAAATACTACGCAAAAACAAATATTGGTAGTCGCCCATCCAAAAGAGGAAAAGCGGAAGGTTTGGTTTTTGAAGATTTAAGAGCCATACCATTTGTAGGATCTTGGAGTCAATTAAAACAAAATGTACCAGGTTTTTTTGGTGTTGGTACTGCATTAAAAAAATATGAAGATACTGGCGAATTTGAAAAAGCACAGCACTTATTTAAAACATCCGATTTCTTTAAAACATTAATAGAGAATAGTATGATGTCTTTATCTAAATCGTTCTTCGACTTAACGAAATACATGTCTGAAGACCCTGAATACGGTGAATTTTGGAACGTAATATACAACGAGTATGAAACTTCAAAACGTCTTATTTTAAAACTTACCGGTTATAAAGAATTGATGCAAGAAGAACCTGCAGGAAAAGCATCTATTGCAGTTAGAGAATCTATAGTATTGCCGTTATTAACGATACAACAGTTTGCTTTAAAAAAGATTCAAGAACTTGAAAAAGCCGAAGTTAGAGATGAAGAGCAACTTAAAATTTATGAAAAAATAGTAACACGTTCCTTATTTGGAAATATAAACGCAAGCCGTAACTCTGCCTAACCTAATTATTTTATTGTTAGTCTAATTAAAAAAACCTCGAAACATTACGTTCCGAGGTTTTTTCTAACAAACAATTAAACTAAACTTAATATTCATACGAACCAACAATATGGGACTTAGTACCCATTTCATTTTATGAACATCAAAACTTTCTAATTCTTCTTCGTACTGAATATGTAAATCTTTAAAAAGAATAATATCCGTACTATCTTAATATCTTGGAGCCTTTCTCTCCTGTTCTAATTCTGTAAATTTCATTTACTGAAGAGACAAACAACATACCATCACCATCTTCACCAGAGTTTGCAGATTCTAGAATTGCCTTTATAGTTACCTCTTCAAAATCATCATTAACAATAATGGTCAAATAACATCTTTCCATTTTATTAACCTCATTTGTAATCTGACTTAAAACGGTACTTTCTTCTTTATCAATTCCTACACCTGTAACATCCCAAAAAGAAAAAAAATTGACCCCTACATCGTGTAATGCTTCTTTAACAATGGTAAACTTAGATTTTCTAATAATTGCTTCTACTTTTTTCATTGTATCTAATTTCAATTTCTTTTAAAACAAAAATAATAGTCCTAGGAAATAGTTTCTAGGACTATTATTTGATTTAAAATAGTATATTTTATTAACCTCTTTCTCTCTTTCCTGGATAAGCAATCTCACCGTGTTCGGAAAGATCCAATCCAATTGTTTCTTCTTCTTCGGTAACACGAAGACCTAATGTAGATTTTAATATTTTCAAAATAATAAATGATAAAACAATAGCCCAAACAGCATAAGCTAAAACCCCAGTTGCTTGTACACCTAGTTGACCAAATCCTCCGCCATTAAATAAACCTATTCCAGTATCACCATCTATTCCCCAAAGTCCGATCACTAAAGTTCCCCATGCACCACATACACCATGCACAGAAGCTGCTCCAATAGCATCATCAATTTTAAGTTTCTTTTCAATAATCTCAATAGAAAAAACAACTATGATACCTCCTATTAATCCGGCAAAAATAGCTCCGACCGCAGACATATTTCCACAACCAGCAGTAATACTTACTAAACCAGCTAAAGCACCATTTAAAGTTTGTGGTAAATTAGGTTTACCGTACCAGATCCATGTAGTAATCAAAGCTCCTAAACCACCTGCAGCTGCAGCTAGATTTGTTATTAAGACTACATTAGAAGCAGCAATAGCATCTGCTCCACCCCATGCAAGTTGTGATCCTCCATTAAATCCGAACCATCCTATCCATAGAATAAATACACCTAAAGTTGCAAGAATTTGATTGTGTCCTGGAATAGAATGCACTTTACCATCTACAAATTTTCCAATTCTTGGACCTACCATAAATGCAGCTACAAGTGCAGCCCAACCACCAACAGAATGTACAATAGAAGAACCTGCAAAATCAATAAATCCTAATTCGGTTAACCAACCAGAACCTTGCCATTGCCATCCACCAGCTATTGGATAAATTAAAGCTGTCATTAATATAGAAAATATAGCATAGGTAGAATACTTAGTTCTTCCTGCAATAGCTCCAGAAACTATAGTTGCAGCTGTTGCGGCAAACATGGTTTGAAAAAATAAATCAGCACCTTCTCCTTGCATTAATCCGCTCCAGAAAAACCATCCGTTAGAAGTATCTCCATACATTAAAGAATAACCAACTAACCAATATGTTAATGAGCCAACACAAATATCAAGCAAGTTTTTCATTGCTATATTTGCTGCATTTTTCGAGCGCGTCATCCCTGTTTCTACTAGTGTAAAACCAGCCTGCATAAAGAATACTAAGATACCTGATATTAGCATCCATAACATTCCCATATCTGCATTAATAGCAGATACCGCTTCTTCTATATCTTTTGTTGTAGCAGCCACAACTTCTTGCGTTGCGACTAGATTTGGTAATATTGTTAAAAAATAATCCATAATAATTGTTTGTAGTTAGTTATTATTTAATTAAAACTGGTAGATAGCAGCCATTGTAAATGCAGCGAAACTTTTAGTGCTTTCTAAATCACTATCCGCATATACTTCTTGCGAGTTACTATCTAATCTTAATTCTGGTTTTATCGTTAAAGCTTCATAAGTATAGCTTCCTGTTAACGTAAGTGCAAGTACATCTTGATCATCTACAGAAGTATCTGCATCACTTAACCAATCAAAGTATTCTCCTCTTAAACCAATAGAAAATTTATCAGTTGCAGCAAATTGTGGATAGATAGCAGCTCCCATAAAACCTTCACCATCATTATCTGCATACGCAGCATTTAATCCTAAGTAGAAAGAATCTGAAATATCAAATCCACCGGTATAATCTATTTCAAAACCTAAAACCTCATTATCATCATAGTAGAAGTTTAAAAATTGTCCGGAATACCCTAATTGCGCACCGAAAGCATAACCTCCAATATAATTATTGTTCACATCTGTTGGATTCATAACCGCAAGCATTAAGCTAAAATCATCCGATAAAGCAAAGTCTGCTTTTAAACCAACATGTGAGAATGGTCCGCTAGAAAATAAATACGAAGTACTATAGTTAAAGTTTCCTGTTGGAGAAATTACTTCGTAACCTAAATACGTATTAAAACGACCTAAAGTTAAAGTAGTACTTTCTGTAACATTCCAGTATGCGTATAATTGATTTAAATTATAACCGCCAATTGCAGCATCACCTCTTGGTCCAAAAACTAAATCGGCAACAACTCCTGTTTTCTCCCCTTCATACTTAGCAATAATATTTGCCATACCTAAAGCAAAACCTGTTTCATCTGCAAACGAAGTTCCAAAAGATTGAAAAGCATCACCGTCAGCGCCAAAAATAGCTTTATCACTTGAGGTTAAATTGGATTGATAATAAGCATCTACACTTCCTTCAAAAGAAAACTTCTTTTCTTTTTTCTCTGTTTCTGTAGCTTCTTGTGCAAAAAAGTATGATGATGATAACACCATAACGGATAGAAATAATTTTTTCATAAGTATATAATTTAGTTAGTAATCAGATTCAAACCTATATAAAAAACAATTTAACCCCTAAATTTTAGGGGGTTAAATATTCATTTTTATGATTTAATCAATTTATACCCTTTTTTTTATAGGGCAAAATAAAATAAACACGATTTTATTCACAATTCCATATTTGCGAAAAAGCATTATTTTCATCATTTATGCTTTTTTATTAAATTATATTCAATTTTTCTGTTTTAACGAAAACGTTTTCGTAACAAAAGCTTATTTTTATTAAGTATTATTCATTGCTTATTTATTAGTTATACTACATATTATTGCTGAATTTTCATTTAGAACCCACTAAATTATCGATATGAAAAAAGTGTTTGCTCCTTTTTTTATATCGAATAATAGCTTCTATATTAGAGACGTAATAAGGCCTTAAAAGCCTTTAAATTTGACTCATTATGCTAAAAAAACAAGGACTTTATTTACCAGAATTTGAACACGATAATTGTGGTGCAGGATTCATATGTAGCTTAACAGGAAAACGATCGAATGACATCATCCATAAAGCTCTTGAAATTTTAGTTAAACTAGAACATCGAGGAGCGGTAAGTTCTGATGGTGTAACAGGTGATGGCGCGGGAATCTTAATCGATATTCCTCATAAATTTTTTAAGATTTTTTGCGAATTTGATCTGCCAGAAGCTGGAGAATATGCAACCAGTAATGTATTCCTTCCTAGAAAAGAAAACCAACGTCAATATTGTATCGATGTTTTTGAAAAAGAAATTCAAAATCAAGGCCTTAAATTAATAGGCTGGAGAGACGTACCTGTGAATAGTGATGTATTAGGTGAAATTGCTAAAGTGACAGAACCTTTTGTAAAACAAATATTTATAGGAAAGGAAAACGATACACAAACCGAAAGAGAATTCAACATAAAATTATATGCTGCACGAAAAATTGCAGAACATACTATATATGATTCTAAATTATCGGAAGCTAAATTCTTTTACCTACCAAGCTTATCTACTAAAATCATTATTTTTAAAGGCTTATTAATGCCGGAACATATTAATGAATATTATTTAGATTTATTTAATTCGGCCCTAGACACTAGATTAGCATTAGTACACCAACGTTTTTCTACCAATACATTTCCTACTTGGGATTTAGCACAGCCATTTAGATACATCTGTCATAACGGAGAAATAAACACCGTAAGAGGTAACGTATCTCGTATGTTTTCTCGCGAAGAAATCATGGAAAGCCCATTATTTGGTGATGATATTAAAAAGATTATCCCAACGGTTTTAAGAGGAAAATCAGATTCTGCAACCTTAGATATGGTTGTCGAATTATTATTAATGACAGGTCGCTCACTTCCAGAAGCGATGATGATGCTTGTGCCTGAAGCTTGGGAGAAAAACCCAAATATGTCGGATGCTAAAAAAGCATTTTACGAATACAATTCATGTCTAATGGAACCTTGGGATGGACCAGCTTCTATACCATTTACAGATGGTAATTTTATTGGCGCCGTTTTAGATAGAAACGGATTGCGTCCTTCACGTTACACGGTTACCAAACAAGGAAATGTTATCATGTCTTCAGAAACTGGAGTTGTAGATATTGCTCCTGAAAATATAGAATTCCATGGTCGTTTAGAGCCAGGAAAAATGTTTTTAGTAAACATGAGCGAAGGTCGTATCGTTAACGATGAAGAAATTAAAGAAGAAATTGCAGCCAAACATCCTTACAGAAAGTGGTTAGATGAAAACTTAGTCCACCTTCGAGATATTGAAGCTAAAGAAGGCCATATTAAATATGACGAAATCGATCTGAAAAAGCGTGAAGTTGTTTTTGGTTATACCGAAGAAGATTTAAATACCATTATTCGTCCCATGGCACAATTAGGTAAAGAACCTATTGGATCTATGGGAAGCGATACTCCTATTGCTATTTTATCGGAAAGACCACAACTAATCTATAACTACTTCAAACAGTTATTTGCTCAAGTTACCAATCCTCCTTTAGATGGTATTCGTGAGGAATTAATTACAGATATTAGTTTAACACTTGGTAGTGATGTTAATATATTCGACATTAATGCCGAGCATTGTAAGAAATTAAAAATTCAGAATCCTGTTATTTCTAAACATGATTTAGATAAAATTAGAGATTATGATACGAATCCCGATTTTAAAATCGAATCTATTTCGATGTTATATGAAGTAAATCGTGGATTAAACGAACTGGAAGTTGCACTAGAAAATTTAGTCACTAAAGCTTCTAAAGCGATAGATGAAGGCGCAAATATTATTATTTTATCTGATAGATTTGTAGACGAAAATCACGCACCAATTCCTGCGCTTCTAGCATGTTCTTACGTAAATCACGCCTTACACAAATTAGAAAAACGTTCTAGAATTAGTTTAATTATTGAATCTGCTGAACCTCGTGAAGTACATCATTTTGCACTACTATTTGGTTATGGCGCAAGTGCTGTAAATCCATATATTGTAAATGAAATTGTTCAGAAACAAATCAACAATGCAGACCTTACCGATTTAGAATATTTAGCTGCTATTAAAAATTACAATAAAGCAGTTGGTAAAGGAATTCTGAAGGTGATGAACAAAATCGGAATTTCCACCTTAAACTCTTATCGTGGTTCTCAATTATTTGAATGCATCGGGATTAAAACTTCAACAGTTGAAAAATATTTCCCAAATACACCAACGCGTATTCAAGGTATTGGATTAAGAGAAATTGAGCAAGAAATTGTGAAACGTCACAAAAGAGCTTTTCATAAAAATACAGAACCAGAAATTGAAGTTGGTGGAGAATATCGATGGAGACGCGGACAAGAAAAACACATGTTTAATCCGTTAACCGTTGCGAAACTTCAGGAATCGGTAAGAACCAATAAAGCCTCTACTTTTAAGGAATTTTCAGATTTAGTTAACAACCAATCTAAAAACCTAATGACTATTAGAGGGTTGTTTGAATTTGACCAATTTGACCCAATTCCTTTAGAAGAAGTAGAACCTTGGACCGAAATTGTAAAACGTTTTAAAACTGGAGCCATGTCTTATGGTTCTATTAGTAAAGAAGCACATGAAAACTTAGCCGTTGCCATGAACAGAATTGGAGGAAAATCTAATTCTGGTGAAGGTGGAGAAGACCAAGAACGTTTCTATAAAAGCTCACAAGGAGATTGGAGAAACTCCGCAATCAAACAAGTAGCTTCCGGACGTTTCGGAGTTACCTCTAACTACTTAACAAGCGCAAGCGAAATTCAAATAAAAATAGCACAAGGTGCTAAACCAGGTGAAGGCGGACAATTACCTGGACCTAAAGTAAATCCGGAAATTGCAAAAACAAGAAATTCAACGCCTTATGTTGGATTAATCTCACCACCTCCACATCACGATATTTATTCTATTGAAGATTTATCCCAATTAATTTACGATGTAAAATCTGCAAACAGAGAAGCTAGAATTAATGTAAAACTAGTATCCGAAATTGGTGTAGGTACTGTTGCAGCTGGAGTCGCTAAAGCAAAAGCAGATGTTATTCTAATTGCTGGTTTTGATGGAGGAACCGGAGCAACACCTTTAACTTCACAAAAACATACCGGTTTACCTTGGGAACTTGGTATAGCAGAAGCACAACAAACTCTAGTAATGAACGATCTTAGAAATCGCGTAGTTTTAGAATGTGACGGACAATTAAAAACGGGTCGAGATGTAGCCATCGCATGTTTACTTGGAGCAGAAGAGTTCGGTTTTGCAACCGCACCTTTAGTAGCTTCCGGATGTATTATGATGCGTGTGTGTCATTTAAATACGTGCCCAGTTGGTATCGCAACGCAGAATCCGGACTTGCGTAAAAAGTTTAAAGGAAAACCAGAACACGTAGTCAACTACATGTATTTTGTAGCACAAGAATTACGTGAAATTATGGCAAAATTAGGGTTTAGAACCATTAACGAAATGGTTGGACAATCTCAAAAACTAAACAGAAATAAAGCGATAGATCATTATAAATCTTCAGGAATTGACTTAACTCCTATTTTACACAAGGTAGAAGTTGCAGAAGATGTACAACTATTCAACACCTACTGTCAAGACCACAACTTGAATGTGCATTTAGATTTTAAAATTATCAAACAAGCACATCAAGCGTTATTCAGAAGGCAAAAAACAAACTTTGAAATGCCTATCACAAATATTGACAGAGCAGTTGGAGCAGTTATAAGTAACGAGATTTCAAAAATTTATGGCGCAGACGGATTACCAGAAGACACTATAGATGTTGATTTCACAGGTTCTGCAGGACAAAGTTTTGGAGCATTTGCAACCAAAGGTTTAAAATTCACCGTTCACGGAAACACCAATGATTATTTAGGAAAAGGTTTATCTGGAGCGAAATTAATTATTAAAGTCCCAGAAAAATGCACCATTGTTCCCGAAGATAATATCATTACAGGAAACGTGACTCTATACGGAGCAACCTCTGGTGAAGTATATATAAATGGAAAAGCAGGAGAACGTTTTTGTGTTAGAAATTCTGGCGCAAAAGCAGTTGTAGAAGGTATTGGAGATCACGGTTGTGAATATATGACTGGCGGTGTTGCCGTTATTCTTGGTACTGTTGGTCGGAATTTTGGAGCAGGAATGAGCGGAGGAGTTGCTTATGTTTTAGATGAAGATGAAACCTTCCAACAAAACTGCAATTCGGAAGATTTAAATATCGATCCATTAGAAAATGAAGTAGATATCCTTCAGTTGAAAGAATTGATTGAAAATCATCTAGAAGCAACAGGAAGTCCTTTAGCAGCACGTATTTTAAAAGACTGGAATAATTACCTTCCGAAGTTTAAAAAAGTGTTACCAGAAGAGTACAGACAAGCCTTAGTGAGATTAGAACAAGAACAATTAGAATTAGCGTAAATTATGGGAAAAATAACAGGATTTTTAGAATTTAAGCGTGAAAACGAAAGTTATATAGCGCCAGAAAAACGCATAGAGAATTACAAAGAATTTACGATTCCTTTAAAAGAAGACCACTTAGAAAATCAAGGTGCACGTTGCATGGATTGCGGTATTCCTTTTTGCCAAAGTGGTTGTCCGCTAGGGAATTTAATTCCAGATTTTAATGATAAAGTATACAAAGGCAAATGGAAGGAAGCTGCTGAAATTTTACATAAAACCAACAACTTTCCAGAGTTTACCGGAAGATTATGCCCAGCACCTTGTGAAGAAGCTTGTGTATTAGGTATAAATGAAGACCCAGTAACCATAGAAAATATTGAAAAAAACATTGTAGAAACGGCCTTTAAGGAAGGTTGGATTGTTGCACATCCACCAAAAGTTAGAACCGAAAAAACAGTTGCTGTTATTGGTTCTGGCCCTGCTGGATTAGCTGCTGCACAACAATTAAATCGCGCAGGACACACCGTTACCGTTTTTGAACGTGACGAAAAAGTTGGTGGTTTATTACGATACGGAATTCCAGATTTTAAAATGGAAAAAACCGTGATTGACAGACGTGTTGCTGTTTTAGAAGAAGAAGGCATTATATTTAAAACCAATGCACATGTTGGTAAAAATATAGATGCTAACAAATTAAAAGACGATTTTGATGCGGTTATTTTATGTGGTGGCGCAACCGTAAGAAGAAATATCCCTATACCTGGAGCGGATTTAAAAGGTGTGACGCAAGCGATGGACTTTCTAAAACTAAGCAATCAATATGTAGATGGTTTAATAGATTTTAAAGATGTGATTTCTGCGAAAGGAAAAGACGTTATCGTTATAGGTGGTGGAGATACAGGAAGTGATTGTATTGGAACTTCCAATCGTCATCATGCAAAATCGGTTACTAATTTCGAAATCTTAAGTAAACCTTCTATAGGTAGACCAGCAAACCAACCTTGGCCATATTGGCCAATGAAGCTAAAAACAACTTCATCGCACCAAGAAGGCGTAGAACGTTTTTTTAGTATTTCTACCAAAGAATTTATTGGAGACAAAAAAGGAAATTTAACCGGATTGAAAACCATAGAAGTAGAATGGATTTTCACACCTGGAGAAAGACCACAACTTAAAGAAGTACCAAATACTGAAAAAGAATGGAAATGCGACTTAGCATTATTAGCACTTGGATTTACAGGAGCTGAAAAAACGCTAGCAGACCAATTTGGTTTAAAAATGGATTTTAGAACCAACATTGAAGCTACAACAAAAGATTACAAAACGAATGTTCCAGGAGTTTTTGCCGCTGGAGATATGCGTCGCGGACAATCGTTAATTGTTTGGGCTATTTCTGAAGGAAGACAAGCAGCCTATCATATAGACACCTATTTAATGGGAGAATCTTGTTTGCCTTTAAAAGATGATAGTGATTTACCTAGAGTTTAACAAATTCCTGCGAAAGCAGGAATCTTAGAAATAAAAAAAGCACCTTTTTCAAGGTGCTTTTTTTATAGATTCATGCTACAAGATTTCAAAACCTACGCAGATGAAATAATCATTTTATTTTGGATATTTACCTCTAATCCCATCCAAACACAAATTACCAATACTGCCAACATGGCTATGTTTTTTTGAAGTATCTGGCACATAGGTCCCATTCTCCACTTCACCACCAATTTTTTGATAAGCTTCTCTAAACGGCATCCCTTCTACAACCAAGGTATTAATATTATCTACCGTAAATAGGTATTGGTATTTCGAATCGTTTAAATCGATATGCTTTACGATGACTTGCTGAATGGCATAATTAAAAATATCTAACAAATCTTTTACATCTTCAATTGCCGCAATGATATTTTCTTTTAATAGTTGAAAATCTCTGTGATACCCACTTGGTAAATTGTTCGTGATTAAAACCATTTCGGTATGTAAAGCTTGTATTTTATTTGCTTTTCCACGGATTAATTCAAACACATCTGGATTCTTTTTATGTGGCATAATACTACTTCCTGTAGTTAATTCATCTGGAAAAGCGATGAAGCCAAAATTCTGACTATTATACACACAAATATCCATTGCAAAACGCGCCAAGGTATTACACAAACTACCTAAAGCTAAAGCAATGGTACGCTCGCTTTTTCCTCTACTCATTTGTGCTGCAACCACATTATATTTTAAAGTCGAAAAACCCAATTCCCGTGTAGTTAAATCTCTATCAATAGGAAAAGAACTTCCGTAACCAGCCGCAGAACCTAACGGATTTTGATCTACAGTTTTTAAGGCCGCATTTAGCAAATACACATCATCAATCAAAACCTCAGCATAAGCAGAAAACCATAACCCGAAGGAGGATGGCATAGCCACTTGTAAATGCGTGTAACCAGGAAGCAAAGCTTCTTTATGCGTTTCTGCTAAACCTAAAAGTGTTTCAAAAAACGTTTTTGTTTTCGCGTTAATTTCTTTTAAATTCTCTTTATAGTACAATTGAAGCGCTACTAAAACCTGATCGTTTCTAGAACGTGCGGTGTGGATTTTCTTTCCAACGTCACCTAAGGTTTTAGTCAGTTCATATTCAATTTTAGAATGCACATCTTCAAACGATTCTTCAATAACGAAGGTTCCGTTTTCTATGGTTTCCGCAATAGCGTGTAAACCATTTTTAAGTTGTTGTAATTCTTCCGAAGAAATGATTCCAATGGACTCCAACATTATTGCATGCGCTAAGGATGCCTGAACATCGTACTTCGCAATATGCATGTCAATTTCTCTATCGTTTCCAACGGTAAATTGTTCTATTTTCTTATCGATACTTATTCCTTTGTCCCAGAGTTTCATTTTATTCCTGCGAAAGCAGGAATCTCTGCTTTCTTTTTTAGTTAAACATTCTCATTCCTGCCAATACAGAAACCTATTTTTTGGACTCCGCATCCAGTGCGGAATGACAGTACAATTAAAGTACTTTTTCTAATAATTCAATATAAATCTTAATACCTTCTTCAATTTCATGCACGTAAATAAACTCATCGGCAGAATGCGATCTTGTACTATCTCCTGGTCCTAATTTTAAAGACGGACAAGTTAAAACTGCTTGATCGGACAAGGTTGGCGAACCATAGGTACTTCTTCCAATTTCTATTCCTGCAATTACCAATGGATGATCGATTGGAATAGAGGACGAATTTAATTTTATACTTCTCGGAATAATACTATCACAAGGCGCTTCCTTTTGTAAAATATCGACAATCTCTTGATTGGAATATTTATCGTTTACACGAACATCCACTACTAACTTCACATCTGCTGGAACTGCATTATGCTGTTTTCCTGCGCTAATTTGAGTAACCGTTAATTTCACTTCCCCTAAAGCTTCCGAGGTTTTATCGAAGGTGTAATTTTTAAACCATTCTAATACCGAAATTGTATTATAAATGGCATTATCGGCATTTGGATGTGCAGCATGACTTGGGGTTCCTTTTACGATTGCATCAAAAACCACCAAACCTTTTTCGGCAACAGCCAAATTCATCAAGGTAGGCTCTCCAACAATAGCGACATCTACTTTTGGAATCACAGACAGCATACTATTTAATCCGTCAGGACCACTACTCTCTTCTTCCGCAGAAGCGACAATCACCAAATTAAAATTCAGGTTTTCTCTGTTATAAAAATACGCAAAGGTTGCCAGCAAACTTACCAAACAACCTCCAGCATCATTACTACCTAAACCATATAATTTACCATCCTCAACAATCGCTTTAAAAGGATCTTTGGTATAGCCATTATTTGGTTTTACCGTATCGTGATGCGAGTTTAACAATAGCGTTGGTTTGCTATCGTCAAAATGTTTATTCGTTGCCCAAACGTTATGTTTCGTTCTTTTAAAAGGAATATCCTGTTGTACAAACCATTGCTCAATATGTGCTGCAGTTTGATCTTCTTCCGAAGAAAAGGACTGCGTTTCTATGAGTGTTTTTAACAGCTGAATTGCTCTTGTTGTTAGTTTTTCTATCATTTGGTAATGGTTGTGTGTTTATTATTTTTGTGGAAAAGCATTTCGGATTTACCAATACAAACTTTTTGTACCTGATGGTTTATCGCATGAAAACAGTTGTTTAATTTTGGAAGCATGCCTTCATAAATAATTCCGTTTTCGATTAGTGACGGATAGCTTTTTGTGTTGATATTTTCGATAACAGAATCGTCATTATCGACATCTTCTAAAACACCATTTTTCTCGAAACAATAATATAATTCGGTGTTATAAATGGAAGCGAATCCTATTGCTAATTCGGAAGCAATCGTATCTGCATTGGTATTTAATAATTGTCCGTTTTCATCATGCGTTATCGCACAAAACACAGGAGTCACATTATTATTTAAAAGGATTTCTAAAGTTTCGGTATTTACTTTTACAACATCTCCAGCAAAACCATAATCGATAGGTTTTGATGGTCTTAAATCTGAAACAATCGTGTTTCCATCTGCTCCAGAAAAACCAATCGCATTGCAATTATTAGCTTGCAATTGCGCAACCACATTTTTATTAATTTTTCCAGCATACATCATGGTGATAATATCTAAAGTTTCTTGATCTGTGATACGTCTTCCATCCACCATTTTAACTTCCACTTGCATTTGTTGTGCTAGTTTTGTTGCTAATTTTCCACCTCCATGCACTAAGATTTTAGGAGCATCTATAGTTGCAAATTCTTTTAGAAACTGTTGTAAAGCAGCATCGTTATCGATAATGTTCCCTCCTATTTTTATGACTTTTAGTGTTTTCATACTTAAATTTTCTGTCTCCTCGAGCGCAGTCGAGAGGTTATTTAGGTCTCGACTGCGCTCGACCAGACAAATTTTACAATGCTTCCAAAATCTGCTTCAGCACCATTTGCGCTGCAAAAGTTCTATTATTAGCCTGCTGCATCACCACGGAATTTTCACCATCTAAAACAGCATCTTCCACCACTACATTTCTTCTAACTGGCAAACAATGCATGAATTTTGCGTTTCCTAGTTTTTCTTTGGTCATCATCCAATTTTCATCTTGACTTAACACTTTTCCATAGTCGTTATAACTACTCCAGTTCTTCACATACACAAAATCGGCATCTTTTAAAGCTTCTTCTTGATTGTAATTTATGGTTGTGTTCTTGGTAATTTCTTCACTTAACGCATAGCCTTCCGGATGTGTAATAATTAAATCGACATCCATATTTTGCATCATTTCTACAAACGAATTCGCAACTGCTTGCGGCAATGCTTTTGGATGTGGCGCCCAAGACAAGACTACTTTTGGTTTTGGTTTCTCAGATAATTCGGTAATAGTAATTGCATCTGCCAAGGCTTGTAAAGGATGCGCTGTTGCGCTTTCCATATTTACTATTGGTACTGTTGCGTATTTCACAAAGCTATTCATCACAAATTCACTTTCGTCTTTTTGCTTATCCGTTAAACTTGGGAATGCTCTAACAGCAATAATATCGGCATATTGCGATATTACTTGTGCAGCTTCCTTGATATGCTCTGAGGTATTCGCATTCATGATGGTGCCATCCTCGAATTCTAGATTCCAGGCATCATTCACATTTAGAATCATGACTTCCATTCCTAAGTTTTTTGCCGCTTTTTCGGTACTTAATCGCGTTCGTAAACTGGCATTAAAAAACAACATCACCAAGGTTTTGTTTTTCCCTAAATCTTGGAATTCAAAAGGATTCATTTTTAATAAAATAGCTTCCCTAATGGTATCTTGAAGATTGGATATGTCTTTTATGTTGGTGTACTTTTTCATGTATAATAGGTCTCGACTGCGCTCGACCAGACAGTATGAATGTCTCCTCGAGCGCAGTCGAGAGGTTTAAGTTGTTATCTTTTGTAATTCACTTTGTAAAGCCTCAAAAAACAAATCCACATGTTCTTTTTGGATAGTTAAAGGCGGAAGAATTCGCAATAAATTAGGATTCTTTGCGCTTCCTGTAAATATTTTATGATCAAAAATGAGCTTTTTCCGAAGTGCTGCAATTGGAAAATCGAATTCCAATCCCAGCATCAAACCACGTCCTTTAATATTTTTTATTTCAGAAATAGCTTTCGCTTTCTCTATAAAATAAGCAGAAACCTCTTTTGTATTCTGCATCAATTTTTCTTCTTCAATAACTTCTAAAACGGTTAAAGAAGCGATACATGCCAAGTGATTTCCTCCAAAAGTGGTTCCTAATAAACCAAAGGACGCTTTAATATCTGGATGAATTAAAATCCCGCCAATCGGGAAACCATTCCCCATGCCTTTGGCAATAGAAATAATATCTGGAGTCACGTTATATTGTTGAAATGCAAAAAAATCACCAGTTCTTCCAAAACCAGATTGTACCTCATCTGCAATAAAACAAGTATTGTATTTTTTGCACAATGCATCTACACCTTCGTAGAACACCGCGGTACTTTCGTCCAATCCGCCAACACCTTGAATACATTCAATAATTACAGCACAAACATCGTTTTTAGCTAATGCTTTTTCCACTCCTTCTAAATCGCCTAATGCTAAAATCTCGACCTCTTGTTGCGCATTAATTGGTGCAATAATCTTCGCATTATCGGTTGCTGCAACTGCTGCTGATGTACGACCATGAAATCCGTTTTTAAAAGCAACCATCTTTTTCTTTCCGTTATGAAAAGATGCTAACTTTAATGCGTTTTCGTTCGCTTCCGCTCCAGAATTACACAAAAACAATTCATAGTTTTTACAACCGGATAATTGCTCTAATTTATTTGCCAATTGCACTTGTAACGGATTCTGAATCGAATTACTATAAAAACCCAATTTAGCAACTTGCTCTGAAATTGCAGCCACATATTTTGGATGCGAATGTCCGATAGAAATCACAGCATGTCCGCCATATAAATCTAAATATTTGGTGTTGTTTTCATCATAAACAAAAACATCTTCAGCCTTTACAGGTGTGATATCGAATAGTGGATATACATTAAATAAACTCATACTATTATTGTTTTTCCTGCAAGGTCTTCAAAAACCTTGTAGGTATCATTTTATTTTTAAGCTCAAACCTACAAGGCATTAAAGACCTTGCAGGAGTTTTACATCTGCTCTTTTTTAATGTTGCTAATTTTGTTAAACGAAGCAATCATTCCTTGTATTAAAGAAGAACTCAATCCTTTATGTTCCATTTCATTTAAACCTTCAATCGTACAACCTTTTGGCGTAGTTACTCTGTCGATTTCTTCCTCCGGATGATTCCCATTGGTAATCAATAAACTTGCAGCTCCTTCACTAGTATACATGGCTAATTCTTGTGCTTCTTTGGCATCAAAACCTAACTGAATAGCTGCTTGCGTGGTTGCTCTAATTAAACGCATCCAAAAGGCAACACCACTTGCACATACTACGGTTGCTGCTTGCATCTGACTTTCAGGAATACTCAACGAATGTCCTAATCGGTTAAAAATAGCTTCGGCAATTTTAAGACGTTTTGCACCTTGCTCATTACTACATAAACAGGTCATCGATTTACCTACCGCAATTGCTGTATTTGGCATAGCTCGAATGATAAATTTATCTGCACCAACTATCTCTTCCATCTTAGGAATTAAGAAACCAGTAATGGTTGAAATTAAAACATGCTTTTCTGTTAAATCATCTTTTATATCCTTTAAAATTCCTTCAAAATGTGCTGGTTGCACAGCAAAAATTAAGATATCCGATTTTGCAACAGCTTCCGCATTATCTGTAGTTAAATACACATTTTTATACCCATCAAATTCTTGAATGTCTTCTAGATTTCTTTTCGTTAGATACAAAGTAGTAATCGCATTGTTGGTTATCAATCCTTTTGCGATGGATTTCCCTAAGTTTCCTGTTCCTATAATTGCTATTTTCATGCTTGATCTTTTTGTTTTCATTTCCGCGAAGACGGAAATCTTTTTAATTAAACTTTCTCTTTACTAAGACCTTTCGACTGTACTCAAGGTGACATATTTATTTGTTTTTTTGGCGTTACCATAAGGGTCGCGCTTTCCACTATATCTTTTTTGTCTTGTTCTCGATACAAATTTGCTCATGCTTCACAAATTCACTCGAACTGACACCAAAAAAGGATGTCGTTCCAATCGCTAACGCAGCAGCAGTACTTTTAAAAGTAATTCGCCTTCAATTTTAAACCTTCTGTTTCTTCAAAACCAAACATTAAGTTCATATTTTGAATGGCTTGTCCCGAAGCTCCTTTTAATAAATTATCAATGATACTTGTCACCAATAATTTATCGTCATGTTTATGTAAATGAAGGATGCACTTATTGGTATTAACTACTTGTTTTAAATGAATCTCATCATCGGAAACCACAGTAAATGCAGCATCTTTATAAAATGCGTTATACAATGCTTTTGCGTCTTCCAAGCTTCCATTGTACTTTGTGTACATGGTTGCGAAAATTCCTCTAGAAAAATCACCGCGATTTGGCATAAAGTTGATCTCCGAACTAAAATCAGATTGCAATATTTTTACCGACTGATTAATCTCTCCTAAATGCTGATGCGTAAATGCTTTATAATGTGAGAAATTATTATCTCGCCACGTAAAATGCGTGGTAGCGGATAAGGACGTCCCTGCTCCTGTTGCTCCTGTAACCGCATTCACATGTACATCGCTTTGTAAAACTTCGACTTTCGCTAAAGGCAATAATGCTAACTGAATCGCGGTTGCAAAACAACCTGGATTCGCAATGTAATTCGCTTTTTTAATCGCTTCCTTATTCAATTCCGGCAATCCATAAACAAAAGTCTTACCTTCAAAAACGGCATCGTTTGTTAATCTAAAATCATTACTTAAATCAATGATTTTAGTTTCCGCAGAAAAGGTGTTTTCCTCTAAAAACGCTTTAGAATTACCATGACCCAAACACAAAAACAACACATCTATTTTTGGATTAATTGCATTGGTAAATACCAAATCTGTACTACCAATTAAATCTTGGTGTACTTTAGCTATTTTGTTGCCAGCATTAGAAGTACTGTAAATAAAATTGATATTTACTTTGGAATGATTTAACAACAATCTAATCAATTCTCCTGCTGTGTAACCTGCTCCTCCAATGATTCCTATTTCTAATTTTTTCATATCTATTTCCCACGAAAGTGGGAATCTTTTTAATTCAACTTACTTCAGACCAGCAAGGTTTTAAAAACCTTCAAGATCCTATTTAGCTATTTACTTGTTGATATATTTTGTTTTGGTTACCAACTATTTTGATAAAACCTTTAGCTTCTTCCGCAGTCCAACCTTTATTTTCTTCGCCATAACTTCCAAACTTTGCATGCATTAAATCGTGCTTAGAAGAAATTCCGTCTACAGTAAAGTGATAAGGTTTTAGCGTTACAAAAACATCTCCCGAAACTTTATCTTGACTACTTTGTAAAAAAGCTTCCATGTCACGCATTACAGGATCTAAATATTGTCCTTCATGCAAATGCATGCCGTAGAAATTAGACATATAATCCTTGTGTTGTAATTGCCATTTGGTCAAGGTGTGCTTTTCTAATAAATGGTGAGCTTTTATAATCACCAAAGCAGCTGCAGCTTCAAAACCAACACGTCCTTTTATACCTACAATAGTATCTCCTACATGAATATCTCTACCAATAGCGTAGGCAGAAGCCAGATTATTTAGGACTTCAATATTGATTTCCGGATTGTTTTTAATTCCGTTTACAGCAACCAATTCCCCTTTTAAAAAAGTTAATGTCACCTTTTCTTCTTCCGCATGTTTTAATTGCGAAGGATAAGCGGTTTCAGGTAATGGCTTGTCTGATGTTAATGTTTCTTCACCACCAACACTGGTTCCCCAAAGCCCTTTATTAACAGAATACTTTGCCTTTTCCCAAGATGCTTCAATACCGTTTTCCTTAAGATAATCAATCTCTTGTTGCCTAGTTAAACTTCCATCTCTAATTGGCGTGATAATTTCAATATGTGGTGCTAAGGTTTGAAAAATCATATCAAAACGTACTTGATCATTTCCTGCTCCTGTGCTTCCGTGTGCGATATATTCGGCATCAATACTTTTTGCATATTCAATAATTTCGATGGCTTGAATAATTCGTTCTGCGCTTACAGACAAAGGATAAGTATTGTTTTTAAGTACATTTCCGAAGATTAAATACTTAATCACTTTATCATAATACGATGCAATAGCGTCGATGTTTTTATAGGTAGAAACGCCCATTTTGTAGGCATTGGCTTCAATGGTTTTTATTTCTTCTTCCGAAAAACCACCAGTATTTACACTAACCGCATGTACATCATATCCTGCTTTACTTAAACTTACTGCGCAATAGGATGTATCTAATCCACCACTATATGCTATGACTAATTTTTTACTCATCTTTCTTTTCTTTTTTAAGGAACATGGATTGCTTAATATTTTTCAATCTGGTCCATACTTTTTTATCGTGATTATTAGCTGCCGATTTTGTTGCTTGCTTTTTTGAAGGATCATACAACATACCTGTACACAAGCACATTTTCTGTTCGGTTCTTGTTAACACATCAAAATTTTTGCAGGTCTGACAACCATTCCAAAAGGATTGATCATCTGTTAATTCGGAAAACGTAACCGGTTTATACCCTAAATCACTATTCATTTTCATCACCGCTAAACCTGTAGTAATACTAAACACTTTTGCGTCTGGAAACTTGGTTCTAGAATGTTCGAATATTTTCTGTTTAATCTTTTTAGCTAATCCTATATTTCTAAAATCTGGGTGTACAATTAACCCAGAATTGGCTACAAACTTGCCATGTCCCCATTGTTCGATATAGCAAAAACCTGCAAAATTTTCGTCCTCTAAAGCGATTACAGCATTACCATTCTCCATTTTGGTAATGATGTATTCTGGTTTTCGTTTTGCAATACCAGTCCCTCTAACTTGGGCCGCATCTGCAATAGTGTTACAAATAATATCTGCATAGATACTATGTGATTTATTCGCAATAACAATTTCCATTGTAATTGATTTTAAATTATAAATAGGTTGATTTTGTTTTTCTCTGAAAGTAGAACCGGACTCACCTTAGTTCTATAAATAGAAGTACACCCTAAGGGCGACGACGAAAAATTGGACGTATGTCTAATCTGTTATTATTTCTAATAACTGGATTTAAAAAAGTAAATATTTGTGATGGATTGTTCAAAGTAAAAAAAATAAAAAACGGTTAACTAAATAACTTGAAGTATACGTATTAGCGACGTCGTCTGCGCATTGGCAAACTTGTGGGTCTTTCGTTTTTATTTATTGTATTAAACATAATGTAAAGCTATAAATTAATTTGATACGAACTAACAAAATATTCATTTTATCTGAATTATTATGAAATCATTATTTTGAAGCCTAATAATTATACAAATCTCATTATTAGGCTTTACCGCTTTAAAAAATTATAAAATATAATCTGTACTCACAAAATTAGAAGCTCTAGAATCTAACAATTCTTTTAAAATAGCATTGTTATACTCGTTGTCTTTAGAAGCTACAAAAGTTCGTATAGAAAAAGATCGTAATGCATCATGCACACTTAACGTTGCAACTGCAGAATCTTTACGTCCTGTAAACGGATATACGTCTGGTCCACGCTGACAAGAACTGTTTAAATTAACACGACACACTAAGTTTACTAAGGTATCTATTAAAGGCGCCAAAGTTTTTACATCCTGACCAAACAAACTTACTTGTTGTCCGTAATTGGAAGCAGCCATATCATCCAAAGGCTCTTCAATATCACTAAAAGGAACCACTGGAATTACTGGTCCGAATTGCTCTTCTTGAAAAACACGCATGTCTTTTGACACTGGATATAAAACTGCTGGAAAAATATAATTATCGGTAGTTTCTCCTCCTTTTGCATTAATGATTTTTGCTCCTTTTGCAGTAGCATCATCAATCAATTCTTGAATATACGCTGGTTTACCTGGTTCTGGTAATGGTGTTAATTTAGCGCCATCTTCCCAAGGATTACCAAATTTAAGCGCATCAACTTTTGCTGAGAATCGCTTATTGAATTCTTCCACAATATCTTCATGCACATATAAAACTTTTAATGCCGTACAACGTTGTCCGTTAAAGGAAGTTGCACCTGCAATACATTCGTCTATTGCTAAATCTAAATCGGCATCTTTTAAAACGATTGCTGGGTTTTTAGCTTCTAAACCTAAAACCAAACGAAGTCTATTACTTTTTGGATGCTGATTTTGTAATGCATTTGCCGATTTACTATTTCCTATCAAAGCCAGAACATCAACTTTACCAGATTGCATGATTGGCGTTGCAACGGTTCTTCCTCTTCCATAAATAATATTAACAACCCCTTTTGGAAAGCTAGTTTGAAAAGCCTCCAATAATGGTGAAATTAATAAAACCCCGTGTTTTGCTGGTTTAAAAATGGCTGTATTCCCCATAATTAAAGCAGGAATTAACAAGGCAAACGTTTCATTTAAAGGATAATTATATGGTCCTAAACACAAAACTACACCTAAAGGTCCACGACGAATATGCGCGTTGACACCTGCATTTTTTTCAAACTTCGCGCTATCGCGATCCATTTGTTTATAATCTTCAATAGTATCGTAAATGTATTCTACGGTTCTATCAAATTCCTTTTGAGAATCTGGTAAGTTTTTACCAATCTCCCACATTAGTAACTTCACGATTTCTTCTCGCTTGGTTTTCATTTGAGCGACAAACTTTTCCATGCAAGCAATACGATCTACCACTTTCATGGTTGGCCATAAACCTTGTCCTTTATTATACGCAACGCAAGCTGCATCTAGAGCTTCCAAGGCTTCTTTTTCGCCTAAAGTAGGAATACTTCCTAGCAAAGTAGGTTTGTAATCTTCTGTGGAAGAAATGGTAGAAAACACCTGTGATGTTTCTCCTTTCCATGGTTTCAATTCTCCTGCTACTAAATAGGTTTTTTGGTTTAAAACTTCTTGTATTTGATACGCTTTTGGAATGCTCATTATGTGTTTTTATTTAAACTAAGAATTGAAATAAATCTGGTTTATCATTTAGGTAATCTCCATAGAAATTATGAAGTTTCATTTTGGTAATTAAAGGTTCCAAATCGGAATGTGATTTTAGCTCCAATCCTACCACAGCGACGTCATTTTCACGGTTTGCTTTTTTAGTGTATTCAAAATGGGTAATATCATCGTTTGGACCAAGAATGTCTACTACAAAATCTCTTAAAGCTCCCGAACGTTGTGGAAACTTCACAATAAAATAATGTTTTAGATTAGCATATAATAATGCACGTTCCTTAATTTCGGCAGTACGTGTGATATCGTTATTACTTCCGCTAATTACGCAGACTACATTTTTTCCTTTTATTTCTTCGGAAAACTGCTCTAAAGCAGAAAGGCTTAAAGCCCCTGCAGGTTCTACAATAATAGCATCTTTATTATATAAATCTAAAATAGTTTGACACACTTTACCTTCATCTACGGTAACCACGCGATGCAAGGTTTCTTTACATATTGCGAAATTTAAATCACCAACACGTTTCACCGCTGCACCATCGACAAAACTATCTATAGTCTTTAATTCGGTATTTCTATTATTTCTAATAGAAGTCAACATTGCTGGCGCGCCTTTTGGTTCTACACTAATAATTTTTGTTTGTGGAGATAGAATTTTAAAAACAGAAGATAAACCTGCTGCTAATCCGCCACCACCAACCGGTACAAAAACATAATGAATTGGATGCTCTTTGGCTTGATCGATAATTTCTAAACCAACTGTTGCCTGCCCTTCAATCACTTTTTCATCATTAAAAGGATGAATAAACGTTTTATTTAGCGCTTCGCATTGTTTCATTGCAGCATGATAAGCATCGTCAAAAGTATCGCCAACTAAAACAACATCTACATAGTCTTCTCCAAACATTTTAACCTGTTCCACCTTTTGATTTGGTGTAGGAGAAGGCATAAATATGGTTCCTTTAATCTTTAGAAGTTTACACGAAATAGCCACACCTTGTGCATGATTTCCGGCACTTGCACATACAATTTCATTCTCTATTTGCGTAGCACTCAAAGAAGAGATTTTATTATAAGACCCACGAATTTTGTACGAGCGTACTTCTTGTAAATCCTCTCTTTTAAAAAAAATATTAGCTCCGAAATGCTTAGAATAACGTGCGTTTTTAATTAAAGGTGTCACTGTTGCGATGCCTTTTAATTTTATAGCAGCAGCTTCTATAGCTTCTAGAGTTGGCCTGTATGTTGTTTTGGTTTCTTCCATGTTTACTTCCCACGAGCGTGGGAATCTTATTTTTTAATACCTACAAGGTTTTTGAAACCTTGCAGGATATTTATCTCTTTCTTATGCTAAAACAGAATCTTCCGTTTTTACATCTGATTTTATTATTTTCATTGCAGTCATTGCCGCTCTTAAACGTTTTCCAACTGCTTCGATTGGATGATTTCTAATCGCATCATTCACTGCAATTAATTCAATATTATCCACTCCTGTTGTTGCAGAAAAGCTTTTCCCGATAATATCGGTATCTACCGTTTTCATGAAATCTGTTAATAACGGTTTACAGGCATGGTCAAATAAATAACAACCATATTCTGCAGTATCTGAAATCACTCGGTTCATTTCAAATAATTTCTTTCTAGCGATGGTATTTGCTATTAATGGTAATTCGTGTAACGATTCGTAGTATGCAGAATCTGCAATAATCCCTGCACTCACCATAGTTTCGTAAGCTAATTCCACACCTGATTTTACAAATGCTACTAATAACGTACCATGATCAAAATATTCTTGCTCCGAAATATGATCTGGTGTTAATACTGTTTTTTCAAAAGCAGTTTCACCTGTTGCAGCTCTCCATTTTAAAAGGTTTACATCATCATTTGCCCAATCTTCCATCATGGTTTTTGAGAAATGACCCGAAATAATATCGTCCATATGCTTTTCAAATAGCGGACGCATGATATCTTTTAATTCTTCCGATAATTGGTATGCTTTTATTTTTGCTGGATTCGATAAACGATCCATCATATTGGTAATTCCACCATGCTTTAAAGCTTCGGTAATGGTTTCCCAACCAAACTGAATTAATTTCCCAGCATAACCAGGCTCTACACCTTCTGCCACCATTTTATCAAAAGATAAAATCGCACCTGTTTGTAACAAACCACATAAAATAGTTTGCTCTCCCATTAAATCACTTTTCACTTCCGCAATAAAAGACGATTGTAATACTCCTGCACGATGACCACCAGTTGCAGCAGCATACGCTTTTGCTTGTGCCCAACCTTTATTTTCCGGATCATTTTCTGGGTGCACAGCAATTAATGTTGGCACACCAAATCCACGTTTATATTCTTCTCTCACCTCTGTACCTGGACACTTTGGAGCGACCATAATAACTGTGATATCTTCTCTTACCTGTGTACCTTCTTCTACAATATTAAATCCGTGAGAATAGCTTAATGTTGCTCCTTTTTTCATTAAAGGCATTATCGCTTTTACCACGTTGGTATGTTGCTTATCTGGTGTTAAGTTTAAAACTAAATCGGCAGTCGGAATTAACTCTTGGTACGTACCTACTGTAAATCCGTTACCTGATGCATTTTTAAAAGAATCTCTTTGCTCATCAATTGCAACTTGTCTTAAGGCGTAGGAAATATCCAAACCAGAATCTCTCATGTTTAATCCTTGGTTTAAACCTTGTGCTCCGCAACCAACAATTACAATTTTCTTTCCTTTCAATGCATTTACACCATCTTCAAACTCTGAAGCATCCATGAATCTACATTTACCTAATTGATCTAATTGATTTCTAAATGATAATGTGTTAAAGTAATTTGACATTGTTTTTGTTTTTTGAGAAAATAGAAGAAAGAAAAAAGATAAAAGACACCATCAAAATGCATCCTTACGTTTTCTATTTTCTTTAGTCTACTCTCTAATTTCTTTTTAGTTTTAATGTTGGAATGCTTGTAGCATTGTTGATATTTTCATTTCGTCTTTAGTAACTGCAATACGTCCTGAACGCGTAAATTGCATGATCCCAAAAACACTTAATTCTCTATGTAATAATTCGATTTCTTCTTTACGACCTGATTTTTCAATCACAAAGAAGTCGCGATTTACGGTTACAATTCTAGCGTTGCTTTCTTTAATGATATTCTGAATTTGGCGTTCATCAAACAATAAACCCGATCTCATTTTAAAGATGCAAGACTCTTGATAAATAATGTCGTCTTCGGTATGGTAATATGCTTTAATAACCTCGACTTGTTTTTCTATCTGACCAATAATTTTTTTGATATTATCTTCAGACATATTTACTACAATAGTAAATCTAGAAACGCCATCAATTTCTGAAGGAGACGTATTTAAACTCTCTATATTTATATGTCTTCTTTGGAATATTGCTGAAATTCTATTCAACAATCCTATATTGTTTTCCGTATAAATGGAAACTGTAAATAATTGTTTTTCTGTGCTCATATTACTCTAATCTTACTTCGGAAACGGACGCTCCTGTTGGTATCATAGGAAATACATTTCCTTCTTTTTCTACACAAACCTCTAAAAAATAAGGTCCGTCTGTGTTTATCATTTTTGCTACTGCATCCTTAAGCTCTTCACGTTTTGTTACTTTTTGAGCTTCTATAGAATAACCTTTTGCAATAGCAACAAAATCTGGGTTTGTCATTTCGGTAGACGCATATCGCTTTTCAAAAAACAATTGCTGCCACTGTCTAACCATACCTAAAAACTCATTATTTAATACTACAATTTTAACGGGTACTTTTTGCTGAAAAATGGTTCCTAATTCTTGAATAGTCATTTGGTAACCACCATCCCCAGAAATTGAAATCACTTCTCGTTCTGGAGCTGCCATTTTTGCTCCAATTGCAGCAGGAAGACCAAAGCCCATAGTACCTAATCCACCAGACGTAATATTACTTCTCGTTTTGTTGAAATTAGCATAACGACAAGCGATCATTTGATGCTGACCAACATCACTAACAATAGCAGCATCCCCTTTGGTTTGGATATTAATTTCTTTTAACACCTCCGCCATGGTTAATCCTTCCTTGGTAGGATGTAAATCGTCTTTTATTACTTTTTCATATTCAATAGCATATAAATCCTTAAATTTTTGATGCCATTCTGGATGTGTTTTTTCTTCTAAAAGCGGTAATAAGGCAGCTAAACTTTCTTTTGCATCCCCTAAAACTGCTACTTCCGTTTTTACGTTTTTATCTATTTCGGCTGGATCAATTTCAAAATGAATCACTTTTGCCTGTTTTGCATATGTCGATAAACTTCCTGTTACACGATCGTCAAAACGCATACCGATGGCAATTAACACATCACAATCATTGGTTAAAACATTTGGCGCATAATTACCATGCATACCGACCATACCAATATTTAAAGGATGCGATGTTGGAATAGCTCCGGCACCTAAAATAGTCCAAGCGGAAGGAATTCCTGCTTTTTCAACTACTGCTTTAAATTGCGCTTCTGCCTGACCTAAAGAAACACCTTGTCCCCAAACTATCATTGGTTTTTTAGCTGCATTAATAAGTTTTGCAGCAGCTGCAACCGAAGTTGGATCTAATTTAGGAATCGGATTATAACTTCTTACGCCTTTACATTTTTCATATTTAAAATCGAATTCTTCAAACTGCGCATCTTTAGTAATATCTACTAAAACGGGACCTGGACGACCACTTTTTGCAATATAAAAAGCTTTAGCCATCGCTTCCGGAATTTGTGAAGCTTTGGTTATTTGACAATTCCATTTGGTAACTGGTGTAGAAATACCAACAATATCTGTTTCCTGAAAAGCATCACTTCCCAATAAATGCGAAGACACTTGCCCAGTAATACAAACCATTGGTGTACTGTCTATTTGGGCATCTGCAATACCAGTAATTAAATTGGTAGCTCCTGGTCCTGAGGTTGCAATGGCAACTCCCACTTTTCCAGATATACGTGCATACCCTTGTGCAGCGTGTGTTGCTCCTTGTTCATGACGTGTTAATACGTGATGAATTTGATCTTGGTATTTATAAAGCTCGTCGTAAACCGGCATTATAGCTCCTCCTGGATAACCATAAAGGATATCTACACCTTCTGCTAACAAACATTTTATGATGGCTTCACTACCAGAAATACGTTCTGTAGTTTGCGTGTTGCTAACTTCTTTTTTTATTGTTTTTGTATCCATATTAATCTTGTTAGGATTATTATATTTCTTGTGAGACCTCTCGGCTATGCTTGAGGTGACATTTGTTTTAACTTTTTAGAACTCATCTGTCACACATCCTTTGGATGCAGACGATACTGTTTTAGCATATTTATAAAGAACACCACGTTCAAATTTTAAATCTGGTGCTTTCCATGTTTTTCTTCTTTCTTGTAATTCTACTTCAGAGACTTCTAAAACAATACTATTTGTTTCTGCATCAATAGTAATTACATCGCCATCTTTTACAAGCGCTAGGTTTCCACCTTCTTGTGCTTCTGGAGTAATGTGACCAACTACAAAACCGTGTGTCCCTCCAGAGAAACGACCATCTGTAATTAATGCAACATCTTTACCTAAACCTGCTCCCATAATTGCAGCAGTTGGTTTTAGCATTTCTGGCATTCCCGGTCCTCCTTTTGGTCCTTCGTATCTAATAACGACTACATCTCCTTTACCTACTTTACCATCTCTTATTCCATCATTAGCGGCATACTCTCCTTCAAATACTTTTGCTTTTCCTTGAAATTTCAAACCTTCTTTCCCTGTTATTTTTGCTACAGAACCTTCGGTTGCTAAGTTTCCATACAACATTCTT
Source organism: Lacinutrix sp. WUR7 (assembly GCF_016864015.1). Lineage (NCBI taxonomy): Bacteria > Pseudomonadati > Bacteroidota > Flavobacteriia > Flavobacteriales > Flavobacteriaceae > Lacinutrix > Lacinutrix sp. WUR7. Next base: position 1,863,544 of record NZ_CP045067.1, on the reverse strand, counting down.
AAGTGTCCAGAAATCTTAATAGGATTTTCAATAGGTTTGATAACGTCTTGTCCTTCGGTTAAATCGGCAACATCTAATAAATTCTCCGCTATTGTTTTTCCGGTAACGGTTAAACAATCCCCATGAATTAATCCTTTTTTCAAAAGATATTTTAGTACTGCAGGAATTCCGCCAACAGCGTGAACGTCTTCCATTAAATATTTCCCACTAGGTTTTAAATCCGCTAAAAACGGCGTAGTATCACTTATTTTCTGAAAATCTTTTAGTGTAAAATCTATTTGAGCAGCTCTTGCAATCGCTAAAAAGTGTAATACTGCGTTTGTAGAACCTCCTAAGATAGTCACTAATCGCACAGCATTTTCTAGTGATTTTCTAGTAATTATATCGGAAGGCTTTATATCTTTCTCTAATAACAATCTTAAGGCTTCACCAGCTTTTACCGATTCTTCTTGTTTCGCATCACTTAATGCAGGATTGGAAGAATTAAAAGGCAAGGTCATCCCTAAAGCTTCAATAGCAGAAGCCATGGTATTTGCGGTATACATTCCACCACAAGCTCCAGCTCCTGGACATGCTTTTTCAACAATGCTTTGGTATTCTGTTTCATCCATAGTACCAGCAACTTTACTTCCCCATGCTTCGAATGCAGAAACGACATCTAGTTTTTTTCCGTTATGGCAACCAGAATCGATAGTTCCTCCATACACCAAAATAGATGGTCTATCTAAACGAATCATTGCGATTAATGCACCAGGCATATTTTTATCACAACCTACAACGGTAACTAAACCATCATAACTCATTGCTTGCACAACGGTTTCCATAGAATCTGCAATAATATCACGAGAAGGCAAAGAATAACGCATCCCTGGAGTTCCCATAGAAATACCATCACTAACACCAATGGTGTTAAAAATTAGTCCGATGACATCTTCATTTTTGGTTCCTTGTTTCACCAGTTTTGCAAGATCATTTAAGTGCATATTACAAGGATTACCTTCGTAACCTGTACTTGCTATTCCTACAATAGGTTTAAAAAAATCTTCTTTTGTTAACCCAATTGCGTGCAACATTGCTTGTGCAGCCGGTTGTGTTGGGTCTTGTGTAACTGTTTTACTGTATTTGTTTAATTGACTCATATTTTAAGGCAAATTGTATTTGCTAGAACTAAATTAGTGGTTTAGCGGGCTTTTTTTAATATCATTCGTTTTATCCGGCTAAACCCAATGTTAAAAATTAATAGTTAATTTATTGATTATCAATTACTTATATTCGTATAAATATGACACTCAAATGTTTATTTTTTTTATTATTTCTCGCTGTATTCGGTGCTACTTTCTTGTTTGAAAAGAAATTAAAATTACCCAAGCTTTACACTTGAAGATTACAGCATATCCTAATTTACTTTATAGGCATAAAAAAAGCCTTCCGATTACGGAAGGCTTAAAATATATTTTTATGTATAATTATTTATAGCATTCCGTGGCTTCGTGAAATAATCACGATGCGAATAATGGAAATACTATTTACTAATTGTTTTTTCATAGGATGGTATAAATGTATAAAACTCTTTTTAATATCCTACCCTTTATTTTTAAAAAGCACTATTTATTTTTGAATTAGGCATTCCGTTTTTATTCTATCTCTTTATTAAGAATCTTTTGAAAAGTACTTAATCCAATTCCGGATTCGAATGTAAAACCACACTTTACTAATGCAAATTCTATAGCACTCAAGGTACTAATAATATCAATAGAAGTAACTGCTCCCATGTGGCCGACTCTAAAATATTTCGTTTTTAATTCCGGTAATAATCCACCAGCAACAATAACATCTAATTTGGAAAGTTGCTTTAAAAACTCCCCAGCCTCTACTCCAGATGGATAATAAATTGCCGTTAAGGTATTTGCTGCATCTTCCTTTTTTGAAGGTAAAATATTTAAACCTAAAGCGGTTATAGCTTCCCGAAAAGCATTTGCTAATTGTTGGTGTTTTTGGACTCTTATTGCAATGCCTTCTTCATGAATTATTTTTAAACTAGTTTCTAAAGCCATGATTAAATTCACAGGCGGTGTTCCAAAATAAGAAGGTTTTCTCCCTTGGTATGCTTTCATAATTGGCAACCAGTTTTTCCAATCGGCATAATAATTAGGCACTAGTGTTTTTCTATGCTCCCAAGTTTGCATCGCTTTTGATGAAGCCACTAACAATGCTAATCCTGGAGGCACGCCAACGGCTTTTTGAGAAGCCGTTAACACCACATCGATTCCCCATTCCTCTTGTTTTATTTCTTCACCTGCAACCGAACAAACACCATCTAAAATACTTAAAGCGTTATACTTTTTTGCTAGTGCAGCAATTTCTTTCGGACGGACCAAAACTCCAGTAGATGTATCTACATGTGTCATGGTTACTAATTTATATGCTTTGCTTTTTAATGCATTTTCTATACTTTCCAAACTAGGAATCTCTCCAACAGGAGCATCCAAAAAAGTCACATTCGTTTGATAACGTTCTAGAATATCTTGATACCGTTTCCCAAAATAACCTGTAGAAACCACCAACACATTATCGCCAGTTTCCACCAAATTGGCAACCGCCATATCCATAGCTAAAGTACCACTTCCTGCTACTACAAAAGGTTGCCCGTTTGGAGCTAACCAAACCTTTTGCATAAGATCTAATGCATTACCAAAACTATTAATAAAACTTGGCGCTACGTGACTTGTAGTCACTGCACTCATTGCCCTTAAAACTTCTGGTTCGAATTCTATTGGTCCTGGAATCATTAAAAGCTTTCTACCTTTCATATCTCGAATTTTACTTTAACACCTTATTATTTAGGCTCTAAGTTAGTTTAATTTCTCTTTATATTTTTTCCGATACAGGATACAAAATTAAACTCATTTCAAAACATACCTGTTCAACGTGTTGATTATCAATATTTTAATAGAGTTATTTTTTCGATGTTCAAATCTTCAAAAACAGAAAAACTATTTCTATTGTAACATCATGGTTATTCCTTTGAACAGCACAGAACATAGGAGTTAATAAGACTTATAAAGTAATAGTTCCTTAAAAAAAGTTAAATTGATACCCATTCCGTTTTATTTTTCTACTTTTGCAGTAATAAAATTAAGAGGAAAAATTTGTCTGATTGCAACCTCTTCAAATTAATTCAGGTATCTATAACAAGATCTCAAATTAAATTTGGAATAAAATGCTAAAGCAGTAAGTTATCCACTTCTCTAGCGACCAAGCAATCCAACAAATTTATAATTAAACTATAATTAAAAATTAGGATTTATGCCATATTTATTTACTTCAGAAAGTGTTTCAGAAGGACATCCAGATAAAGTAGCAGACCAAATAAGCGATGCTTTAATTGATCATTTTTTAGCCTTTGATTCCGAATCAAAAGTTGCATGTGAAACCTTAGTAACTACCGGACAAGTTGTACTTGCTGGTGAAGTAAAATCGAACACCTATTTGGACGTACAAAAAATTGCTCGTGATACCATTAACAAGATTGGTTACACGAAAAGCGAATATATGTTTGACGGAAATTCTTGCGGTGTTTTCTCTGCCATTCACGAACAGTCGGAAGACATCAATCGTGGTGTAGACAGAGCTAGCAAAGAAGAGCAAGGAGCAGGAGATCAAGGAATGATGTTTGGTTACGCAACCAATGAGACCGAAAACTATATGCCTTTAGCTTTAGATCTTTCGCATAAAATATTAATTGAGCTTGCTGCCTTACGAAGAGAAAACAAAGACATTACCTATTTAAGACCAGATTCTAAAAGTCAGGTTACTATTGAATATAGTGATGATAATGTACCACAACGTATTGACGCTATTGTAGTTTCTACACAGCATGATGATTTTGATGTCGATGACGATACGATGTTAGCGAAAATCAGAAAAGATATTGTAGATATATTAATCCCGAGAGTAGTTGCAAAATTACCTGAGAATTTACAAGGGCTTTTTAATGACGATATCAAATACCATATTAACCCAACAGGGAAGTTTGTAATTGGAGGACCTCATGGAGATACCGGACTTACAGGAAGAAAAATTATTGTAGATACGTACGGAGGAAAAGGTGCACATGGTGGTGGTGCTTTTTCAGGAAAAGATCCAAGTAAAGTAGACAGAAGTGCTGCCTATGCGACAAGACATATTGCTAAAAACCTAGTTGCTGCAGGAATTTGTGACGAAGTTTTAGTACAAGTAAGTTATGCTATTGGTGTTGTAGAGCCAATGGGAATTTTTGTAGATACGTACGGAACTTGTCCGTTTAACATGACCGACGGTGAAATTGCTAAAAAGATTTCTGAAATTTTTGACATGCGACCATCTGCTATTGAAACTCGTTTAAAATTAAGAAACCCAATCTATAGCGAAACAGCTGCTTACGGACATATGGGAAGAATTAGTGAAACGGTAACTAAAACTTTTTCGCAACCAAATGGAGATGATTTAACGGTAGACGTGGAATTATTTACTTGGGAAAAATTAGATTACGTAGATAAAGTGAAAGCTGCCTTTGGGTTGTAATAACTACTAACATACCATTTTTAAAACCGTTACTATTTTTAGTAGCGGTTTTTTTATTGCCAAATCTCAGACACTTTTCTTTGTAAACAATTAAATAACAAAGACATAGCAATCGTTACTTTTTGGCGAAAAAAATTATTCATAAATTTTAAAAAAAGTGCAAAAAATATAGTTGTAAAACAGTAAAACTTAAATATATTTGCACTCGCTCGGGGAGATACTCAAGCGGCCAACGAGGACAGACTGTAACTCTGTTGTTTTTAACTTCGTAGGTTCGAATCCTACTCTCCCCACATTTATACGAAAAGCCTTCTTACATTTAAGAAGGCTTTTTTGTTTCTAAAAAACAGCTACATTCCTTCCTACTCTTATCCTTTAATCACGAACAAAAAATACTTTTACAGATTAAAAATCAGGTATTTACACGCTAAAACACTTTTTGAAGTTATTGTATTTTTAAACATTGAAATGTTCCATTTTATAAAGCCATGTATTATAAAAAACATAACATATTCCATATATGGAGCAGGAGTTTCTGGTCTTTATACCACTTAAAGATTGCTAAAAAGATAAAAACGAACTAGCGAACCAATGAAAAAAACCTCTATTTTAGAGAAGGTTTTTTTTAAACACTGGATATAAAATCAAGTAATTCAATAACTTATAATTATGAAACTAAAAACGAGTATTGTCTTATTCCTTTTTATAGGACTTTCTATAAACAGTTATTCGCAAGTAACAAGTGCCAAAAATATCTTATCTGAAATTCGTAATGCAGGATTTAAAAATTCGGAAGCTATGTATAGGATAAGTACGTTTACCGACATTTACGGACAAAGACTTACCGGAAGTAGAGAATATTATAAAGCAGCGAACTGGATTTCTGATGAAATGAAAAAAGTAGGATTGGAAAACGTTCATTTTGAAAATTACTGTTCCAATTGTCGCGGGTGGAGTATCCAATCTTTTAATGTAGAAATGATTGCTCCAAACTACATGCATATTTCTGCCTACCCTTTGGCAATGTCTAAAAGCACAAATGGTATTGTTTCCGGTGAAATAATAAGCATAGAGCGTTTTTCGGATATGACTAAAGTGCAAAAAGAATGGTCCGGAAAACTAAAGGGAAAAATAATCCTTTTAGGAAAAGAACCAAAAAAGAAATCCCTATTAGACACCATTGAATTCCGATATTCCGATAAGAAATTAAAACAATTAGAGCAGCAAGTAACTGCTAAAGTAAAAACAGCCCTGTTACCAGAACTATTTGATAAATGGGAAATTGAAGATAAAATAAACGAACCCTTCCTTAGATTTTTAGAAACAGAAGGAGCTTTAGCGATATTAAATACAGAATCTACATATTTAGGTATTTTACACCCTAAAGAAATTTATTATTATAAGGATAGTGACCTAAAACCTTTACCTTATTTTACTATTATGCCGGAACATTTTGGTAGGTTATACCGAATGGCAAAATTAAACACACCAGCAACCGTACGTATTAATTTACAAACTGAATTTTACAATGAACCCGAAAACAATGTAAACATCATTGGTGAAATCACTGGTAATGACGCGAAATTAAAGTCGGAAAGCATCCTACTAGGAGCACATTTTGATTCTTGGCATGCAGCAACAGGAGCAACAGATAATGGCGCAAACTGTATTGTTTTAATCGAAGCATTACGCATTCTAAAGCAAATAGGATACACACCCAAAAGAACGATTAAGATTGGTCTTTGGGGAGGAGAAGAGCAAGCATTTTTAGGATCGGCTGCGTATGCTAAAAAACATTTTGGTGCTTTAGGTGAAAAACCAAACACAGCATCTACAAAAGTATCTGCTTATTTAAATTTAGATAATGGCGCAGGATTAATAAGAGGGATTCATCTGCAAAACAATGAATTGGCAAGACCTGTATTTGAAGAAATATTTGCACCAATTTCTAATATAAGCGAAGGTGCCATACATATAGACAACACACTTTCTACAGATCACGAAACCTTTGATCATTACAATATCCCTTCTTTTCAATTTATACAAGACGCTTTGGCCTACAATACTGCTACGCATCATACCAATTTGGACTTTTTAGAATACGTACATGAAGATGATGTTATGAAAAATGCGGCGATTTTAGCTTGGACCATTTACGTCTTAGATAACAGGAAAGAAAAAATTCCTAGAAAGCAAAAGTAATACGTAGCTATAAAATCATGTCCTACTAGGTATTAAAAAAACAGACATCTAATTAAAATAAAAATCATGAAGACAAAACAAAACATGCAAGTCATTGACACGTTGTATAACGCTTTTGCAACGGGTGATATGCCCACCGTTCTAGGATTGATGCATCCTAAAATGGCATGGAACGAAGCCGAAAGCAATTCCCTTGCAGATGGCAACCCTTATGTTGGTCCAGATGCTATTCTAGAAGGCGTTTTTGCACGTCTTGGCACCAACCACGATCACTTTGAATTACAAGATGTAAAAGTGTACGGCATGCAAAACAACATGGTATTAGCTACACTCCGCTATGATGCTAAAGTAAAAGCAACCGGAAAGAGTTATAATGCACAAGCCGCACATCTATGGACGCTTAATGACGAAGGAGACATTATTCATTTTCAACAGTATGTGGATACGAAGAAGTTGGCGGATGCTGAAGAATAGTTTAGGAATGCATTGCTTCATGTGTAAATAAAGAATAAATTCAATAACTTTAGCTATCCATTTCTTACCAAATTCAAGTCCAACAAATACATTAGTACTAGATGTATTTAAAAGAGGTGTGTAATAAAAATTAGAGATATGAAAAACATTTTAGTTACCGTAGACTTTCATGACAATGAACAATTACTAATAGATAAAGCATTGCAACTGGCTGAAAAATTTGACTCCAAAATATGGTTCATACATATTGCTGCTCCGGATCCCGATTTTGTAGGTTACGATGTTGGCCCACAATACATACGAGATAACCGTGCCACAGAATTGAGAACAGAACACAAACAACTTGAAGCATACGCAGAAATGTTTAAGAAAAAAGGAGTGGATGCCGATGGTTTACTGGTACAAGGAGCAACCATAGAAATGATCATGGAGGAAGCTAAGAAATTACATATAGATTTAATTATAACTGGCCACCAGGAACATAGTTTTCTTTATAAAGCATTTTTTGGAAGCGTCTCTAGACAAATTGTAAAAAAATCTAAAACACCAGTACTTATTGTTCCTTTAGCATAAAGGAAAAACGAATACGGCATAATACATCGTGTATCCTAAATGACACAAAGCTTTCTCTTTTAGAGGTGCTTTTTTTGTGTATAAAAAATACGTAGAAGTACGTATTTTATTTAGCTTTTGGAAGTTGTAGATTTGTTTACAACGACTTGTGCAACATGAACAAAAAAACGAAAATTAATGAAAAAAGCGAATTACATTTTACTACTTACTTTCATTTTGACCTTTAATTTGACACAGGCTCAAGATGAAAAAAAATCAAAGTTTGATCTTATTGGTTATGGAGGAATTGGGTACGGAATTGTGGAAAACGATAACGAACCAAATTATAATCTGAGTAGCAACAGCGGAGAATTACTTTTGAATTATAACCTAAATCAAAAATTCGGAATCGCTACTGGAATTGGAATGAATGAATTGTCAGGTAATGGATTTAATTCTGTTGGCAACTTCTACCACGAAAGAACATTACTAAAAGTTCCGTTATTATTTACTGTTGGTTCTAAATTATCGGAAAAATTTAGAGTATTTGGGAATTTAGGATTTTACGGACAAACCATCCTTAAAGATGAATATCGTTTTCTAAATGACACTCAAAAAGACATTTATGACGGTTGGAATTTTGGTGCACAAATTGGAATTGGTTTTGTATTTGATATGTTCGACAATTTTAGCGCAGGAATTAATTATAATGGACAATCAGATTTTAGTCAATTTGAGTCAAATAATAATTCTGGAATAAATGACAATCAGAAAATGAAAAACCTAAACTCCATCGGAATTATATTAATGATTGCATTATAAAAACGTTGCACATATAAAAAAATCACACTAAAGCTTAGCCTGTAGGGGAAACCGTAAGGTTCTTGATAAGAATAAAATTACATTTGAATTGATAAACAAACCAAAAATACGCAGAAGTACGTATTTTATTTAGTTTAGGGAATTTGTAGGCTTGTTTACAACGATGATACAGGATATATAATAGTACATCTACTATAACCAGATTTACTTACTGGGTATTATTAATAAAAGTTATTATATAAGTAGTTGTAGCCAATAACACCAACCATATGAAAAAATCAATAATTATTCTGACAACAATTATTTTATTTGTGCTTCCACAAATAGTTATCTCTCAAAGCAACTCATTTGTACCTGCGGATTTTAAAGTCCCTGATACACTTGAGAATCAACAATTCAGAATTAGAATGCTGACAGTTAATGACGTTGTAAAAGATTATGACGCGGTTATGACAAGTCTTAGCCATTTACAAGAAATGTTCCTTCCAGTATGGAACTGGCCAACAGAGGATTTATCATTCGAACAGGATTTGATTGATTTGGGATGGCATCAAAAAGAGTTCCAAATGCGAAGTTCGTTTGCGTATACTGTTGTAAGCCTTGATGAAAGTCAAGTGCTTGGCTGCTTATATATTGAACCTTCTAAAAAGGCTGATTTTGATGCTGAAATTTATATGTGGGTACGACGAAGTGAGGTTGCAAACGGACTTGACTCAATTCTGTTTAGCACAGTAAAGAAATGGATTGACAACGAATGGACTTTTAAGAATCCTGCATATCCCATTAGGGAAATAAGTTTAGAGAAATGGACGTCCATGAAATAAATAATTACTGGCTATAATTCATTGTGGTTTTGTGCCACACCAAAATAAAAGTATAAATCAACGGCTGATTTCTCAGCGGAATAGTCCTGCGGATGATTCCACAACGAAATCATAGCCGAGACCGTTAGTAATAATAAAACAAACAAGATGACAAAAATAATTACTAAGAATAATAGCACCGTTAAAAGCTTATCATTAATAACAAATTCAAAAATTTACAATACAGTTAATTTTGAAAATTAAGCAACCATACCTTTTATGGTTTTTAAAAATAAACGTAACAGCAACAATATTAATATGGTTTATTTCAAGGTTTAATCTTTTTTTAATAAGTAAAAAAATAGGAAGTCTAATTTATTTAATTCCTAGTGCATTAATTTATAGTATAATTATTTTGACTATAGCATATTTGTTAAGGAATAAAAAAAGATTAAACACATTGATTTACGGAATTATAGTTTCAATTTATGCAATAACATTAGGCCTATTATTCAATATAATATTTCCTCTTTGTAATGGAAATCTAGACATGCAAATTGGACATACCATTATGTTCTTTGTAATAATTCTTTTATTAACTTTTTTTGTTATAAAACTTAATATGAAATTAAAAAAGAGTTATAAATGGCTTATTACATTTATGCTTTTTGGGATAATTCATTTCTTAATAATATCAATGACTTATCATTTAAATTATATTAATTTTTATGAATATATTTTTAATAGTATATTCTGAAAAAAATGCGTAGTCTACCCAAGTATATAAAAAATAGCAGTTAAGAGTTAAACTTTAAGTTTGTTTCTTTTCTGCTATCTTCGTTTTAAACCGAAAAACAGCATATATAAATCTGCTGCTTTCCAAGAACTGTGTTAAAAAACAAGTAATTATTAATTTAAATTATTTAAAACACTTCTATAGTTTCCATCATATTTCATCCCCGATTTAGCTAAGGCAAACGCCTGTTTTAAAAGCTTGTTACATACAGCGCCCCTTACAAAACACACAAATTTCTGATACACAAAACCTTAGCACACATAAAAAAATCACACTAAAACTTAGCCTGTACGGGAAACCGTAAGTTTCTTGATAAGAATAAAATTACATTTGAAATATTAAACCAAACCAAAAATACGTAGAAGTACGTATTTCATTTAGTTTTTGGAAGTTGTAGGTTTGTTTAGCACGACTTTATAGGATATAAGCAACGGTAAACTAACTATAATATGTTTTATTTATTGGATATTATTAATAAAAGTTACTATATAAAGAGTTGTGGGTAATTTTAAAAAAAAACGAAAAACTAACATAAATGAAGAAAAAATACTTTTTATTGATAATTCCTTTATTGGTTGGTTATCTCGCAGGTTTATACTTTCCGATTACAATACTACAACCTCACTATTCAGATACAGAAGTTTTAAATAAGTCGGAATATTATAGATTTATAATTTCTATAATTTCTGCAGTAATCACATTTTGTGCTGTAATGGTAGCACTTTTCAAAGACGATTTGAGAGAATATTGGAAAAGACCAAAACTATCTTTCACAGAACCATCACAAATGACAGTTGAAGATTTGTTATCAAATTCACAATCTGGTTCGTCTAATGATAATCTACTTGCCAATAGATATATTTCAAGAATTGAGATAAAGAACGATGGGAATTTACCAGCAATCAACACAGAAATATTTTTAGAAAAATTAGAATTTAAAGAAAAAGGCTCAACTATAGTTCAACCAATAGAATGTTATGGAAAACCATTTGAATGGAATGGAACTGAATCAACATCTATGGTTTTACCAGTTGGTTCAAAAAAGCTTATTGATTTGATTATAATAACCGCACCAGAAAAAGTATCCACACCAGACTCTCAAACTATTAAAACACCTTCAAAAATTATAATTGGAGAAATAGAAAGCAATAAAGAACAACTAAAAGGAATTTGGTACGCTACTTTTGGGCTATATGCACAAAATCATAAACCAATTTCTTTTAAAATTGAGATGGAGTGGACAGGCATTTGGAAACCACGACTAACTGAATTTAAAACACAGTATCAAATTAAAAAAGTTGTAGCGTAATGAAAACATATCTAATACAATATAACGAATCGGACAGGTCTATTTTTGAAAATAGAGTTAAAGTAATTGGAGAATGGGTAAAATATTTCTCTGATAATTGGATTATTACGACAGATTTGACACCTAAACAAATTTATGATAAGTTGACAGAAGGATATGAAAACAAAAGTATTCTTATCATTGAAATTAGTAATACAAATTATTATGGAAGAATGAACACTAAAGTCTGGGATTATCTCAAAGACAGTCGAAAAAAATAAAAAACCACCCACAACAATGTACATAAAACATAGCTATCATAGGCTTTCCGAGAGGTTTGTGTGAATTTGCAAAGACCGCCAAATTTTTAAATTTGACTTTTAGCAAAATAAAGATAAAAAGAAAAATTTAAAAATTCGGCTCGTGTATAATCCGAAACGAAAGCGTCTTTTTATACGCTACGTTTCATATACGGAGACGTTAGGTGCAATATGAGAAACCGTATATCAATCAACATTAAAGGAAGACAAAAAAGTTATGAATATAAAACCTAAAGACAGAAGTATAAAATCATTATTAATATCAGGAAGTCAATTTTCAATACCAAGATTTCAAAGAGAATATTCTTGGGATAAAAAAAACTATCAAGAATTTATTGACGACATGTTAAATTGTTTAGTACTAAAAGATGAGAAATTGGAATCCAAAAGCTATTTTTTAGGAACAATGCTTTTTATTGGTGATTATTCTGAGACAGGTGATAAAGATCAATATATTTATGTTGTGGATGGACAACAAAGAATAACAACTATTACAATTTTATTCTCGGCTCTTTCTGACAGGTTTCGTAGTATCAATGAAGATGTCCTTAGCGAACAAGTTTTTAGATACATAATGACTCAAAATGATGATGGAGATGATATTAGAATCTTAGAAAGTAAAACACATTACCCATACTTTTCATTCTACATACAAGATAGAATAAAGAATGATGCACAAGAAACATCTACTGAAGAAGAGGAATGTATTAAAGATTCTTTTAATTATCTATACAATAGATTAGAAGAGAAGAACCTTAGAGCATATTTAAAGAAAAAGATAGGAAGTGAACAAGTTGATCAGTTGAAATATGTTGATATACTAAAAGTAATTAGAGATCAAGTTTTAGGAACAACCTTTATTTCTATTTCAACACCAGACAAAGAAAATGCCAACATGATATTTGAAATCCTAAATGCAAAAGGAAAAAAATTATCACATGTCGACTTGATTAAGAACAAAATATTTGAAATTGTTGATGAAAAAGGTTCTGCAGACTATGCAGAAGTAAAATGGGCAGAAATAAAGAAAATTTTAATATCTCGGAAAGAATCTGTTGGTTTAGCTACATATTACAGACATTTCTGGGTATCAACATATAAAAAATCTTCTGGAACAAAATTATATGATGATTTCTTAAAAGAAGTAAAACCAAAAACAAAAGATAGATATAAACAATTTCTGTTAGAGATTGAAGACAATGCAAACGATTATATAAAAATTGTAAACCCTAGAAGAGAAGATTATGATAACCGAAAAGAATACTTTTGGTTAGTTCAAAGTTTAAATGTTTTAATGAATTATTTTAATATAGTTCAAGTTAGAATTGCTTTACTTGCTTTATTTAAAGTAAAAGAAAAAGGATTTATTTCTACTAAAAAATTTAAAGAAACAATAATCTTCTTAGAAAACTTCCACTATGCTTATAATGCGATTACTTCAGGAAGAGCAAGTCGTTTCGAATCAATTTATGCTAAATTCTCAATTAACTTAAGGAAATGTGCAAGTAAAACTGAAGCACAAAATAAGATTGATGAACTACTAATTGAACCTTTAAATAAATTATTTCCCGACTTTGAACAATTCTCTAAAGGTTTTACTTCCTTAACATTTACTAAAAAAGCAAAGCCAAGTAATGTTAAGACAAAATATACTATACAAAAGCTAAATTCTTTTTTTGAGAATGAAGAAGTTTTTTCTGATCTAGGAAGTATTGAGCATATTGTTTCTGAATCTACAGGAGGAAATACTTTCAATATTGGTAATTTAATATTATTAGAAGAGAAACTAAATGGTAAAGCAGGAAACCTAAGCTATCTTGAGAAAAAAAGCATCTATAAAAAGTCTTCTTTTACTTGGATGAATCAATTTGTAAATGACAATGAAACATGGGAAAATGATCAAATTGAAACTAGAGCTGATCAATTAGCCAAGAGATATTACAAAGACATTCTTGGCAAGGAAATATAAATAAAAAACGCAACCTAACATCCGTATATAATCAATAAATATTTACCCACTAAAATTCCGTTAAACAAACAAAAAAAGCCTTCTCTATTAAAGAAGGCCTTTTTTTTGCGTTAAGGATGGAAGTGGTATCCTTTTGTTTTTACAAAAGATTTAACGTACAGCCTGACGCTACGTAGCTTTTCAGCGAAGTAGGGTAACGCCCGAATCACAATAGAGATTTTGGTTCTTTTGTGAGATTACTTTGTTGCTCCGCTTCTCGTAATGACAGATACTGTTCATAATTACGGATGCTTCATGAGATTTCCACCTGCGCAGGAATTAAAGATTGTACTTCACACTAAAAACAACATAACGTGGTTGTATGTAATATTCTCTATTACTCACCGAAATGTTTCCTGTGTTACTCTGACTTAAACTTTGGGTGTCTAATAAGTTAGTTGCCCCCACTACGTATTCCCAAGAACTATCAGTTTTTTGATAGGTTAATGAAGCGTCTAAAAAGCTATATTTATTTAGAGAAATTTCTTTATTTCTAAAATCGTAATAACTGTATTCGGTAACAAAACTAAAGTCTTTTAAAATCAAGGCATCCAGGTTTATAAATGGTCTGTGCGTGTAAAACTGCGTGTTATTGTTTCCTTGATCATTATCATTGATGGTTAAGTCATACCCTAATTCTACGTTTGGTGCATTCTTAAAAAAGGTACTTACTCGAGAACCATAGGTTTGTGTAAAGCTTTTATTTTTACTTAAATTCCCGCCTACAAACTGACTAAAGGTTGCCCAACTCCAAGATCCAGAAAGGTTTGCTTTTATTTTTCCGAAACGGCGTTCAAAACGTCCACGAGCAGAAAAAGTTTCGTCTGCGAAATCGGAATTAAATGGTGTGGAAGTAGCAATCACACTTTCAAAATCGGTGCTATTTCTTATTCCATCGATATTTTTAGAATAGTTTAAAAACCCGAATACGTTGGTATAATTAAACATATTAAAACTAAAATACGATAGGTTTAAATTATGTGACAACGAGTTTTCTAATTCGCGATTTCCAGAAAACAACGAACTGTAATTATTCATAATTAAACCTTCTGCCAATTGTGTAACATCTGTAAAATTGGTTTGCATAGAATAACTCAGGTTTAGATTTTCGCTCTTTTTAAGTTGTAAACGAATAGTTGCATCTGGTAATATTCTAGCAAAACTGTTAGAATTTGTAGATCCGAATTGCGTATCCTTAGTATTGTAAGCATGTGCCGAAAAACCAGGTGTTAATGTAAACTTTCCTGCTTTTAAGTTATAATGCACGCCTACATAAGCATCACTAAACGTATAATCTACATCGTTGGTATTAGTACCATCAATTGGTGTTGGATTATATTGAGAACCATCATCTAAAATTTGAAAGATCTCCGAATTGAACTTCTGGTTGCTATATACCAAACCTACGGTATAATTAAGATTACTCTTTTGGTTAAGTACATTCCAGTAATTTAATTTGGCATCTAATTTATTGGACTTTACACGTTTGTTTTGTGCAGCATCATAAGCGGTTTGTGCGTTATCATATCCTAAAGCACTTGCCGTGTTAGAATAGGTTGCTTTGTCTTCAATAAAGGCATTGTAAAAAGGATCTTCGTCTTGTAGTAAATGTTGTGCTTCTAAAGAGAAAATATTGTTTTCGTTTAAGGTATAGTAGTAATTTAAATTCTGATTAATACTATAAGGTGTTTGCTCTTCTATTTGATCTACTTGTCCTAAAACAGAAGAATTGAAAAAACGATTTTGTGTTTGCTTAGACAGCCTTCCGAAGATATCATAATCCAATTGATTATTTGCATCTGGCTTATATACTGCACTTAATTTTAGTAAACCTAAATTACTTTCTTGCTGTGTGTAATCGGTAGTAGACTCGTTTGGAATATTCAGTTCATCATCGGTATAGGTAACTTCATTATTCTCACGAATTGCGGTTTTGGTTCCGGAGAAAATCCCGAATCCGCTAAACGTTAATGCTTTATTTGGCGCATGGCTAAAGTTTGCTGCAGCGAATTTAGTATCGATACTTTCGGCTTTATTATTGGTTGTATTTAAAAAACCTAAACTATTATCCCCTAAGCTAATATTGGTTCCACTACTCTGACTTAGGTTTCTAAATCCTCCAGTAAAATTAAAATAGTCTCTACGTGTAAAGGCTATTTCTCCTGTATTATTTAAATCTCCAATAAAATTGATACTTGTTTTCGGACTGTAGAAAAAGAGTTTGGGTTGCACTTTGTACAATCCGTCATCACTTGCAATTCCTGCTCCAACCGTAATATCTCCAAACCAGAATTTATCTTTTCCTTCTTTTAACTTTAGGTTAATAGCAATATTATCTTGGTTGTTGGTTACGCTACTTAATTGTCCAACTTCGCTAAAGTTTTTAAGTACTTGTACTTTATCAATAGCATTCGATGGAATATTTTTTGCCGCTAATTTGGTGTCTCCGTCAAAGAAATCTTTACCATCGACCATGATTTTAGTAACCTTCTTTCCTTCTACTTCAATCTCACCATCGTCGTTGATTTCTACTCCTGGAAGTTTCTTTAAAACATCTTCTAGTTTTCTTTCGGTTCCTGTTTTAAAAGAATCTGCGTTATATACAATGGTATCTCCTTTCACGGTTACCGGCATTTCATAGACTAGTTCTACTTCGTCTAAGGTATTATCATCTTGTAATGTATAATTTCTAGTAAGGTCTTCTTCTTTGGTACTAAAAAGGTCTTCGGTAGTTTTCATACCAATATAACTCACTTGAATTTGGTAACTAGCATTCTTCTCTAAAGACAATTTATAACGTCCGGCATCATTGGTAATTCCGTAAGAATCTAATGCTTTTGTTTCTTGATTTATGGCAACAACATTGGCAAGTTCTAAAGGGTTACCAATACTATCTTTCACTATCCCTTCTATTCTAACTTGGGCAAAAGTGGTGCTTGCTACTAAACAGATTAGTAGCGTTAAAAGGTTTTTCATTTTTAAAATTTAAGGTTGGTTTAAATGGAATATTTTACTGGATTAACGACCTCTTCCTGTACGTCCGCCTCCACGACCACCGTACATTTCGCGCATTTCTTCCATTTTCTTAGTAACAATTTCTGTGTATTCATCTTTGGTAACTTCTTTACCTTTAGATGGTGCGTTGATGCTTTCTTTTTCTGTAGGATTTAAAACAATTTTAGTACATAAAACAGTCGTTCTATCTGCGCTAACTTCTAGTATTAAACCTGGAAGTCCCCAATATTCTCCCGGACCTTGGTTTACTGGAATTTGCATGGTGTACCAAGCAGTAACTTCAATTTCTTTTGGCACTTCTTTTTCTTCCACTGGCTTGTCTACCTTGGTAGAATCGCCTTTTTTATCTGCTGTTTCTTTATCACCACCTCTTGGTCCTGGTCTAAAACTTGCAAAACTCATTTTATCTACAGGTTTCATTGCTGTAGCTTTCATAGCCATATACTGACCAATTTGCTTGGTTTCGCCAGTCATTTTCCATTTTAATTTTGGTAAGGAATCTACTATTAAAAACTGCTTTCCAAAAAACTCTTGTTCTTGTAATAACTGATTGTTTTGTACATTTTTATATTGCACACCTGCAACAAAACTAGCGCCAAAACCTCCAAAACCTCTACCTTGAGATCCTCCTGGAGCAGCTAATTGTTCTTCTTCTTTATAAATAGATTCCGTTTTATTAAACGTAAGAGTGTATGATTTTTCAAGAAAGCTTTTCATACGATCCATCATTTGCTTTTTTCTGTCTGGCGACATGTCTGGACGACCAAAGTTGTCCATATCTACAGTAGTTTTAGATGCGTAATACGCTTTCCCTTGAAAATCTTGTTGCGCATAGGTTGCTGCTACAGAGAAAAACAGGATGCAGATAATAGATAGTTTTTTATACGTTTTCATTATGGAATTATTTGTAGTTTTTGTTTTATAAAATTAGGTTTAATAATGACAGTAAGACTTTAAAAACAGAAAAACGTTTAATCCGCAAATGTTAAAGTATTCTTAAAGGTTATCCCCCAATAATGATAACATTACTTCCATCCTTTTTTCTAGACTGCATACGATCCATCATTTCCTTGTTTTTCTTCTTCATGATTGCATCAAACTTTTCTTGGGAAACCACTTTTCCTTTTTTAGGCTCTTTAATTTCAAGACTTTCTTTAGGATTCATTATAATTTTAGAACATATTAAAGTGAGGGTACCATCATTAATTTCTAGTATCAACCCTGGTAAACCATGAAAATCTTGTGGCCCATTATTCACTGGGATTTGTGGTGTGTACCAGGCTGTTGTAATTCGTTCTTCTTTCACCGTTTCTAAACTTCCATCTATAAAAGATTTCTTTTCTACTTCTTCCGAAATCGTCGCTTTATAACAGGTATATTCGCCAATACTTTTGGTTTCATTCACTAATTTCCAATTGTAATTCTTTAGACTGTCTTTTACCAAAAACTGCTTATCAAAAATATCAGATTCTTCTACATACCTATTCGCTTTCATGTTTTTATACAGCACATCCAAACTCGATTCTACCGTAATTTTAATTCCGCCAGAAGAAGGTGCAGGAGTAGCAAGTTTTTCATTTTCTTTATAGATAGATTCGTTTCTAGTAAAGGTTAACGTGTACGCTCTTTGCATTTGTTTTTGAAGCTGTTCCTGAATTTGTTTTTGCACGGCATCACTCTGGTTATCATTAGATTGTAAATCTATTTTTCGGTAGGATTTATAGGTTGCTATGCCCTTAAAATCTTGCGCTAATACGGATTTTGAAAATACCATAAGCAGAAAAAGAATGCATGTGTTTCTAAATGTCATAACTTGTGTTTTTTGATTAATACGCCACAAATATGAAACTATAAATACCTTTTAATAGTTAACGAGTGTTAACTAGTGTTAAGCGATTGGTTTTATAGGGTTTTTACTTATACATTTGAAATATGAATACAAAAAAATACCATTGGATTCTATATTTAATCCTAACTACTATTGTGCTAACCATAGCGGTACAATGCTATTGGAATTACAAAAACTATCTTCAAAACAAGCAGCATTTTAGTAATAATGTACAAACGAGCTTAGACAATGCTTTAGATGCATATTATGCAGATTTAGCAAAATCGAATAAACGTATCACCTTTTTTGACAGTGAAACTAGCAACATTAATATTGACACAGAACCACATAAAAATGCAGATTCCCTATTTCTTGTGCTTGAAAAAGAATACAAAGAAAAATTAGGAGAAGACATTACTGGGTTTACGCAATTACAAGATTCTAGTAGTGGATATACCTTTTTAAAAGAAGGCAATACCACCAAACAGATAAAAGTAATTTGGGATAAAAAAGAAGCCGACAGTTTAGAATTCACGAAAAATATTTCTTCCATTTACATATCTATACTTGAAGACACCTTAAACTTCTCGAAACTAAACCCTTTAATTACAAAAGAGTTACAACGAAAAGAAATAACAATTCCGTTTACGTTAAAACATTTTAAAAATGACAGCATTGTTAACACGTCTAGTAAAGCTATTGTTCCTATTGATTATTTAACTACTACCTCGAAATCCAAGTTTTTAAAACCGAATGAAAAAATCACGATGGCATATCCAAATGCCACAAGTATTATTTTAAAAGAAGGATTATTAGGTATGTTATTATCCTTCGTATTAGCCTTATCAATCATTTCAAGCTTGTTCTATTTATTAAAAATCATTAAACATCAAAAGCAACTAGCAGAAGTAAAAAACGATTTAATAAGTAATATCACCCACGAATTTAAAACGCCAATTGCCACTATTAGTGTTGCCTTAGAAAGTATTAAAAATTTCAATGCCAAAGAAGACAAGGAGAAAACTTCTAATTATTTAGATATTTCTACCAACCAATTAGCCAAGCTAAATACCATGGTGGAAAAATTGTTGGAAACAGCCACGTTAGATAGCGACAATTTACAATTGGTAAAAGAGAATCAAAATATTAAAGATTTATTGCAATCTATAGTAGATAAACACCAATTGCATCTAGATAATAAAACCATTAATTTTGATGCTAACACAGAAAACATCTTCGCATATATTGATGTTTTCCATTTTGAAAATGCCATTAATAACATAATAGATAATGCGATTAAATACGGCGGCGATAAAATCACAATACAATTAGAGCAAAACGCACAATCCTTTATTATTCGTGTATCCGACAACGGAAACACCTTAACGAAAGCCTATAAAGAAAAAATATTTGAACAGTTTTATCGCGTTCCAAAAGGGAATATTCACAATGTAAAAGGCTTCGGAATCGGTTTGTATTACACCAAGAAAATTATAGAAAAACATGAAGGAACGATTCAATTAGACTTAGAAAATAAACAAACAACCTTTAAAATAACACTACCTAATGCATAAACCAATCACCATATTACTGGCGGAAGACGAACCTGCTTTAGGACAAATCATTAAAGAAAGTTTAGAAACTAGAAACTTCAAAGTATTGCTTTGCGATAATGGCGAAACCGCCTATTCTACCTATAAAAAAGAACAACCTGAAATATTGGTTTTAGACGTTATGATGCCCAAAAAAGACGGCTTCACTTTAGCAAAAGAAATTAGAACAGAAGACGATACCATTCCTATTATCTTTCTAACCGCAAAATCACAAACACAAGATGTGGTAGATGGATTTACAATTGGCGGTAATGATTATCTAAAAAAGCCATTTAGCATGGAAGAACTTATTGTTAGAATTCATAATTTAATCGATAGAACAAAAGTTCAGAAAACAGCCCAAATACTTCCTATTGGCGATTTTACATTCCACTTTCCAAAACAAACACTTCAATATAAATCGGAAGCAACGGTGCAGCTTACACATAGAGAAGCTCATTTACTATTTCATCTTATAAAAAACAAAAACCAAGTACTCGATAGATCCTTAATACTAAATAAGCTTTGGGGAAGTGACGATTTTTTTAACGCAAGAAGTATGGATGTTTTTATTAGCAAACTCCGAAAAAAACTAAAACAAGACAAATCGTTACAAATATTAAATGTTAGAGGTTTTGGCTATAAATTAATTTGTTAAAAAGTGGTTCAATTTTTGTACTTTTCAAGTCCTATGAAATATATACTCCTTTTTCTGTGTTTAACTGTTATTTCTGTTCGTGCCCAAAACACGATACCAACTACATTTATAAAAGATACCACGTTAACCAAACAGCAAATTGTAGATATTGATAATTTTGGAACGCAATATTACATTCAACAAAACGTATTTTATAAAAAGAGCAACACCAAGTCTAGCAATTACAGCAATGTACAATTAGGAGAAATTACCTCAGCAAATGCATTTAATCCCTTAAAAATAAATGTGTTTTATAAAGATTTTAATACGGCTATTATTTTAGATAATCGCTTAGCCGAAATTTTCAAAATAGATTTCAATACCACAAAACCATATAAAAGTGTCTCGCATATTTCGACAGGAAACGATAATACGCTCTGGATTTTTAATCAAGATACCCAACAATTAGAGCTGTATGATTATAAAGCCAATAACACAAGAGCCACAACATTACCTGTACAATCTGCTATTTTAGACCTAAAAAGCAACTTTAATTTCTGCTGGCTTTTAACCGAAAACTACATCTACAAATACAATTATTTTGGCAGCCTAACGCAAAAGATTAAAAACGAAGGCTTTACTGCCATTGAAGAAGATAACGGAAACCTGGTATTAAAAAAAGAAAATGCACTTTACTTTTTAAAGAAAAACACCGACGAAATACAAGAAATTAAAATACCAAATTTGTTAATAAATCAGTTTTTACTAACCAATGAAACCTTGTATATTTGCCAATTGGAAATCTTATCTAAATTTCAACTAAAAACTAAATAATATATGCACGTTGCTATAGCAGGAAATATTGGTGCTGGTAAAACCACGCTTACAAAATTACTAGCCAAACATTATAAATGGGAAGCCCAGTTAGAAGACGTAGTAGATAATCCTTATTTAGACGATTTTTACAATCAAATGGAACGTTGGAGTTTCAACTTACAAGTTTACTTTTTAAATAGTAGGTTTCGTCAAGTTTCCGATATTCGTGAAAGCGGTAGAGACATCATTCAAGACAGAACCATTTACGAAGACGCACATATTTTTGCACCAAACTTGCACGCTATGGGCTTGATGACCAATCGTGATTTTGAAAACTACAAATCGCTTTTCGATCTTATGGAAAGTTTTGTAGAAGGTCCAGATTTACTTATTTATTTACGTAGTTCTATTTCTAACCTTGTATCGCAAATTCACAAACGTGGTCGCGATTATGAAAACTCGATAAGCATCGATTATTTAAGTAGATTAAATGAGCGTTATGAAGCTTGGATTACGGGATACAACAAAGGAAACCTTTTAATTATTGATGTAGATAATCTGGATTTTGTAGATAACCCAGAAGATTTAGGATTTATCTTAAATAAAATTGACGCAGAAATAAACGGATTATTTTAATCTAGAAATTATTTCTAGATTAACCAATCAAAGTATAAACGAATGCTTGGTTAGCCAACCGAAGCTTTAGCGAAGGTTGGGCGTTACCACAAGGGTCCGCTATTCACTGTACCTGCCTGCCGGCAGGCAGGTCTTTTTTACTTGTTCTCGATACTATTTGCTCATGCTTCACAAATCACTCGAACTGACATAAAAAGGATGCCGTTGCTATCGCTAACGCAGCAGGATTATACATAAAAAGAGCTACGCCTTTTATAACAAACCATCCGCTTTTTTGTTACAACAAAAAACCACCTTCCTTTAGCTAAAGGAAGGAGCTGGAAATATTACTAATTTCAGCAAACCTTTACTCCATCCTTTTTTTCTTGTTTTTACATTACGCAAATAAATAACTTTTATTCACGAAGGAAACTGCACTGCTATTTTCATACAAATATGCCGATCAGGAACATTACTATCCTTAATTAAAATGAAAGGTAAACCGCTTCATGCCGACCTACTATCCGACAATAAAAACCATAAAAATTATAGGATTACTATAGATTATAAATGGTTATGTTTAAAAACCAACACTTCTAATCCATAGAATTACAGAAAACGTATGACCTCCATAACCTACTTATTCTTAGGATTTATTACAGCCATAATTGGCGCACTACCATTAGGAACCACTAATGTTGCGGTTATTAATACCACCATAAAAGAAAACATTCAAAGTGCTTTAAAAATTATCTACACAGCAGCTTTAGCCGAAATCATTTTAGTAATAATAGCCCTTCAATTTAATCTGCAAATTTAAAACTTTATTAGCAATAACATTTGGATGCAATTTGCTATTGCATTACTATTATTAGTCGTTGGAATTATTCTTCTTTTAGGAAGAAAGGAATGTATTAAAGATGAAAATGATGAGTGTATTATTATAAAAAAACGATTTAACCTTTCGAAACAAATGCTAGGTTTCATCTTAGGTTTAGTGAATCCAACCGTGTTGATTTATTGGATTTTGGTTATTTCTTTTTTAAACAAAAAAATGCTCTATTTAGATATAAGCATGGCATACGTATTATTGATTCCGTTCCTCTTTGGTATTTTTTCCGGAAAAGTAATTACCTTATTTGGCTATGGAAAGTTTAGTCATAGACTAAAAATTAAAATGAAAAACACCACCACAAAAATCAATCGAATAATTGGGGTTTTATTAATAGCTGCTTCTCTTTTTCAGTTTGCTAAATTATTTTATTCTTAAGGTACAGGTACCAAAATCGCAATCAACGTTCGCTTATTTTATAAACTCATTTTCACGAGCATGTTTAATGGCTTGCGCACTACTTTCTACTAATAAAGCAGGCGTTGTTTTATAATTCTCCAGCAATCCTTTTACTCGAATCATTTTCTTTTTGTGCTTTACACTGCGTAAATAAATCGCTTTTATTCGTCCAGGAAACAACTCGGCTATTTCCATATAAATATCGGGATCATGCTCACCACTATCGCCAATTAAAATAAAAGGCAAGTCTGGATACGTTTTTAATAAGTTTAAAATTTCCTTTTGCTTCTCTGGTTTATCATTGGCTTTTTTGCGTTTCAAAATATCTTTAAAACTTCGTAATAAGATAGGACCTTTAGGGAAGTTGTTTTGCTTCAAAAACAATTCTAAATAGCGATATAAATTCCACGGACTATGGCTAACATAAAATATGGGATTGGCATTTGCTCCAGATTTCCCACGATGTAATAAATGATAAAAATCTGCAGTACCTTCCAAAGGCAAACGCATTTTTGCAGATTTAAAAAGGGTGTTATAAAGTACACGCCATTTTAAAGTAGATACTACTCCGGTATGTAAAATAGTATCATCAATATCACTAGCAACACCAAAATCTACTTGACTGGAAGGTATAAGTATTTCGGCAGGAAACCGATTATCCTTTTGTATGTTATGTTTCATCCCAATAGGATTAAAAGCAACTTCACAATGCAACCAACCTTCGACATTAGCCATAGCTCTTAAACCTACCACATCAGCTTTTACTTTAAAATAACCATGATTATCACTAGTGGTTTCTAAAACAGTTCCATTTGGTAAGGTGATACTAATGGCTACATGTTTTATTTCGTCGCTTTCTAAACGTTTCCAACTGTTGGCTAACAAACTACAAAAACCCTGTTGTTCTAGATCTATAGATTCATCTTGCAAAGCTCTTCCACGTAAATAAAAGTGCGTATCCGTTCCGTAGCTTTGAAAAGCTATAATTTGAACCGGGTCTCTTTTAAATAATTTCATACCTATTATATTACCTCAAAATAACAAAAAACCACGCATAAAGCGTGGTTTCATAAACAAAAATAATCGTAATTATTTATTCTAAAAATTTTATTTTAATATCGCCACCTAAAGCTTCTACTTGCTTGGTAACTTCCTCCATAGAACCTTCGAAAACCTGTGTTACCACTTCTTCAACTCCATTGGTAACCGTTACTATTTTCACTGTAGCTTTAGCGTTACCGTTTTCCATTCTTTCAATAGCAGCCTTTTTAAAAATCTCAATATTATCTGCGACTATTACTTCTTTATAAATTTCTGTTGTTTTAGCCATACCTTCTTCGGTATGTCCGCCTAAAATTGGAGCAATTACTAATCCAATTAAACAAGTCAGTTTAATTAAGATATTCATTGATGGTCCAGAAGTATCTTTAAAAGGATCACCAACCGTATCCCCAGTAACTGCAGCTTTATGCGCATCAGAACCTTTATAGGTCATTTCTCCATTGATCTCTACTCCAGCTTCAAAAGATTTCTTAGCATTATCCCAAGCACCTCCAGCGTTATTCTGAAAGATTGCCCAAAGTACACCTGAAACAGTAACCCCAGCCATATAACCACCTAACATTTCGGCAATAGCCAGATTATTCATTCCAAAAATCATAGGAACAAAAGCAATAACTAAAGGAAATCCGATAGTTAATAAACCAGGTAGCATCATTTCTTTTAACGATGCTTTTGTAGAAATAGCCACACATTTATCGTATTCTGGTTTCCCAGTACCTTCCATAATTCCAGGAATATCTCTAAACTGACGTCTCACTTCTTCTACCATTTCCATGGCAGCTTTACCTACTGCATTCATTGCTAACGCAGAAAATACTACAGGCACCATTCCACCAACAAATAACATAGCTAAAACTGGTGCTTTAAAAATGTTAATTCCGTCAATTCCTGTAAAGGTTACATAGGCAGCAAAAAGTGCTAAGGAAGTTAATGCAGCAGAAGCGATTGCGAAACCTTTTCCTGTTGCAGCTGTTGTGTTACCAACAGAGTCTAAAATATCCGTACGCTCTCTTACAATTGGTTCTTGTTCGCTCATTTCTGCAATCCCACCAGCATTATCGGATATTGGTCCGAAAGCATCAATAGCCAATTGCATAGCGGTTGTAGCCATCATTGCAGAAGCAGCCAAAGAAACTCCGTAAAACCCTGCAAATGCATACGATGCCCATATAGCAGCAGCAAATAATAAAACAGAAGGGAATGTAGAAATCATTCCAGTTGCTAAACCAGCAATAATATTGGTTCCTGCTCCTGTACTAGATTGTTGTACAATTTTTAAGATCGGTTTTTTACCTAATCCGGTATAATATTCGGTAACCGAAGAAATAACTGCTCCAACTACTAAACCTACTAAGGTTGCATAAAACACACGCATAGAAGAAATTTCTTGTAAGCCTTCACCAAAGAAATTCATTTGCATGGTTTCTGGTAACATCCAAGTTACTAATCCAAAACAAGCAGCAGCAACTAAAACAATAGAGGTCCAGTTTCCAACATTTAAAGCACTCATTACTTGTGCTTCTTTAGCGTCGTTACTTTTAATTTTAACCAGCATGGTACCAATAATAGAAATAATAATTCCTACACCAGCAATTGCCATTGGCAATAATATTGGTCCAATACCTCCAAAGGCATCTGCAATATTTCCACCCATATCTTTAATCACATAATTTCCTAATACCATTGCAGCCAATACGGTTGCCACATACGAACCAAATAAATCGGCTCCCATTCCTGCTACATCACCAACATTATCACCAACGTTATCTGCAATAGTTGCAGGATTTCTTGGATCATCTTCTGGAATCCCAGCTTCTACTTTACCAACTAAATCGGCTCCAACATCTGCAGCTTTAGTATAAATACCGCCACCAACACGAGCAAATAATGCAATAGATTCTGCTCCAAGAGAGAAACCAGCTAGCGTTTCAAGAACAATAGTCATGTCCATGGTGTTTGTCCAAACTCCTCCCATAAAATAATGAAAGAAAAATATAAAGAAAAAGGTTAAACCTAGTACTGCTAAACCAGCAACACCAAGTCCCATAACAGTACCACCACCAAAAGATATTTTTAATGCATTTGGTAAACTAGTACGCGCAGCTTGTGTAGTTCTTACGTTTGTTTTGGTTGCTATTTTCATCCCTATATTTCCTGCAAATGCAGAAAACACAGCACCACAAATAAAAGCGATAACAATTAACCAGTGTGTTGTTGGTACCACAAAAGATACAATGGCAAGTAACACACTTACAATAACAACAAAGATTGCGAGTAAACGATATTCGGCATTTAAGAAAGCAAGTGCTCCTTCGTAGATATGATCTGAAATCTCTTTCATTTTACCATCTCCGGCGTCTTGTTTCATTACCCAAGATTTTTTTACAACCATGTAAATTAATCCTAAAATTGCCAATACAATTGGCATATAAATCATCATTGATTCCATATTATTTTATAGTTTGATTAGTTTTTAACGATTGCTAAAGTAATAAAATCAATCAGAAGTAAAAAATATTTTAAAATGACAATTTTTTAACATAAAAATTATCATTTTACTATTTGATTTCCTAAAATACAACAAGCAAAACAATGGCTATTTATATATAAAGAGAGAAAAAGAACTACAACTAATTGCATTTCAGTATTTTAAAACAAAAAACCCTTCCATTTAAAATGAAAGGGTTTCCGTTTTGTACTCTAAAAGGTCTTATATAGTAAAGTTACCTTTTGCTTTATGTTCACTATCTTCATAGCGCTCTACACATTTATTTAAAATTTCATAAGCTTCTTTTGCATCTCCCCAACCACCTACGTCTACTTTTTTCTTTTCTAAATCTTTATATACTTGAAAGAAATGTGTTATTTCTTTTATTCTATGTGGATTTAAGTCATTAATATCATTGCAACTATTCCAGATAGGATCTGTAACTGGTACACATATTAATTTTTCATCTGGTCCTTTTTCATCCGCCATGTGAAATACTCCAATTGGCTTTACTTCCATTACACACATTGGAAAAGTTGGTTCAGTACCCATTACTAATACGTCTAATGGATCACCATCAAGCGCTAAAGTTTCTGGAATAAATCCATAATCTCCTGGGTACATCATGGAAGAAAATAACATTCTGTCGAAACGGATTTTATGTAAATCAAAATCATATTCGTATTTATTTCTACTTCCTTTTGGAATCTCTATTAAAACATCAAATGTTTCTTTTCCTTTTGGGCTCATGTATTATTTTATTTATTATTTCTGCGTAAGCAAAAAAATTATTGTTATTAAAGTCTAAAAAAATTGGAGTGCAAAAATACGGAAACATTTAGCTTCTAGCAACTAAAACACATTCCATTTAATTAAAAAACAGTATATTGTTATACGTTTGCTATTAATTTTCTTATTTAAATGTCTTTATTTAAAAATTATCTTCTATTTTTTTTGCTATTAATCCCATTTTCAAACTTTGCGCAAAGTTTAGAATGCTGCTCTTCTGATAAAGAAATTGAGGAAGCCATTACTGGGTATTGGAAAATTAAAAATGACGATTCTAAAAGCATTTATCATTATTGGTTTGAAAATGGAAGAGGAAATGTGGAAAATGTGGAAATATCGGAAACTATTGGAGAATACAAGCCTGTTGAAAAATCACATTCGCACATTTATATAAAAAAGGAAGCAGATACTCTGAAACTAGAATACATTTATAGATATGGCAATTGGACCTCTGTAATTAAAAAACTAGATAAAAGCAATCTGACATTAGAAACAAATGGAGAATCTACAGAATACCATAAAGTGAATTTAAAAAAAACACTATAAAAACAGTCTATTATCCTGGTTCTTTTTCTGAGCCGCT